>CACYHD010000029.1 GCA_902774125.1 uncultured Lachnospiraceae bacterium
AGAAAGTTAAGATTAAGTTTAACAAAGTATTAGGTGCTAAGAAGTACGAAATTGCTTACGCTTACAAGTCTAACTTCAAGGGTAAAAAGACTAAGACAATTTCTAAGACAAAATATACTCTTAAGAGAAAGAATAAGAAAGCAATGTACATTAAAGTTAGAGCCTTCAAGAAAGTTGGCAAGACTAAGTTCTACGGATCTTATTCTAAGAAAAAGAAGATTAAAAAAGTAAAATAATATAATAACAAAGGGCAAAGGTTTTATCCTTTGCCCTTTTTGTTGCAAAAAAGATTGGATAATTATAACAACTATCCAATCTAAAAATATTTATTTTTTCTTTTTAAATTTAAGAACTGTCTTATTGTTGCTCCATTTCATAATGCCGTTTTTGAAAGTATACTTTAGAGATTTTCCGCCTCTTGAAAGAGTATGCTTGTTTACGTCAACTTTGAATTTTGTTTTTGTCCCCATAAGGTTTAACTCAGCATTGCTTTTTTTGTCGATCTTAAATGAAATCTCAAGACCAAGAGCAGTAAGACTCTGTAGTTCCTCTGAATCATATTTTTTGCCGTTTTCTGTCATTGCATACAATTCATAATCTCCAGCCAAGTCATTAATGTTGTCAGCCTTGCCTTTACTGCATGCTACAGCTGATAGAGTAATAACTAGAACCAAAAACAAACTTAGTAGTTTCTTCATACTAATCCCTCCTATTTAATTTTTCCAAAAACAATTATATCACATATAACAAATGTATAATAATACATTTTATGGTAGAATATTATGGAATGAAAAATAAGAAGGATATATATGCTTTTAAGAGATATTAGTGGAATAGGAGAAAAAACTGAAAAGGTATTTAACCGAGCGGGCGTGTACCAGGCAGAAGACTTGCTAGATTACTATCCAAGGTATTATGACACCTTTGAAGAACCGGTATTAGTGAGGGATCTTGAATCTAATTTGACACAAGCTGTAAAAGGTACAATCGTCAGAGAGTGCACCATACGCAGAGTCAAAAATCTTGTGATTCTTGATGCATACATTAGAGACTCTGAAGGTGGTGCGATTAAGGCTACTTGGTTCAATGCGCCTTATCTCAAAAACAAACTTCAAGTTGGAAGTATTTTTGTTTTTAGAGGCTATGTGCGCCCTCACAAAATGGCGCTAGTTATGGACCAACCCAAAATCTTTACTGAAAGCGAGTACGACGCCTTGAAGGGTGAAATGCAGCCCGTATATCCACTAGTTCGCGGATTGACTAACAATCAGGTTATTAAAGCGACGAAGGATGCTTTGACTAAGCTAGACAGAAAAGAAGATATTCCATTGTCTGTCAGACAAAAATATAATCTAGAAGATGCTAAGAGTGCTTATTATAAAATACATTTTCCTGCTAACACAAAAGAGTTTGGCATTGCAAGGAAAAGAGTTGTTTTTGGCGAGTTTTTCAATTTTATTAGCAAGCTACATTCTCTTAAAAGTGATAACGAAAAAGCAATTAATACTCATGTTATAACTGCTGGAGAAGAAATAGATCAGCTGATTGAAAACTTACCTTTCAAACTGACTAACGCCCAGCTTCAGACATGGGAAGAAATAAAAAACGATATAAGCAGTGAGCATGTGATGAATCGCTTGATTCAAGGTGATGTTGGCTCAGGCAAAACTATCGTTGCAACATTGGCACTTATTGCTACAGCACTAAACGGCTATCAGGGAGCTATTATGGCGCCTACAGAGGTTTTGGCCAAGCAGCACTACGAAAGTTTTTTGGAACTGCTAGATGACAATAACATCGAACTCAATGTAGCGTTGCTTGTTGGTTCTATGACTGCCAAGGAAAAACGCGAGACATACGCACTTATTGAAAACGGTGAGGCGGATTTAATTGTTGGAACTCACGCCTTAATTCAAGAAAAGGTTGTGTACAATAACCTTGGGTTAGTTGTAACTGATGAACAGCACAGATTCGGTGTTAAGCAGCGCGAAACTATTTCTGAAAAGGGAGACAATCCTCATGTAATGGTTATGTCTGCAACGCCTATACCAAGAACTTTAGCAATTATTATGTACGGCGACCTTGATATATCGATTATCAACGAGATGCCATCTAATAGATTGTCTCGTGCCAATTGTGTTGTAGACACTTCATATAGATCCAACGCTTACAGATTTATTGAAAAGCAGGTAAATGAGGGAAGACAGGCATATATTATTTGTCCGACTGTTGAATATAGCGAGGCTGTAGAAGGCGAGAATGTTGTTGAATATTCTCAAAAGCTTCAAAAAATATTGCCTTCATCAATCAAAGTTGAATGTCTTCACGGCAGAATGAAGCCTGCAGAAAAAAACGAAATTATGGATAGGTTTGCACGAAACGAAATCCAAGTATTAGTTTCCACAACTGTAGTAGAAGTAGGCGTAAACGTACCTAATGCGACGGTTATGATGGTTGAAAATGCTGAGCGATTCGGCCTTGCACAGTTACATCAGCTTCGAGGCCGTGTTGGTAGAGGAGAACACCAGTCATATTGTATTTTTGTCGATGGAAGCAAGGACAAAAACAAAAATAATCGACTCGAGGTGTTGTGTAAAACGAATGATGGGTTTAAAATAGCAAATGAAGATTTGGCATCAAGAGGTCCCGGCGACTTTTTTGGTGTCAGACAAAGTGGTGAATTTGAGTTTCGAATGGGTGATATTCTCAATGATTCGGATATGCTCAAGCTCGCATCTGACGCTTTTAATGAATTGCTAGATGGCAAGCTGCCACTTACTGAGGAAGAGCGTAGAGATCTTTTTGATCAAAACGTTTCTAATATTAATATTTAATAAAATTACTAATAAATATTTAGGGAGGCTTATATGAATATAGTTGTTTTGTGTGGTGGATTAAGCACAGAGAGAGAAGTTTCAATTAACACTGGCGCTAACGTATGCCAGGGACTAAGAAATAAAGGTCACAATGCGGTTTTGGTAGATGCGTACTTTGGTATTGATGATCCTAATATTTTTGAGTCCACAGAAGAATATGATCTTAAGATGGAAAAAATAAAAATAGATTCAATGACTAGTGAAATTAAGTCTAATACGTTAAGTGGCAGACCATTTTTTGGCCCAAACGTTTTGTTTGTTTGCCAGCAGGCTGATATAGTCTTTATTGCGCTTCACGGTAAGTACGGCGAGGATGGAATGGTTCAGGCTGTTTTTGACATGAATTGCATCAAATATACAGGTTCAGGTCCACTTGCGAGTGGTATTGGTATGGACAAGGGTGTTACAAAACAGATTTTTATGTCACAAAATGTGCCTACTCCTAAGTCAGTTTGGTTCAAGAGAGGTGCCGACACTAATTTTGAAAACTTGGAAATGGACTTTCCTGTTGTAGTAAAGGCGTGCAACGGTGGATCTAGTGTTGGTGTTTTGTTTGCCAATGACAAGTTCGAGTACAACGATGCAGTTGAAAAATGCTTTAAGTTAGATAACGAAATTCTTGTTGAAGAATTTATTAAAGGTAGAGAGTTTTCTGTCGGCGTTTTGGACGGAGAAGTATTGCCTGCAGTGGAAATTATTCCAAAGGATGGCTGGTATGATTATGAAAACAAATACGAGCCGGGAGCTACTGAAGAAATCTGTCCAGCAAGTCTAACAGAGGAGCAAAAACGCAAGATGCAAAAAGTTGCCAAGTCAGCTTGCTCAGTTATCGGCTGTCAGGTTTATGCAAGAGCAGACGTTTTGATGTCAGCTAACGGTCATATGTACTGCCTAGAAGTTAATACGTTGCCAGGTATGACAGCAACAAGTCTTGTTCCAAGAGAAGCTAAGGCTATTGGTATGAACTTTGAGGATTTGTGCGAAAAAATCGTTAATGTTTCACTTAAAAAATATGAATAATATATGGAGATAGATAATGAAAAATCTAACAATTAGAAATATAGCAAAAGCAACTAACGGTGAGTTTTGTGGAGATGCATCACTTCTTGATAAAGAAATAATGGGAGTAGAAAAGGACAGTCGTCTTATTAAAAAGGATTGGCTATATATTCCTTTCGTCGGAGCGAGAGTAGACGGACATGATTTTATTCCTGCTGTTTTTGAACAGGGTGCGGCTGTCACATTGTCTGAAAAGAAGCTAGATGCTGATTATCCATATATTTTGGTTGAGTCTAGTGCCCAAGCCCTAAAAGATATTGCTGAGTTTTACAGAGAACAGCTTGATTGCAAGATTATCGGAATTACTGGTAGTGTTGGAAAGACAAGTACTAAGGAAATGATTGCATCAGTGCTTGAAGAGAAGTTTTCTGTGCTAAAAACAGAAGGCAATTACAATAACGAAATTGGTATGCCGCTTACAATTCTTAGAATTAGAGATGAGCATCAGATTGCTGTTGTTGAGATGGGCATTAGCTTTTTTGATGAAATGACAAGATTATCTAAGGTGTCCAAGCCGGATGTTTGTGTGATTACTAACATTGGTACTTGCCACCTAGAAAACCTAGGAGATAGAGATGGTGTTTTGAAGGCCAAAACAGAAATGTTCGCCAACGCCAAGCCGGACTGCTTTACTGTATTAAACGGTGATGACGATAAGCTTAGCACAATTACAAGTGTTCAAAACAATGCGCCTATGTTTTACGGTATTGAGACAAAAAGAGATGTGATGGCTTATAATTACGAGTCAGATAATATTAAGGGAATAAGCTGTACAATCAAATATTTCGATGAAGAGTTTGATACATACATTCCATTGCCAGGCTTCCACAATATGTATAACGCACTAGCTGCAACATGTATCGGAAAGCATTTTGGTATGACTATTGAAGAAATTGATAGAGGAATAAGAAACCTTAAATCTGTTTCAGGAAGAAACAATATTTTTGAAAGTCAGGGAATGACTATTATTGATGATTGCTATAACGCTAATCCGATGTCTATGAAGGCTAGTATAAGCGTTCTCGCCAACGCAGAAGGAAGAAAGGTTGCCGTTCTTGGTGATATGTTCGAGCTAGGTGATAACGAAAACGAGCTTCACGCAGAAGTTGGAGAGTATATTAACGACAAAAACATTGACGTTGTCGTATGTATCGGCAAGTTAGCCAAAAACATATATGACAAAGTTCAAAATAGCGAGAAATACTATTTCGAATCAAAGGATGAATTCGATTACAACACTGTACTTAAAGAGGGCGACACAGTTCTTGTAAAGGCTTCTAACGGTATGAAGTTCAGAGAGATTATCGCTTCTTTGAAAGGTGAGTAGAGATGAATTTAAGCAGTAAAGCTAATTCGTCTACAAGTTACAATGGGCTTGATTTATTCAAGCTTTTTTGTGCTGTCTTAATAGTTATAATTCACATAGCGCCGTTTGGTAATCCACCTCATTTAAGCACAGGCTGGTATTTGAATTTTTGGATTCAAAACTTTTTTTGCAGAATAGCAGCTCCATTCTTTTTTGTTGCTTCTGGATTTTTGTTATTCAAAAAAACAAGTTATTTGCAATTTGACCTAAGCGTTATAAAAAAATACGTTGTCAGAATGCTAAAGCTTTATTTGATTTGGACTGTTATTTATTTGCCATGCGAAATTAACATTTATTATGCTAATAAAACCGGTTTTTTATATAACTTGATTGATCACATTAGATGCACAATTTTAACAGGTAGTTATACACAACTATGGTATTTTCCAGCGTTGATATTTGCGGTTATACTTATAGCTTTTTTGTTGTCCAAAAGAGTTAAACCACAAATCATCGTCGCAATAGCTGGTTGTTTTTATGCTATAGGTCTGTTGGCGCAGAGTTGGTTCGGCCTTATAAGACCGTTAGAGCAGAGCGCGCCGTTTTTGTGGAGTATACTCAAAAAGATAGAATTTGTTATTTTGACAACGAGAAACGGATTGTTCGAGGCATTTTTGTTTGTTGCAATTGGCATGATTATCGCCTTTAGTAGCAAGACATTAAGTTTGGGCAAGGCATTAGTAGGCTTTGTTTTGTCATTTGTTGCAATGTATGCTGAGACACGCTTTTTGTTCGAACACAATTTTATTAGAAGAGTAGATATGTATATCTTTTTGGTCCCAACAGTAATGTTTATGTTTATTGTTGCAATACAAATAAAACTTCCTGACAGTCCTGTTTACAAAACTGTAAGGAAGCTTAGCTCGTTGATATTCTATTCACATTTATTGTTCGAGTATGTTTTTAGTCGCACGTTACCACAACCGAATTATAGTACACTACATCTGAATCCTGTTTTGCCAGCGACATTACTTGTGACAGTTGTATGTTCGCTAATTGTGATTAAACTAACTGACACGAAGGCTTTCGGGTGGTTCAAACATTTATACTAGACTCGCCCAAATGCCCATAACATATTCTGTAATATTAGTTCGATCTAAGTCTTTGACTCTTATAAATCTATCCTTGGAATTATAGTCTTTTTTGAACACATAGCTATAGTCCATTGAGCCAATAAGAGGCAAAAACAAATCGGAGATATTTTCATAACAGTTTGAAGCTTTGGCTTGTTCTCGGTAAGGGCGTTGTACGAATTGGCCCAGACTTTTGTGAACAGCCTTATCTTCTTTTGGAAGATAGTAGTAATCTTTGTAGTTAGGATAAAACAATTTCAATGTATCCTCTATGGCTTGAACCTTAATAACTGTTATATCTTCTGTGATTTTGCAATAAATGTTTTTGTCTGTATAAATCGTCTCGATTGGAATAGGCAATTTGTTGCGAATAATCATAGACAATTCTTGTCTTTCGTTTCCCGCGTAATCAACATATTGATTGATGCTAAAAGTATCAATATTGAAACCGCCTTCTAACAAATCTTTGTATGACAACAATTCTGTCAAAAAGCCCATATATTCCACATCCTCATAATTGTGAAGAAGTAGAGGGAACAGTAGCTTTTCGTTTTTTGTTTTCACATATTCTTTGTATACGTCGATTAACTCACCACCGCCAAACTGATCCTGGCGTTTGATTCTCAAAAACTTTTCAAAAGATTTTTGTTTGAGACTATCTAGACCAAGAAGTGTTTTTAATTGTTTGAGAGAATAATATAAGTCTAATTGGCTGAATCGATCGAAATCAAAATCAATCTTATATTTTTCCCCGCGTTCTTTAACAAACGGTATATCAAAACTATTGCCATTAAACTGAATAATAGTATCGAACTTGGCAATAAATCTGTGAAAGGCCATAAGTACATTGGCCTCGTCGTTATAGTTTTCTGCAAACCACTGTATAATAACTGGCTGACCGTTTTCATAGTACATAGCGCCGATTAGGTATATGGAGCAGTACTTTCTTGAAAGGCCAGTAGTCTCTATATCAAAATAAATTGTTCGGTCCAAATTGACTTTTTGTTCTAGTGGATAATTAAATTTTTCTTTAATATGTTCTTTAAAAATTAGCATAAAAGTATTTTAGCACAAGTAAGTTTATTCTTAAATAACAAATACCCCAAAATCCCCTTATATATGTGGCCTTTTTTCGTTGATAAAAAGTGCGTTTAGTATTAAAATAGAAATAATTAATTTTTAAGAAAAGGTGAGCAAAGTGAGTAATACAACATACAAATGGATTGGAAAGAAATTAAAGAAACTAAAAACCTTCAAAGGTGGTGTTCATCCATATGATGGCAAGGATTTGGCCAAGGATGCTCCAGTGCGAAATGTTTTTGCAGGCGACGTGGTTGTTATACCTACAGCAATGCATATTGGCGCACCGGCAACACCAGTAGTTGCAGTGGGCGATAGAGTTCTCAAGGGTCAGCTTATTGCAGAGGCTTCAGGCTTTATCTCAGCCAATATTCATTCAAGTGTATCCGGCGAGGTTAAGGCTATTGAGCCAAGAGAAGTAGTTGGCGGCAAGAAAGTTAACTGCATTGTCATTGCCAACGACAAAAAGCTAGAACGCTTTGAATATGACACAAAGCCATTTCCATGGAGTAAGGAATATATTAGAGAATGTGTTAAGGACTGCGGTATTGTCGGTCTAGGCGGTGCATGTTTCCCAACACACGTTAAACTTACACCAAAGAACGAGGAGGCAATCGACTACGTCATTGTCAACGCTGCAGAATGTGAGCCATACATTACAGCTGACTACAGACGTATGATGGAAAATCCTGAAGATCTAATAAAAGGTCTTGAGATTATTCTTATGCTTTTTGACAATGCTAAGGGTGTAATTGCTATAGAAGATAACAAGATGGATTGCGTTGAGTTGCTTACTAAGCTTACAGCGGACAAAAACAATATTGAAGTTGTTCCACTAAAAACTAAGTATCCACAAGGTTCAGAGCGACATATTATATATGCTATTACAGGACGCAAAATCAATTCATCAATGCTACCGGCTGATGCAGGCTGCATCGTTGACAATGTTGATACTGTTTATAACATTTACAGAGCTGTCAAATTCCATGAGCCATTAGTAGAGCGAATTGTGACAGTGTCAGGTGATGGTTTTGAGAATCCAGCAAACCTTCTTGTTCCTTTTGGAATGAGTCATCAAGAAGTTGTTGACGAGGTAGGCGGATACTCTGAGGATGTCAAAAAAGTTTTATCAGGCGGACCTATGATGGGTAATGCCTTATATAATCTTGATGTTCCTATTATGAAAGGTTCATCAGCCATATTGGCCTTCAAGGAGGACGATATGGAATCAGCCACAATGACTAATTGTATGAATTGTGGTAATTGCGCCAAGGTTTGTCCAGAAAACTTATTGTGCGCTAACATTGCCAAGGCTGCAGATGCTAACGATATGGATTTGTTCCTTAAACTTTACGGCATGGAATGTATCGAATGTGGTACATGTAATTATTTTTGTCCAGCCAAGCGCAATATCACACAGTCAGTTAAAACTATGAAACTAAAGGTAGCTGCTAAGCGAAGAGAAGAGGCAGCCAAACAAAACAATGGAAAGGGTAAGAGTGAATAAATAATGTTAAATGTATCATCCAACCCTCATATAAAAGCACGATTCACTACAAGAGGAATTATGCTTATTGTTTTTTTATCAATGCTACCTACAACTATTTGGGGTATTTATAATGCCACATATATGTTCGGTGTTAAATATGGTATACATGCGGCACTTCTTGTTGTTTATACAATTGCTACATGTGTTGTGGCAGAGTTTGTTTTTTGCAAAATAACAAAAAAGAAAAACAGCGTAGGTGACTTGAGCTGTATAGTTACAGGTCTTATATTGGCTCTAAACCTTCCTCCAACACTTCCATATTGGATGGCTATGGTTGGCGCAGTTTTTGCAATTATTGTTGTAAAAATGCTATTCGGTGGTTTGGGACAAAACTTTATGAACCCGGCACTTGGCGCAAGATGCTTCTTAGTACTATCTTTTGCAAGTTCAATGACTAAGTTTTTCCCTGATGATGTTAAGGGTGTAGATGCAACAAGTTCGGCAACACCGCTTACAGCACTTAAGGCTACTAACCATTCAACTAATCTTCTTGATATGTTTTTGGGAAGACACGCTGGTACAATTGGTGAGACAAGTATTTTGTGCATACTAATTGGCGCTTTGGTATTAGTAGTGTTTAGAATAATTGATCTTAGAATACCACTAACATACATTGTTACTTTTGCATTGTTTATTATGTTGTTTAACAACAGATTCAATGTTGAGTTTTTGTTAGAGCATATACTAGGTGGCGGACTAGTTTTTGGTGCTTTCTATATGGCTACAGATTACACTACAAGTCCAATAACAAAGGGCGGAAGATATATTTTTGGAATCTGCCTAGGATTGTTGACAGCTATATTGAGAACATTTGGCGCAACAGCAGAGGGAGTAAGTTTTGCTATAATTATTTGTAACTTACTTGTTCCTTTGATCGAAAAAATAACAGTGCCTAAGGCTTTCGGTATTGTAAAGGCAAAGGAGGGCAAATAAATGGCTAAGATTATCAAAGATGTATTAATATTATTTGCTATAACTCTAGTTGCAGGACTTGCTTTGGGCTATGTTTTTAACGTCACTAAGTCTGCGAGAACTGAGCAGGAGAAAAAAACATTAAACGAGGCATATGAAAAGGTTATGCCTGGCACTAATTCAACAAAAAGTGTTAAGAAACCATCAGATGCCAAAATTAAAGATATTGTTTTGACTAACGAAAAAAATGCCAACGTTAAGCCTTACAATGAGTACAAGGCAACAATCAATGATGCTGTCAAAGCATTTGATAAGGATGGCAAGGAACTAGGATACATTATTACAGTTACTGACGAGGAGGCTTACGGCGGAAGTCTTCAGATGACTGTAGGTGTTGATAAGTCAGGACAGACATTGGGCATTTCATTTTTGAGTCTCAAGGAAACTCCTGGACTTGGAATGAATGCAGATACAGATTCATTCAAGAAACAATTCAAAAACAAAAAAGTTAAGTTTTTTGTTTATACAAAAACAGGAGCCAAAGATGATAACGAAATTGATGCTATAAGCTCAGCGACTGTTACAACAAACGCTGTTACACATGGTGTCAATGCGGCGATTGCCTGTGCACAACTATTGAACGGAGGTGGAAGTGATGAGTAAATATATTGAACGTTTATATAATGGCATCATCAAAGAAAACCCAACTTTCGTTTTGGTGCTCGGAATGTGTCCAACATTGGCTGTTACATCATCTCTAATGAATGGTGTCGGCATGGGACTTAGTACTTTGGCAGTATTGACTATGTCTAACTTGTTTATTTCACTTTTGCGCAAAATTATTCCAAATGGCGTGAGAGTTCCAGCATTTATTGTCGTTGTTGCAAGTTTTGTTACAATTTTGCAGTTTTTGCTACAGGCATACTTGCCAAGTCTTAATAAGTCATTAGGAATTTATATTCCATTGATCGTTGTTAACTGTATTATTCTTGGAAGAGCTGAGAGCTACGCTTCCAAAAACAGCATAGGCCTATCTGTATTTGATGGAATCGGTATGGGACTTGGATTTACATTTGCCTTGTCACTGTTAGGAGCATTTAGAGAAATGCTTGGTGCAGGTACAATTTTGGGTGTTAACATTCCGGGATGGGATGGTATTAATATATTCGTAATGGCCCCTGGTGCGTTCTTTGTTTTGGCAGCACTTGTTGCTACACAAAACTATATAAGAGCAAGACAGGGCAAAAAGCCTCGCAAACTTCAGTGTGAGCAGGGCTGTGCAGGCTGTAGTGGTTGTGGAAGCGATTTTAAGGCTTGCAATAAAGAAGAAAAGGAGGGCAAATAAATGAGTAGTTTATTACTTATAGCAGTAGGTGCTGCGCTAGTTAATAACGTTGTTTTGAGTCAGTTTTTAGGTTTGTGTCCTTTTCTTGGAGTATCAAAAAAGACTGATACAGCTGCAGGAATGGGCGCTGCTGTAATTTTTGTAATTATGATTGCTAGCGCTGTTACATACGGTATTTATTATGGTTTGCTAAAAAGATTCAATCTGGAATACCTACAGACTATTGTTTTTATCCTTGTAATTGCTGCGTTAGTTCAGCTTGTAGAAATGATTCTTAAGAAATTCGTCAAGCCTTTATACAACGCTTTGGGTGTATATCTTCCTTTGATTACAACAAACTGCGCTGTACTCGGTGTTGCTATTTCTAATATTGATAACAAGTATACATTTGCACAGAGTATGTTTTGTGCATTGGGAACATCAGTAGGATTTTTGATTGCGATTGTTATTCTTGCTGGTATTAGAGAAAAAACAGAAAATAATGATGTGCCTAAGGCTTTCAAGGGAACACCAATGGTTCTTTTGGCTTCTGGTCTTATGGCAATAGCTTTTTCTGGCTTTACAGGCGTAATTTAGGAGGTAGTTATGGTTTTAGCATTAAGTGTAATGGTCAAAGGTATTTTGTGGGCCGTGGCTACTGTTGGTTTGGTCGGTCTGCTAATAGGAATTGTCCTAGGAATAGCAGGAAAGATTTTTGCCGTTGAAGTCAATGAAAAAGAGGTAGAAGTTAGGGAGGCACTTCCTGGCAATAACTGTGGTGGATGTGGATATCCTGGATGTGACGGTCTTGCGGCTGCTATAGCTGCAGGTGAGGCTGATGTAAGTGCATGCCCGGTTGGTGGTGCAGCAACAGCCAAGGAAATTGCTGATATTATGGGCGTTGAAGCGGATGTTGTTCCTAAGACAGCATATGTTGCTTGTAATGGTGACTGCGAAAAAAGTAAAAACAAATATAATTATTTTGGCAATGAATCATGTGAGGATGCAGCTAACATTCCGGGTGCAGGCGGTAAAGCTTGTTCATACGGTTGTCTTGGACTAGGATCTTGCGTTAAGGTATGTGAGTTTGATGCAATATCTGTTGAAAATGGTATTGCTGTCGTTGATCCTGACAAGTGCAAAGCATGTGGCCTTTGTGTAAAAACTTGTCCTAAAGGACTTATTAGTATAATCGATGCTGATTCTAAATATATGGTCAAGTGTAAGTCTAATGACAAAGGTAAGGTTGTTATGGATGCTTGTTCAGTAGGATGTATTGGTTGTACATTATGTGTTCAATCATGTAACTTTGATGCAATTCATATGGAAGGCAATGTTCCTGTTATTGATCAAGAAAAATGTAAGAAGTGTGGATTGTGCGCTATGAAATGTCCTAAGAAATGTATCGAAAAAAGATATGAATAGTGAGGTATAGGTATGAAAAAATCATTAGCAACAATATTTTTGTTACTAACAGTTGTGTTCTCGGTGTTTTTGGTTGGGAATGTTGTAACAAAAGCAGATGAAGAAATCACAAAGTTAGATAAGCCAACAGGACTTGTTATAGGCGAGACTGAGGATAGCTACTATGTTAAGTGGAATGCTGTAGAAAACGCAGATTCTTACTATATAGCACTTCTAATGGGAGATAAGCTATTGTACGAAATGCCTACTAATGAAACAATGCTAGAAATTGGCAAGTCTTATGTGGACACTGGCTTGATTCCTGAAGGAACATATACATTGGAAGTATATGCTGTCAATTCTTTATATAGTATTTCTTCTGATCCAAGTACAATTGAATATACTTTTTCTAATCAGCAGACAACAACTCCGGCTAATAATGGTACGGTCGTTGTGAAAAAGGCTTCTTTCAAAAAGGTATATGCAAAAAAGAAAAGTGCCAAAAAACTAAAAATGACTTTTAAGTCTATCCCTAAGTATGCTAACGCATTAAATTATAAATACGAAGTTAAAGCTTTTAGTTCTAAGTCTAATGCTAAGAAAACAAAAAAGGCGTTAGTTACTAAATATTTTACTAAGGCCAAAGGGACTATTAACAGCAAAAAACTAAAAAATAAAAAGAATCTTTTTGTTAAGCTTCGTTACAGAGTAAACGTTAAGTATAATCCGGCTCCTGGTAAAATAAACATTGCTTTGTACGCCAGAGAAGTAGTTGGACCATGGTCTGCAATCAAAAAAGTAAAAATAAAAAAATAATCGAGAGGTAAAATGAATGATTTCTTTTGTTTCCGGAATAATTGAATATGTAGATGAAGAAACAGTAACAATAGATAACAACGGTATTGGGTTGTCTGTTTTTATGCCTAAAGATGAATTGGCATCTCTAGGCCAAGGGGAAGAAATCAAAGTTTTTACCTTTTTGGATGTAAAAGAAAATGATATGAATCTTTTTGGCTTTTTGAACAGAGACAAACTTGATATATTCAAGAAGCTAATAGGTGTAAGTGGTGTTGGACCAAAGGGGGCGTTGGCTATTATAAGCACACTTGAGGGAGATAGCCTCTATGTTGCAATAGCTACAGGAGATGACAAGGCTATTTCTAAGGCTCCCGGAATTGGCGCTAAGACTGCACAAAAAATTGTTATTGATCTTAAGGACAAGATTGACTTAGAACAGATTATCGGTGATTTTGATGATAGCAATATTGTCAATGTGGCTAGCACAGTTGTGGACGATGCAATACTAGCTCTTGTTGCTTTGGGATATTCTAACACTGAGGCCAAAAAGGCTGTTTCCAAAGTTAAGATCACAGAAGATATGAACGATGAAGATGTTTTGAGAAACGCATTATCATTTTTAATGTAATTTTTGTTTCTAATATAGTTTTAATAAAAGGGTATTATTATGACTAAGAGAATTATTCAAACCGATGTTACAGTTGAGGATAAGATTCAAGACAAAGGGTTACGACCTCAAACGCTTGATGATTATGTGGGACAGAGTAACATCAAAGAAAAGTTAAAAGTTTATATTGCAGCTGCAAAAGATAGAAATGAAGCCTTAGACCATGTTTTGTTTTATGGTCCTCCAGGACTTGGCAAAACAACTTTGGCCAACATAATTTCATCAGAAATGGGTGTTAATATAAAAACAACATCAGGACCGGCTATAGAAAAACCGGGCGAGATGGCAGCAATATTAAACGGACTTCAAGAAAACGATATATTGTTTATTGATGAGATTCACAGATTGAATCGACAGGTTGAAGAAGTTCTATATCCTGCAATGGAAGATTTTGCTATTGATATTATGATTGGCAAGGGACAAGGTGCCAGATCTATCAGACTTAATCTACCACGATTTACACTTGTTGGTGCAACAACAAGAGCGGGATTGCTTACAGCTCCTTTGAGAGATAGATTTGGAGTAATTGATAGACTTCAATTTTATACGACAGAAGAGCTTAAAGAGATTATTTTGCGCTCAGCCTCAAAGCTAGGCGTCGAAATAGAAAACAATGGGGCAATAGAGCTCGCAAGACGCTCACGAGGTACGCCAAGACTTGCCAACCGATTGCTCAAACGTGTTCGTGACTTTGCTCAAGTCAAATACGATGGAGTGATCACAGAAGAGGTGGCATGTACAGCCCTAGACCTGTTAGATGTGGATAAACTTGGACTTGATAAGGGGGATAGAAGTATTCTAGATACTATTATCTTCAAGTTCGCTGGAGGACCAGTTGGTGTAGATACGCTAGCAGCTTCTCTGGGCGAAGATTCCGGAACGTTAGAAGATGTCTATGAACCTTATTTGATCCAAAATGGATTTATCCAAAGAACTGCCAGAGGACGTGTTGCAACAGACCTTGCATATCGTCATTTAGGAGTTGAAAAACAGGACTGAAAATGGTAACCTAATATAAGCAAATATTTTTAGAAAAGGAGATATGAAATGAGCAAATTATTCAAGAAGGTTTTAGCTTCAGCTCTTTCACTAACACTTGTTGTAGGTTTGGCAGGTTTTGTTGGTGCTGCAGCTAAAGGAACAGACGTAGTAACAGGAACAAAATGGGAGTCATTCTCAATTCACGGTAACAACGCTGCCGACAAAGGTAAGTGGGAGAACGAGCTAATCAAAGCTGGTCAGAAATGGTGCATCAACGCTAACGAAGCAAGTGGCGTAGACGCTTACAAGACATACGGTGAGTCAGCTAAGATTACAAAGTCAGACGCTTCTTCATTCCTAATGGATGTTGAGAGTACAGGATGGAGCGCAATTTACAACCCAATGAACGGTAAAGTTATGGGTGAAAACCCATGGGGTGTTACAGCTACTAAGGTAGTTAACGTTGAGAGAGGTAAAGTTTACAACATTTCTTTCAAGATTAAAGGTCTTCTAGAGAACGAAATCACAGTTTGTGATGACACTACAGTACGTAAAGATGGTACTCACTATACAAAGGGTACTGGTAAGTTTAACTATGTTAAGCATTTCCACATCAAGGCTTATGATGATACAGATCCAGATGGCGCAGCTCTATCAATGCAGTCAATCACTGCTACACAGGGTGGCAAGAACGTTCTTACTGTAGGTAGAAACGATAAGGGTGCTGTTGAATGGAACAACCTAATCGCTATGGATTCAAAGAACACAGCTGATGATGGTTATGTAACAGTTAACGCTGTTGTTACTATCCCTAACGACAAAGCTGACTACCAGAAGAAGAAATCTGTTCCTTCTCTAGGAGTTAAATTCGCTTTCGGTCCATACCTAAAGAACTTTGTTGATGAGAACAACATGCACGGTACAATCGAAGTTAAAGACTTCAAGGTTGTTACTGGTGATGCTGCAAAGGGTGCTGGTAAGGCTAAAGTTTCATCAATCAAAGCTAAGAAGAAATCTTTAGTTGTTAAGGCTAAAGCTTCAGGCGCTTCAAAGGTTAAAGTTCAGGTTGCTCTTAAGAAGTCATTCAAGAGCGCTAAGTCAAAGACAATTAAGAGTGGCAAGACTGCTACATTCAAGGGTCTAAAGGCTAAGAAGAAATACTATGTAAGAGCTAGAGGTTACAAGCTATATGGCACAACAAAGATTTGGGGTGCATACTCAAAGGTTAAATCTAAGAAAACTAAAAAATAAAAAGTATTAGACATTCTTAGTAAAACAGTCTATAATTATATAGCAATTTTAAACATTATCAGTATGTTCTTTTAGGGCATACTGATAATGTATGTTTAAACACATTTTTAAGGAGTAATCAAATGGCATCTAAGAACTATATTGATGTAGTTATCGATGGAAAAATATATAATATCGGTGGATTCGAGAGCGAAGCATATCTTCAGAAGGTTGCTTCATATATTAACAATATGATTCTAGAATTCAAAAAGAATGAAGATTTTAGAATGCAAAAAGTTGATATGCAGAGAATCTTGCTAGAAATTAATATTGCTAACGATTACTTCAAAGCTAAAAAGCAAGCTGATTTGCTTGAAGGTGATTTGAGTGTTAAGGAAAAAGAAGTATATGACCTTAAGCACGAATTAATCTTGAGCGATGCCAAAGCGCAGACAGCTACAGACGAACTTGAGAAGGCATTAGAGAAGAATCAGGAGCTTGAAAAAGAAATATATAGACTTAAAGCAGAATTAAATAAATAATAATTAATATAAGGTAACTGTTAATCAGTTACCTTTTGTATTAGAATAGGTATGTTATGAAAAAAACAGAATTACTTGCCCCAGCAGGCTCGTATGATGTCGCTATTGCTGCTATAAATGCAGGTGCAGATGCAGTATATCTGGGCGGCGAAATATTCGGAGCGCGAGCCGGAGCATCCAACTTAACACAAGAAGAAATAATTGACGTAATAGTGTATGCACACATAAATAATCGCAAGATTTATTTGACTGTTAACACATTGCTCAAAAATAAAGAGATTGAAAAGGATCTCTTTGATTTTTTGTGCCCGCTTTACGAAGCTGGTCTTGATGCAGTTATTGTTCAAGACATTGGCGTTATACGTATGGCGAGAGAATGTTTCCCTGACATGCACATTCACGCTAGTACGCAGATGACTATTATGGGTCATCGCACAGCTGAGGAATTGGCTAGATTGGGCGTCTCAAGAGTTGTTGTACCTAGAGAACTATCTCTTGAAGAAATTAAGCGTATCAAACAAACTGGTCTTGAAGTTGAGGCCTTTGTTCATGGCGCATTGTGTTATTGTTATTCTGGTCAATGTTATTTGAGTAGTTTTATCGGCGGAAGAAGTGGTAACAGAGGTAGATGTGCACAGCCATGTAGACTTCCATACGATGTGATTTATAACAATAATGTAATTAATCCGGGCGACCAAAAATATGTTTTAAGTCCCAAGGATATATGTACAGTAGATATTCTTCAATCTATTGCAAATGCCGGTGTTGATTCTCTCAAAATTGAGGGCAGAATGAAGAAAAAGGAATATGTTTCCGGTGTTGTTGAAGTATATCGCAAATATATAGATAATAATTATGAAGATGTCGCTGGAGAAGACTACAATAATTTGCTCGATTTGTTTAACAGAAATGGATTTAGCAAGAGCTATTACAATGTTCATAATTCGGCTCAAATGATTAGTCTTAAGGCTCCAGGTTTTAGAACAGAAAACAGAGAACTTATAAATCGTCTGTCTAAACAATACTCCGACAAAATTTTGAAGCATGCAATTAATATTACTGTTGAATGCAAGGCTAATAAACCACTCCGCATTGTTTTGGATGATGCTAACTATAATTGTGAGTACTGCGGCGAAACGCCTCAGATGGCCCAAAATCAACCACTAAGCGAAGCTACGCTAGAAAAGCAACTGCGCAAAACTAACAATACAGATTTTGTCATAAAAAATATTAAATACGATTTAGATGATAATCTTTATCTCAACATTAAAGATATCAACAATGCAAGACGCGGGTTTATTGAAAAACTATACGAAACAATATTGAATAATAATAGATCGCATAACGATGCAGATTCATTTTTGGATACCGTCAAAAACGCTGAATCTAATAATGAATCACAGTCCATAATCAATGCGCTTATATCCACGCCAACTCAGCTCGATGCAGTACTTTCTAATGATACTTTAATAAATAGAGTGTATATTGATTTAAACAATTATTCTGTCGAGAACGTAGAAGAAGCACTTGAGAGATTGCAGGAAGCTAATATAGATGTATTTATAGCGCTTCCTCAAGTTGCCAGAAAAGCAGATCTTGTTAAGGTTCAAAATAACTACATCAAATTTATTAACAAGAGCAATGGCGTTTTGCTTAGAAATATAGAACAATATTTCTTCCTTAAAGAAATATATTCAGAGGAAGAATTTAGTAAACTACAGTTTGTTTTTGACTATAATATTAATATCATTAATAAATACTCGGCTGATTATTACAAAAACTACGGTGAGATTACAGCAAACGTAGAGCTCAACAGTAGAGAATTATTAGATGTTTCCTACGACGAGATGATTGTTTACGGCAAGCTAGGTGTTATGACATCAGCCAACTGCGGACTAAAAACGATGAATCATTGTTCTAAGTCTAACGAATCTTACTACTTAAGTGACCGACTTAACAACAAATTCCTCGTTAAGTGCAATTGCAATCATTGCTTTAATATAATGTATAATTGTAATGCTTTGTCGCTGTTTAAGTTCGCAGGAGAGATTAGCCAACTTGGCTGTAAATATGTTAGACTTAACTTTACAGATGAGAATTCCAAGCAGACAAGAGATATAATTGCAAGAGCCGAGAGTGCTTTTGTCGACAAAAATAAAACTAGTGACCCTGATAATACAACGAGAGGTCATTTTAAACGTGGAGTACTATAATGGAGACTTATTTCATAACTGTAAGTAAATATTTGTTTATATTCCTAATGGCTTTTTATACATGGGAGTGTTTTAGTGCGCTAAGAACTAGAAACTCTTATAAGAATTCCGGAATATTTCAAAGACAAAACGGAGTTATTTTCTTAACATATTTATTGGGAATGACATTAGTCTTCTTTAACCAAAAAGAAACTGACCCTATTAATGTTATTATTCTAGCTGGCGGACAGTTATGCTTTTTAATAATAGTTTTAGGTATCTTTCCGGTTTTGTATCCTAATATAAACAAGATGATATTGAGCAACATGTGTATGCTTCTTGCTATCGGATTTATTATTTTGGCAAGACTTGACTTTGAGGGCAGCATCAAACAGTTTTTGATTGTTTCTGTTGTTTCATTGTTGTCATTGTTTGTAATGGGTATAGGTCTCATATGCATGGTTTTGGCTATCGGTGTTGTAAGCCGTGGCGCCAAGCTTGACTTGGAGGTTGGAGGATTCGCCTTCCAGCCATCAGAGTTTGTAAAAATATTATTTGTTTTGTTTTTGGCAGGATTTTTATCTAAGCGACATGACTTTAAGGCGATTGTAATCTCGGCAGTTTTGGCGGGAGCCCACGTTATGGTTTTGGTAGCAAGTACTGACTTGGGTAGTGCACTTATATTCTTTATGATTTATTTGTTCATGTTGTATGTGGCTTCAGGACAGATTAGATACATTTTCTTAGGTTTTGCAGGCTTTTCAGTAGCTGCAGTTGTTGCGTATCATTTGTTTGGCCACGTTAGAGAAAGAGTAGAGCTTTGGGCTGATCCGTGGAATTCCACTTTGATTGGTGCAGGACAGGTTAAGGCTTCATTGTTTGCGATTGCCAAAGGCGGTCTTACTGGCGAAGGCTTGTACAAAGGCAATCCTACACACATTCCGCTTGTAAAAAAGGACTTTATTATTGCAGGTATTTCTGAGGAGTTTGGTGGAGTGTTTGCGATTTTGATTATTCTAGTATGCCTGTCATGCTTTATTGCATTTCTTGTTGTTGCAATGAGACAGGTATCTTTGTTTAATAAACTTATTTGCGTCGGTTTGGGTATTCAATATGCAACACAGGTTGTTTTGACTGTAGGCGGTGCGATTAAGATGATTCCGCTTACTGGTGTAACACTCCCATTAGTTAGTTCCGGTGGTAGCTCGATATTGAGCACATTGATTCTTTTTGCAATTATACAAGGACTTGCAATTGTTGGAGTGAATAACGAAGCAATAATCAATGCTAGAAAGGAGAAGGGCCGTGTCAAGAAAGCAAAGAAACAACAATATAAATCAATTGAACACACACAAGAATTACCAAGATTTAAATAGTGCCAAAAAGAAAATGAATAAGCAGGCTATGGTAGTTACTGTTTTTGTTTCGTTGTTGTTCTTTTTTATGGCAGGATATTTGCTCCATTTTATTTTGGTAGATAGTCCGGAAATTATTTCTAATAATGGTAATGAACTCGCTGATTCCAAAACAATTGATCTTGTGCGCGGAACGATTTATTCTTCTAATGGCAAGAAACTAGCATATACTGATACTAAAGGAACAGAAAAGGATTTGGACGACGATGAGAGAATATATCCATACGGCAAGACATTTGCTCATGTTGTCGGCATAACAACTCACGGCAAAATGGGTCTGGAAAAGTCTTGCAATTATGACTTGCTCAACAATGAAGCTACACCAATGCAAAAAATTGTTGATGACTTTTCTGGCACTAAGGAGAGGGGCTCTGATGTTCATACAACATTGTCTGTAAAAATGCAAAGGGCGGCTTATAACTGTTTAGGATCCCACAAGGGAGCGGTGTTTGTTATGAAGCCAAGCTCCGGCAAGATTTTGGCTATGACTTCTAAGCCTTCATATAACCCTAATACAATTGATAAGATTTGGGAGAAGTTGGCCAATGATTCTAAGGACTCACGACTAGTTAACAGAGCAACACAAGGTAAGTACATACCGGGATCTGTTTTCAAAATCGTGACAACTCTTGAATATATGAGAGAAAAAAGCGGATATAATAACTTTTCATATACTTGCTATGGCTCAGCAAAGTTTGGCGGATTTAAGATAGCATGTTTTGACGGAAAAGCTCATTATACAGAGGATTTGGATGGAGCATTTGCTTATTCATGTAACAGCGCCTTTTCAACAATTGGAACTAAGCTCAATGTCTCAAAGTTTAGAAACACTGCGGAACAATTGTTGTTTAATTCCAAACTTCCGTTAGATATTGAATCTAGCAAAAGTGATTTTGTTCTAGCCAAGGGTGCCAAAGAGTTTGATATAGCTCAGACATCAATCGGGCAAGGTAAGACAACTGTATCACCTGCGCATATGGCTATGATTGCATCTGCGATTGCCAACAAAGGTGTTTTAATGAAACCTTATATCGTTGATTCGGTTATAAACAGCTATGACATTATGGTTAAGGCTACAGAAAAAGAAGAATACAAGCGATTGATGAGTGCCAAGGAAGCTCGAAGACTTAAACAATATATGAGAAGTGTATGTCGATACGGTACAGCAAGAAATATGGCATATTCATCATATACAGCATACGGCAAGACAGGAACTGCCGAGTTAGACAAGGACGACGATATCAACTCCTGGTTTGTCGGATTCGCCAAAAAAGGCAAGAAGAAAGTTGTAGTTGCTGTTTGTCTGGAAGATATCAAACAAGGCTCAGATACAGCCGTAAATTGCGCTAAACAACTATTTGATACATATTTTTCATAAAAAGAAGAGTGAAGTCCATAGTGAATATCTGTGTTATTTGCAATATGTAACATTTTCGTTTATACTTTCATTAAGAAACAATTAGGCCGTATACACGAAAGGAAGCACTATGAAACATGCAGTAAGTTGTGGTGGCATTGTGATTTTTCGTGGCAAAATACTATTGTTGTATAAAAATCTCATGAACAAATATGAAGGATGGGTTCTACCAAAAGGAACTGTTGATCCAGGCGAAACACATGAGGAAACCGCTCTTAGAGAGGTTAAGGAAGAAAGCGGTGTAAGTGCAGAAATAGTTGAGTACATAGGAAAAACCAATTACGATTTTTCTGTAAGAGGTGAAAATATCAGCAAAGAAGTTCACTGGTATTTAATGTCTGCTAAAAATTATTATAGCAAACCACAGAAGGAAGAATATTTCTTTCATTCGGGTTATTACAGGTATATTGAAGCTGTTCATTTACTGAAGTTTCCTAATGAGAGAGCTATGCTTCAAAAAGCTTATAAGATGTATAAAGCTAATGTAAAAAAGAACAAATAAAAAGAGGCAGGGTATACCTGTCTCTTTTGATGAAAGGCTATTATGAATTACCAAAAGGAATTAGAGAAAAAGCTAAGCACTATTAAAGAACAAAATATTAAACCTAAGCTTTTGCTACACGCGTGCTGTGCTCCATGTAGCAGTTATTGTCTGGAATATTTGACAGAGTATTTTGATATTACTGTTTTGTTTTATAATCCTAACATCAGTTCCGAGACGGAGTACACTAAAAGAGTTAACGAGCTAAAAAGGTTTGTCAAGGAATGTGATAAGTGTGAAGGTGTCACTGTTGTAGATATGGAATACGATAGCAGTGAGTTTTATGAGGCAGTGCAAGGGCTTGAAAACGAAAAAGAGGGAGGCGTACGTTGTTTTGTATGTTACGAACTTAGACAACGCAAGGCGTGTCAGTATGCCAAGGATAACGGATTCGATTACTTTACAACAACATTGTCGATAAGCCCCCACAAAAATGCGGCCAAGCTCAATGAAATAGGCGCCAAGCTTGAAGCTGAGTACGGCATTTCTTATTTGTATTCTGACTTCAAGAAAAATAATGGTTTCAAAAGATCTATAGAATTATCTAACGAATATAACCTTTATAGACAAGATTTTTGTGGTTGTGAGTTTTCAAAACGCAATAAAGGTGAAGAGGTAATAGCACTCTTTCGATATTCTTCTGATGAAAAGAATGTAGCGAAGAAGAAATTTTTTGTAGACAATGTGGTACGAAAATTCGTGCCTCTAAGCCTAATAATACATATAACAATGACGTTTATGATAAAAATGATTTGAGTTCAATTATTGAAACACCTTCCAGAGAGGAAGTTGAGGAATTGGAGTCTATTCTTCAGAGAGATTTGAAGGCTAATAATGCTGATGCTAATTCTCTTGAGGAACCTGAAGCTATTGGACATTTGGACGAAGAGGATATGGGCGTTATAGAAGCCGACCACAAGGATGCCGGTAAGACATATTCGTCCAAAAGCTTTTCTGAAGCACCATCTCTTCCGGGTAAGCGCAAAAAGAAAAACAAAAAGGTGGCAATTATTATTACAGTTCTAGCCGTTCTAGCTGCTATAATTGGAACTGTTTTATTTAAGTATTTTACAATGACAGCAGATTTTGACAAGTATTATAAAGCTGGTCAGGTTTATTATAATGACAAAAACTATCAAGATGCCAGAACACAGTTTCTCAATGCTGCCCAGAATGCTTTCACATCTGGTCAAAAAATTAAGGCTTATAATATGGTTTATAATTCAGATGACAATATTGGCGGCTATGAGAAGGAAGAAATTAGTTACTTAGAGGCTTTAATTGATTTGGACGATTCCAACGTTGAGTACTACAAGGACTTGATTATTTTATATCAAAACAACGATATGGAATCTAAGATTGATACATTGATTTCTGACGCACCATCTAGCGTTCAGGAGAAGCTCAAAGACTTTGATGGAACTATTCCTGTGACAGATGTACCTGCAGGAAAGTTTGACAAGCCTATTACTGTAAATCTTACTGCGACTTCTGGCGTGACTATTTATTACACTCTTGATGGTTCTAGAGTGGAGGATAGCCCATCAAGAAAAAAATACATCAAACCTATTGTTTTTGACGATGAGGATTCTTATACATTGAGAGCTGCCTCGAAGGACAAAAAGGGCAAGTTTAGTAAAGAATTAAAAGTAAAATATGATATTGACTTTGGCAAGGTTAATCCGCCAAGTGTCAATCTCGATAGCGGTAAGTATTCTGAACAGAAAAAGATTGAAGTTTCATGTGATGATAATTGCACTATATATTACACAAAGGATGGAACTACACCAACTAAGAGTTCTAAGAAATACAAAAAGGCAATAAAACTTCCTAAGGGAACTAGCCTGTATTACTTTATTGCATGCAACGAAGATGGCATTTTTAGCGAGGTTGTTACTAGAGCATATGAGTATGCGCCAACATACAGCTACAGCTATGACGATGCGTTGACTGCTTTGTCATCAACACTTGTTTCTTCAGGTAAGTTCGAGGATGAGAATGGTACATTCAAAAACGGTGACGTTGGATACCTCAACTACAAGTCTACAGAAGAAATTAATGGATCATTCCACTATATTGTTCAGATGGAGATTGAAGACAAGAAGGGCAAAACTAAGTCAACAGAATATTATGCTGTATCAACCGATTCTGGAGACATTAATAAAGCGTCTAGATCAGGCGGCAAATATAAGTTTAAATAATAAAATAAGACATAAAAAAAGAACTGAATAATCAGTTCTTTTTTTGTGCGGATGGCGGGACTTGAACCCGCACGCTTTGTGGGCGTCAGATTTTGAGTCTGATGCGTCTGCCAATTCCGCCACATCCGCAAGCGATATAAATATTATCATTATATCAGCCTGTTGTCAAGTAGAAACATTGCCCTAAATATTGTATAATAGTAAAGATATATTTTAGCCATGTTATATGGCTCTTTGTAAGTGTTTGTCTAGTTATTTGCTATAGGAGACATATATGAAATACGCAATAAAAGGTATGAGCTGTGCTGTATGCGCTAAGACAGTTGAAAAGGCAGTAAACAATGTTGACGGAACATGTGATGTCAATGTTAATCTTCTTGCCAATTCCCTTAATGTTGAGGGAAACTACGATGAAAAAGCTGTTTTTGACGCTGTAAAAAAAGCGGGCTACGGTATTTCTCAAATTAAAAAATCAGATAGCACATCTGACATAAATAAAGAGACAACAAAGAACCTTTTGATTAGGTTTATAATATCAATTGTTTTGCTTGTGCCAATTATGGTTTTGGCTATGAGTCATGGAATTATTCATATTGACCATATGGTTAGCGCAACAATTCAGATGATTCTCACATTTGTTGTTATTATTATTAACTTCAAATATTTTATTAAAGGCATCAAGGCGATATTTATCGGTATGCCTAATATGGATACGTTGGTATCTATTGGAGCTGGAACATCTTTTGTTTACTCTCTAGTGCTATATATCAACGCGATTATTAATCATAAGAGTCATGGAATGTTGTATTTTGAATCTGCAGCGACAATTCTTACCCTAATTACTTTTGGTAAGATGCTTGAGTCTTATTCTAAGGGCAAAACAAAAAATGCTATTCAAGGTTTTGTCGAGCTAGCACCAAAGCTTGCGCTTGTAGAACGCACTGGAGAGGTTGTAGAAATTCCTGTCAGCCAAGTTCAGACAGATGATATTTTTGTAGTTAAGCCAGGCGGTCAAATACCTGTTGATGGAATAATTATCGATGGCTATGCAGCTGTTGATGAGTCGATGATAACAGGAGAGAGCGTTCCTGTAGACAAAAATATAAACGACGAAGTTTTTACAGCGACAATAAACACTAACGGTTATATTAAATGTAAAGCAACAAAGACAGGAAATGAAACTTCACTAGCTCAAATTATAAAGTTGGTTGAAGAGGCTTCGACATCCAAGGCACCAATTGCAAGAATTGCTGACAAGGTGGCAGGTGTGTTTGTGCCAGCTGTACTTGTTATCGCTTTTGTGACATTTGTTGTTTGGATGATAGTTGGTCAGACTTTGACATTTGCTCTGACAAGAGCTGTTTCCGTACTTGTTATTTCATGCCCATGCGCTTTGGGCCTTGCGACACCTGTTGCCATTATGGTTGGAAACGGAGTGGCAGCTAATCTTGGAATTTTGTTTAAGAATGCAACATTTCTTGAGAAGACTGGCCACATTAAAACTTTGTTTTTGGACAAAACAGGAACTATTACAACAGGCCAAATGGCTGTACAAGAAATTGTTACTCTCGGTGATGAGAATGTTGAAGACGCCTGGGCTAAGCTTGTGGCGCTAGAAAGTAACAGCAATCATCCGCTGGCAAAGGCGATTGTAGAACATAATGCTGATGGCAATAACATTGATGTGTCAGACTTTGAAAACATTTCTGGCAGCGGCATCAAAGGTGTTATTGACGGCGAGGAATATTTGGCAGGAAATATTCAGTTGATCAAAAACAGTGGAATTATGTTTGATGAAAAACGCCTTGATACGCTTTTGAATGAAGGCAACACAATTATTGTTTTGGCAAAGAAGAGCCAGGCTGTTATAGCTGTGGCGCTTCGTGATGTGATAAAAAAAGATAGCGTTGCGGCAATAGACCAAGTTGTGAAAATGGGTATTAAACCTGTAATGCTTACTGGTGATAATGAGCAGGCAGCTAGCCATATCGCAGAACAATGTCATATTAAAGATTGGCATGCTGCGATTAAACCTAATGAAAAAGAACATATTGTGGCTGACTCTTATGACTTGTCCGCTATGGTAGGTGATGGTATTAACGATGCACCGAGTCTAGCCAGTGCGGATATTGGTATATCTGTTGCAAGTGGAACAGATATAGCTATAGAGACATCTGATGTTATGCTGCTCAATGATAGTCTTAATACTGTAGTAAAAGCTATTAAATTAAGCAAAAAAGTAATAGCTAATATATATCAAAACCTTTTGTGGGCGTTTTTGTACAATGTAATGTTTATACCGGTAGCCGCAGGTGTGTTTTACCAAAGCTTAGGACTTACATTGACGCCGATGATGGGATCGTTGGCAATGGGACTTTCTAGCGTTTGCGTTGTGTGCAATGCGCTGAGACTTAATCTACTGAGAAAAAAATTAGGAGGGAAGTAGTGAGTAAGTTAGTATTGATTGATGGACATAGTATTTTGAATAGAGCGTTTTATGGTTTGCCTGATTTTACTAATTCTAAGGGTATGCATACTAATGCCGTCTACGGATTTTTGAATACAATGTTCAAAATAATAGAAACAGAGAAGCCGGATTACTTGGCTGTTGCGTTTGATGTAAGTGCTCCAACTTTTAGACACGAAATGTTCGATGAATATAAGGGCACTAGAAAACCTATGCTTCCTGAACTAAAACAACAAGTGCCTCTAATCAAAGAGATGCTTACAAAAATGGGAATAACTATTTTTGAAAAGCCAGGTTTTGAGGCAGACGATATATTAGGAACATTATCACTTCAAGCATCAGATGAAGGAATAGATACAGTTATTGTTTCTGGTGATAGAGATCTGCTTCAACTTGCATCTGACAAGGTAACAATATGTATTCCAAAAACAAAAAAAGGTGTTACTACATACGAGCTATATGATGCAGATGAAGTCAAAGAGGTGTACTCTGTTACTCCTACAGAATTTATTGATGTGAAAGCGTTGATGGGTGATAGCTCAGATAACATTCCGGGCGTTCCTGGAATTGGTGAAAAAGGAGCTACTAACTTAATTGTTCAGTTCGGCTCTATAGAGAAGGCTTTTGAAAATGCTGATGAAATTGCCAACACAAGAAACAAAAACGCTTTATTGAACAATTTTGAGCTAGCTAAGCTAAGCAAAGTGCTGGCAACTATCGATAGAAAAGTAGAACTTGAAAACTCAGTTTCTAATTGTGTTCTCAATGATATATACACAGATGAAGCATACGAGATGGTTAAGGAGCTTGAGTTTAAAAATTTCTTAGATAGATTTTCTGCTAAGGATAACAAGACGGAAGAATTGTTTACACAAATTGCTACGAAGGAAGATCTTGACCAACTTATGGAACAAGCCAAGTCTGCCACAAAAGTATCAGCGGCGTATTTTGCTAAGGATACAATAAAAGGCTTTGCAATTTGTTTTGATGAAGATAACGTATATTATGCAAGTTGTGATGTTTTTGACCACGATACATTGGCTGAGAGCTTAGCTGGGTTGGCATCAAACAACAACTTAGTTGTAAATGACCTAAAAGCGCACAACAATGTTTTTAATGCTACAAGAGATAATCAGGTATTTGATGTGGCACTTGCTGCGTATTTGCTTAACCCTTTGGCCAACCAGTATGAAACAGATAGCTTGGCTAACGAATATTTGAGCATGATTGTTCCGGCCAAGGAAGAAATATTTGTAAAAACAAAAAAGGGTGAGACTAAGAGCGACGAAATTACAGCTAACATTATGAAGTATTGTTCATATGAGGCTTATGTTAATTATTTGCTCAAGGATAAGCTTGTTGCATTACTTGAAGAAACAGATATGTACAAGCTTTACGAAGATATTGAATATCCATTACTTTTTGACCTATATGATATGGAGCAGGTAGGAGTGAAAGTTGACGGAGATATTCTCAAGTCTTATAGTGATGAGCTCGGAAGCAAGATTGAAGTTTTAGAACAGCATATTTACTCCGAGGCAGGCAAGACATTCAACATCAATTCTCCTAAACAGATTGGAGAGATATTGTTTGGCGAGATGGGTCTTCCAGGTGCCAAAAAGACCAAAACAGGCTATTCTACATCAGCCAAGGTGTTAGAACAGTTAGCGCCTGATCACAGCATCGTTGCTAATATATTAGAGTACAGACAGCTTGCCAAACTCAAGTCAACATACGCTGACGGTTTGGCTGAGTATATAGACGATGATTCACGTATACGCGGTACATTTAATCAGACAATTACAGCGACTGGACGACTTAGTTCTACAAATCCTAATCTTCAGAACATACCTGTAAGAATGGAACTTGGACGTTTATTTAGAAAAGTATTTGTTCCAAGTGATGGATGTGTTTTTGTCGATGCGGATTATTCACAAATTGAGCTAAGAATTCTTGCGCATATGTCTGATGATGCCAACTTGATAGAAGCATACAAGAGTTCTAAGGACATTCACAAGGCGACTGCCAGCAAGGTGTTTAATGTTCCGCTAGATCAAGTTACTGACTTACAGAGACGTAATGCCAAGGCCGTTAACTTCGGAATTGTATATGGAATTAGTTCTTTTGGCCTTAGTCAGGATTTGTCAATTAGCAGAAAAGAGGCTGAGCAATATATCAAAGATTATTTTGTCAATTATCCGGGAATCAAAAAATATCTTGATGATTCGGTAGAGTTTGCCAAGGAAGAAGGTTATTCGGTTACATTGTTTAAACGCAGAAGACCTGTTCCGGAGCTTAAGTCAGGCAACTTTATGCAACGACAGTTTGGTGAGAGAATTGCAATGAATTCTCCAATCCAGGGAACCGCTGCGGATATTATTAAAGTCGCAATGATCAATGTGGCCCAGGCACTAAGAGAAAACAACCTCAAGTCACGAATTGTATTGCAAGTGCACGACGAATTACTTATTGAAGCATATAAGAATGAAGTCGAACAAGTTAAAGAAATATTGGAAACAAATATGAAAAACGTAGTCGACCTGAAAGTAGACTTAGATGTCGAAGTTAAGACGGGGGATAGTTGGTTCGAAGCACATTAAATGTGTTTCGTGATTAGGTTTACATAATATTTAAGTAAAAAAGGAGTTAAAAATGGTTATAGGAATTATAGGTGGTGTTGGATCAGGCAAGTCTGCAGTATTAAATTATTTTCAAAACAAATACACAGCAGACGTTATTGAAGCTGACAAGGTCACAAAAGAATTAATGGAAGAGGGAAGTCCTATTTATGAAAAGGTCAAAAAAGAATTTCCTGAAACATTTGACGAAAATGGATTGAATCGTAACGCTTTGGCAGAAATTGTTTTTAACGATGCTATTAAGTTAGATAAGCTTAACAATATCACTCATCCGGCTACAATTGACGAAATATTTAAGAGAATTAGCCAGAGCAATGCCAAGTATATTCTTGTAGAGACAGCTCTTATAATTGACACTGTTGGCGAGGATATATGCGATGAATTATGGTTCGTTTACTGTGACAAAAAGGAACGAGTAAGAAGACTTGTTGAAGATAGAGGCTATTCCAAGGAAAAGGCAGAGTCTATTATTGCTAACCAGCCATCTGACGATGAGTATAATACTGTTTGCGATGAGTTTATTGATAACACTTTCTCGTTCGACAAAACAAAAGAACAGATTGACTTCGCACTAACAAGTGCAATTTGCAGTCAGTAATTGATTGATTTTTTTCGACTGTTTGATGTATTATAACTAGGTTACTAAAAAATCAGCATACAAGAGGTTAACATGATTAGAACATTATTAAGAGAAATAAAACAATATAAGTTGATTTCGGTTGTGACTTCTTTAGGAATGTTGGCAGAAGTAATTGTAGAAAACTTTATTCCATATAAGATGGCTACAATTATCAATTCTATTGAAAAGCATGATCTCAAATCAATTTATCACACAGCACTTATTATGTTATTGTTGGCTGTTGCGGGCCTTATATCAGGTGGTATAGGTGCTGTTTTTGGAGCTAAGGCTTCAACTGGTTTTGCTAGAAATCTTCGCAAAGCCATGTATGAAAAAATTCAAAAATATTCATTTTCTAACATCGATAAATTTTCAACTTCAGGCTTAGTTACAAGACTTACAACTGACGTAACTAATGTTCAAAACGCTTATCAGATGATACTTAGAATGTGCGTTAGAGCACCGTTTAGTATGATTGTGGCTATTATTATGTCATTTGTTATCTCTCCAAAGATAGCACTTATTTACGTTGCTGCAGTTGTATTTTTGTCTATTATTATTGTATTTTTGTCACTCAACGCACACAAATATTTCAAGCAGGTTTTTGAGCGCTACGATGATCTTAACGAAAGTGTTCAAGAAAACGTTGAGGGTATTAGAGTAGTAAAAGCTTTTGTCAGAGAGGACTTCGAAAAAGGTAAGTTTGGCAGAGCGAGCTACAATATTTATCGTATGTTTGTTAAGGCTGAGACAATTATTTCATTCAACTTCCCTGCAATGATGGCTGCAATGTATGGTTGTACAATAGCAATCAGCTGGGTTGGTGCTAGATTGATTGTAAACAAAACAAATGTTGCTAATCCTTTGACAACTGGTGAGCTAAGCTCATTGCTTGCTTTTTCAGTTATTATTTTGATGAACTTAATGATGCTATCATTTGTGTTCGTTATGGTTACAATGTCAGCTGCAAGTGCTAAGCGTATTGCAGAGGTTATTGAAGAAAATCCAGACATTACTAATCCTGAAGAGCCGGTTATGGAAGTTAAAGATGGCTCTATCGATTTTGAAAATGTTGTTTTTAGATATAACGCTAACAGTGAAGAACCTATTCTAGACGATATTAATCTACATATTGAGTCGGGTAGCACTATTGGAATAATGGGTGGCACAGGTAGTGCCAAGTCAACTTTGGTCAATCTTATATCTAGACTTTACGATGTTGAGTCTGGTGAAGTTAAGGTTGGTGGCCTTAATGTCAAGGAGTACGACCTAGAGCACTTGCGCGAAAAAGTCAGTGTAGTGTTGCAAAAAAATGTTTTGTTTACAGGAACAATAATGGAAAACCTAAGATGGGGTAATGAAAACGCTACAGATGAAGAGTGCATCAATGCTGCCAAGCTAGCTTGTGCCCATGAGTTTGTTATGGAAAGAGAAGATGGCTATAACACAATGATTGAACAAGGTGGTTCTAATGTGTCCGGTGGCCAAAGACAGAGATTGTGTATCGCTAGAGCACTTCTCAAAAATCCTAAAGTTTTGATTCTTGATGATAGTACAAGTGCAGTTGATACACTTATTAAGGAGCGCATTCCTGATACAACAAAGATTATTATCGCTCAGAGAATATCTAGTATTCAGGAAGCAGACAAGATTGTTGTTATGAATGATGGCAAGATTGATGGTGTTGGAACACACGAAGAACTTCTTGCTAATAATAGTATATATCAGGAAATATATAATCAGCAGACTAACGACAATGCCGACTTTGATAAGAAGGGAGGCGAAGAATAATGGCAGAAAAAGTAAGAGAAATAAAAGGGATGAGAGGCCGAAGAATGGGACCTACTGTGAAAATTGAACATCCTTTTAGAATTTTAAAGAGAATATTAAGCTTTGTTGCAAAAAACTATAAGTATCACCTTGTTGCAGTTGTAGCATGCGTACTTATAAGCATTTTTGCCAATCTACAGGGAACATGGTTTATTCAAAACCTAATTGATGTATATATCGTCCCAATGATGAAGCGAGGTGCAGATGCGGACTTTGAGCCATTGTTCAGAGCAATCCTCAAAGTTGCAATCTTTTATTTGATAGGTATATGTGCCGCTTTGACTCAGGCGCTAATTATGGTAAGAGTTACTCAAGGTACAATGAAGCGTTTGAGAGATACAATGTTTAATCATATGCAGGATTTACCTGTCAAATATTTTGATACACATTACTACGGCGATATTATGTCTATGTACACTAACGATATCGATACATTTAGACAGTTGATTAGCCAGGGACTTCCACAAGTGTTTGAGAGTACAATTACTGTTGTGAGTGTACTTGTATGTATGTTTATGATCAATGTGCCTTTGGCGTTTGTTGCAATTATTATGGTTGCTTTGACTTTGTTTATTTCCAAAAAAGCGACATCTATGTCAGGTAAATATTTTGCAATGCAGCAAAAAGATATCGGTCAGCTTAACGGTTATATCGAGGAGATGATTAGCGGACAAAAAGTTGTTAAGGTATTTAACCACGAGGCCAAATCAATCGAAGGCTTTAATGAACTTAATGACAAATTGTTCCTTTCTGCTAATAAGGCCAACACATATGCTAACATACTAGGTCCGGTCAACGGACAGCTTGGCAATATTAGTTATGTTGTATGTGCAGTTGTCGGAGCAATTATCGCAATAAACAATCCTTTAGGAATAGGTCTATCAATTGGTGCTTTGACATCATTTTTGACTTATAACAAGCAGTTTTCTAGACCTATCAACCAAATAACAATGCAGCTCAACTCAATTGTTATGGCTTTGGCAGGTGGAGATAGAATTTTTGCCTTGCTTGATGAAAAGGTTGAAGAGGACAATGGTTATGTTGAGTTAACTAACGCTAGACGTCTTGAGGATGGAAGTGTAACTGAATGCAAGGAGCACACAGGTATTTGGGCTTGGAAGCATTATCACAAGGACAGTGACACAACAACATACCAGGAACTTAAGGGCGAACTTGTACTCGACGGAGTTGACTTTGGCTATGTTGAAGACAATATTGTTTTGCATGACATTAAAATGTATGCTAACGCCGGTGAAAAAATCGCATTTGTTGGTTCTACAGGTGCCGGCAAAACAACAATTACTAATCTTATTAACCGTTTTTATGACATACAAGACGGAAAGATTAGATTTGACGGTATTAATATAAACAAAATCAAAAAGAAGGATTTGCGCAAATCACTCGGTATGGTTTTGCAAGACACACATCTTTTTACAGGAACAGTTATGGAAAATATCCGTTATGGCAACTTAGAGGCTAGCGATGAGGATGTAATCAAGGCAGCCAAACTTGCCAATGCAGACAGCTTTATAAGAAAGCTTTCAGATGGATATAACACAATGCTTAAATCTGCCGGCGCATCTCTAAGTCAGGGTCAACGTCAGCTTTTGGCAATTGCAAGAGCGGCTATAGCAGATCCTCCTGCTTTGATTTTGGATGAGGCAACATCGTCTATCGATACTCATACTGAGCGATTAGTTCAGGAAGGTATGGATGCTCTAATGAGTGGCAGAACTACATTTGTTATCGCTCATAGATTATCTACAATCAAAAACAGTGATTGTATTATGGTTCTTGAAAAAGGTCGCATTATTGAGCGAGGAAGCCATCAGGAACTAATGGATCAAAAAGGAACATACTATAAGCTTAATACTGGTGCTTAATAGTTGTTATAAAAGGGTTTATGCAAGAAATAATTATTAACAAAAATGAAGAGGGACAGCGTTTGGACAAGTTTTTGTTCAAGTTTTTTAAGGACGCCCCTAACAGCTTCGTTTACAAAATGCTTCGAAAAAAGAATATAGTGCTTAATGACCGCAAGTCTAGCGGCAAGGACATTCTTCAGGCTAAGGATAGCGTAAAAATATATATGAGGGATGAGACAATTGCCAAGTTCAGAGGACAAGTTAGTTTTGTTAAGGTTGATTACAGCAAACTCAATATTATTTATGAAGATAATGATGTTATTTTTGTAAACAAGCCAGCTGGTGTTTTGTCTCAAAAAGCTAGCGACAATGACGTTTCACTCAACGAAATGATTATTTCTTATCTTCTTGATAACGGATTGACTATGGATGATCTTAAAACTTTCAAGCCATCTATATGTAATCGACTTGATCGAAACACATCAGGACTTGTGAGTGCGGGAAAGTCTCTCAAGGGACTCCAGGAACTTTCGAGATTGTTCAAGGATAGACTGATTCACAAGTACTATATAGCTGTAGTAAGTGGAGAAGTTACAGGCAATCTGACTATTGACGGCTATTTGACTAAAGATGAGGCGAGTAACAAAGTTTCTATCACACAAAATCCTTCAGAGGATTCTTCTTATATAAAAACTAGATATGAAGTTTTGAAATCAACTAATAGCTATTCGGTACTTAGAGTAGAACTTATTACTGGCAAAACTCACCAAATAAGAGCTCACCTAGCTTCGATAGGTCATCCTATTTGGGGTGATGTAAAGTACGGATATAAGGCCAATGGCTGGAAAGTAGGAAGAACATTACTTCATTCATATGAGCTTGTTTTTGAAGATACTGATCTTGTGGCTCTTTCTGGCCAAAAATATGTAGCAAGTTATCCAAGTGATATAGAAAAATATATGGAAGGAGTTAGCGATGGGACATTGGAGTGACAAAGGTCTAAGAGGTAGCACTCTTGACGAAATGATCAATTTGACCACTGATATTTACAGGGAAAAAAACTTAGGTTTGATTCAAAAAATCCCAACACCTATAACTCCCGTTAGAATTGATGACAAAACACGACAAATAACATTGGCATACTTCCAGCAACAAAGTACAGTAGATTATATTGGAGTTGTGCAATCAATTCCTGTTTGTTTTGACGCTAAGGAATGTGCCAAGGATACATTTCCGCTTATGAATATACATCAGCATCAGATTGATTTTATGGAAGATTTCGAACGTCAAGGTGGAATCTCGTTTCTTATAATAATGTATACTCACAGAAATGAAATGTATTATATACCATTCCGTGATGTTAAGCGGTTTTACCAGAGAGGTCTTGATGGAGGTCGCAAAAGCTTCAGGTTGGACGAAATCGATACTTCTTATCAAATTTTTAATGAGCAGGGAGTAATGGTACATTATCTCAAGGGACTGCAAAAAGATTTGTCTGAAAGAGAAGAATAATATGTTGACAAACAGTAGTCTGTCCTATATAATTCAATACAACGTGGTAATATGGTAACAAATTAGCACTTTACCACGCTAAAGTGAAAAGACACGATTTTAGGAGGAATTATGAATACACTTTTACATACACCAGAGGGAGTTAGAGACACTTTCGGAAAAGAGAGTGCAGCAAAAAAATCAGTTATCAATAACATATCTTCTGTTTTTGACAACTTTGGTTATCGTAATATCGATACTCCTACACTAGAGTTTTTTGATATTTTTAGCGAGGAGAGAGGATCAGTTCCATCAAAGGATTTGTTCAAGCTTTTTGATAGAGAAGGTAACACAATCGTTTTGAAACCTGACAATACTCCAAGTATCGCTAGACATGTTGCCAAAAACTATATGGATTCCAAAGTTCCAGTTAAGCTTTCATACAATACTAACACTTTTATTAACAATTCTGAGCTTCAAGGAAAGCTTAAGGAAGCAACACAGATTGGTTGTGAATTGATTAACGACAAAAGTGTAGACGGCGATGCAGAAATTATTGCATTAGTTGTAGAATCTCTCAAAAATTCTGGACTAGACAATTTCCTAGTAGATATTGGACAAGTTGATTTTTACAAAGGACTTATCGAAGAGGCAGGTCTTGATGACTCAACAGAGGAAAAGCTAAGAACTCGCATCGAGAACAAAAATGTTTTTGGCGTTGAAGACTTACTTAATGAATACAAAGTAAATGAGAAGGTTAAACAGGCATTCCTCGATTTGCCAACATTGTACGGTTCTATTGAAATTCTAGACAAAGCTAAGTCAGTTACTAACAATGAAAAGTCTCTCAAGGCTATTAAAAGATTAGAAAAACTTTATGCTTTGCTTGAAGAGTATGGAGTTTCTGCATATGTTAGTTTTGACCTTGGAATGATTAGCAATTATACATATTACACAGGAATTATTTTTAAGGCTTACACACATGGGCTTGGTGACGAAATCGTTGCTGGCGGTAGATATGATAATCTTATCGGTCAGTATGGCAAAAAGGCTCCAGCAGTTGGATTTGCTATTTACGTTGACAGATTTATTCCTATTCTTAAGTCTATGGACGTTGATTATTCAATGTACTATGACAACACAGTTATTATTTTTGACTCTAAGTCACGCAAAAAGGCTATCGAAATGGCTAGCGCAAAACGTGCTAACAACGAGAGAATTGAATTGATTCATAAGAGTAGCAAACTTACAATTGATGACTATGCTTCATTCAAAAAAGAAGAGGGAGCTAAGTCAATAATCGTAATCGAAAACAACAAAGAAGAAATCGTATTTTAATAAAGAGAGGTATATATGAAATATTTAACATTTGCTCTTGCAAAAGGTAGACTAGCGAAGACTGCTATGGAAATGTTTGAAAAAATAGGAATTGAATGCAAGGAAATGCAGGACAAAAACACAAGAAAACTTATTTTTGTCAACGAAGAATTAAAACTTAAGTTCTTCCTTGCAAAAGCAAGTGACGTACCAACATACGTTGAGTATGGTGCTGCTGATATTGGTATCGTTGGCAAGGATACAATACTTGAAGAGGACAGAAAACTTTACGAGGTTCTAGATCTTGGTTTTGGCAAATGTAAGATGTGCGTTTGCGGTAGAGAAGAATCAAGAAAACTTCTCAACGATCATAGCTTCATTAGAGTTGCTTCTAAGTATCCTAAAATTGCTAAGGATTATTTTTACAACAAGAAGCATCAGACTGTGGAAATTATTAAACTTAACGGCTCTGTAGAGCTAGCACCTATCGTTGACCTTTCAGAAGTTATTGTCGATATTGTTGAGACAGGTACAACTCTTAAGGAAAACGGCCTCGGTGTTCTTGAAGAAATCTGCCCACTATCAGCTAGAATGGTTGTAAACCAGGTTAGTATGAAGATGGAAGATGAGAGAATTAGAAAGATTATCAAAGATCTTCAAAAAGTTATTTCCCAATAATTTAGAAAGGAGCGCTGATGCATACATTGTGTCAGGTTGTATGAAATGAGAATAGTAAAACTTAATGATGAGACAAAAAACAATATATTAGACAATCTTCTAAAAAGAAGTCCTAATAATTATGATGATTACACAGATACAGTAAACGAAATATTAAACAATGTTAAAGCTAACGGCGATGCGGCTGTTTTTGACTACACAAAAAGATTTGATAAGGCTGATATTAACGCCGATAACATTGTAGTAACAAAAGAAGAAATTGACGAAGCGTATGAGTTGATGGAAGACAAAGGTCTTGTTGATGTTATGCGCAAGTCAATTGCCAACATAAGGGATTTTCACAAGAAACAACTTCAGGAAACTTGGTTGGACAAAAAAGAGGATGGCTCTATTCTTGGACAAAAAATAACTCCATTATCTAAGGTTGGAGTTTATGTTCCAGGCGGAAAGGCAGCTTATCCATCATCAGTTTTGATGAATGTTATTCCTGCTAAGGTTGCTGGTGTTAACCAGGTTGTAATGGTTACACCTCCTGGTAAAGACGGCAAAGTTAACCCTAATACATTAGTTGCTGCTAATGAAGCTGGCGTTGACGTTATTTACAAAGTTGGTGGCGCACAGGCTATTGCAGCGCTGGCTTTTGGAACAGAGTCTATCCCTAAGGTAGATAAGATTGTTGGTCCTGGTAATATATTTGTTGCATTGGCCAAAAAGGCTGTTTTTGGCTACGTTAGCATTGACTCAGTTGCCGGTCCAAGTGAAATATTAGTAATTGCGGATTCAACAGCTAATCCTAAATACGTGGCAGCCGACTTGCTTTCACAGGCAGAGCACGATGAGTTGGCTTCAGCAATTCTTTTGACAGATTCAGAAGAACTAGCTAACGAAGTTTCAAAATGGACAGCTAAGTTCGCAGAGGAGCTATCAAGAACAGACATTATTAATAAGTCTCTTGATAATTACGGCTACATCTTGCTTGTTGATAATATCGATGAGGCATGTAACATGGCTAATGAAATTGCATCAGAGCACTTAGAACTTTTAACTAAGGATCCTTTTGAGACAATGGACAAGATCCATAATGCAGGTGCAATATTCCTTGGAGAATATTCATCAGAGCCACTTGGTGATTACTTTGCAGGTCCTAACCACGTTCTTCCAACTAACGGAACTGCCAAATTCTTTTCACCACTTGGAGTTTATGATTTTATTAAGAAATCAAGCGTGATATACTATACAAAGGATAGTTTGGCAAAGGTTCAAAAAGATATTAGAAACTTTGCTACAGCAGAAGGCTTAACTGCCCACGCTAATTCTATCAAAGTAAGATTTGATGACTAAATCTTATACAAAAACAAGCATAAAATGCTGATTGGAGTTAACTATGAGTAGATTAGGAGAATGCAAAAGAAATACAAGTGAAACTCAGATTGAAGTTTCAATTAACTTAGACGGAAAAGGTGAGGCTAAGGTTGATACAGGCATTGGCTTTTTTGATCACATGCTAATTAGCTTTGCTAAGCACGGCTTGTTCGACCTTGAGGTTAATGTTCAAGGCGACCTAGAGGTTGATTGTCACCACACAATTGAGGATACTGGTATTGCTCTTGGTGTGGCTCTTAGAAAAGCACTAGGAGACAAAAAATCTATCACAAGATACGGCAATATGATTTTGCCTATGGACGAATCTTTGTGCCTATGTGCAATTGATTTGTCAGGACGTCCTTATCTTAGATTTGATGTTGAGTTCACAACAGATAGAGTGGGTTACTTTGACACAGAAATGGTGAAGGAATTCTTCCACGCAATATGTTATACAACAGGTATGAACTTGCACATCGACATGCTCAAGGACGGCAACAATCACCACATGATTGAAGCTATATTCAAAGCATTTGCTAGAGCTTTGGATCAGGCTACAGTAATTGATCCAAGAATTAAGGATGTATTATCAACGAAAGGAACATTATAATGAACAAGCTATATTTGTTATCTACAACTACAATGAATAACATTGATGTCGTTGCCAAGGCATCTGAGTTCAAAAACAAAGGCGCTGATGGAATTTTGTTTATGGAAGATTCCACAAACGATAAGGAGCACGATGCTAATATCGGTGCATTGATTGAAATTAAAAATACTCTTGATATTATTTTTTACGTTTCAGGCAATGTTAAACGTCTTGAAGATGTTAAGAAATATTTGTATGCAGGTGCTGCAGGTGTCGTTATTGAAAATGATAATCCTGTTAAGGAAGAGGCTATCAAGCGTTTTGGCGAGGATAAAGTTTTAGATCCAAGCGATATTAAGGTTTTGACTCAAAACGAAATCACATTTCTTGACGAGGCATCTACAGGCTTATATGTTCTTGAGTCAGAAAATTACTATGAAATAAAAAGCATTCTTGATGGCAAAAACATTAAGACAACTTCACTTAAACCAAAGTTTTCTTTCTCAGATCTAAAAACTATTGATATGAGCGGACAGAAAATGGTTCCAGTAATTGTTCAAGATTACAGAACAAGCGAAGTGTTGATGTCAGCATACATGAATGAGGAAGCTTTTGATAAGACTGTATACACAGGCAAGATGACATACTTTAGTAGAAGTAGAAGCGAACTTTGGGTTAAAGGCGAGACAAGTGATCATTATCAATATGTTAAAGAACTTATTGCAGACTGCGATAAGGATGTAATACTTGCCAAGGTTCATCAAATCGGAGCAGCTTGTCATACAGGTAACAGAACATGCTTTTTCAATGAAATTTGTAAGGCGGATTATAACGAAGAAAATCCGATGAAGGTTTTTGAAAATGTGTATGACGTTATTATGGATCGCAAAAACAATCCTAAAGAAGGTTCTTACACTAACTATCTATTCGACAAGGGAATCGACAAGATACTTAAAAAGGTAGGAGAAGAGGCAACAGAGATTGTAATTGCTGCCAAAAATCCTGATCCTCAGGAAATCAAATATGAAATTTCTGACTTCTTGTATCACGTTATGGTACTTATGGCTGAAAAGGGAGTTTCATGGGACGATATTACTGAAGAACTTTCACGTAGGTAATAAAAATACTTAAATAATGCATAAAAAACAACGCAGGTTATTCTGCGTTGTTTTTGTAGTTTGCGCGCCATGGGCGCGCTCTAACGGGTGCAAGTCCCGAACACGCCCAGATAGTGGGAAGTGTATAGCTGAACAGCAAGGGTGTCC
>CACYHD010000030.1 GCA_902774125.1 uncultured Lachnospiraceae bacterium
TTATAAGCATTTTTAATTTTTACATCAATATCTTCATATTCATCAAACTCATTTTGATATTTATTTACAAATTGTTGTAATGATTTACTAATAGATTTATTTTTCCAATGCCCAACATCATTAAAATACCTATTGAATTCTTTATACTCATCAGAATCCTTTTCACAATCCTTTCTAATATTTTTCATTTCACCTTTAATCTTATTAATATTATCAATTGATTTATTAGAAACTGGATAATCAGGTTTTAAAATTTCCAAAATAGTAACTAAATCTAAAAATTGCCTTTTTTTAGAGAATTGTGAATGTCCCATATATCTCATCGTTATCGTCACAGAGATACTTGACATCAGCATTGAAGAAAAGATTGTAATGGATTATTAAGTATAGATATTATTTGCCATGGAGTGGCGAGTTGGAAAACTTTTTTTGAATGCATGCAATATGAAACAAAAGAGAAGAGTTTCGATGGCTGTAAGTTCACATTTCGCAATGAATACGGAAGAGAAATAAAGATAACTAGTAACGAAAAAGAATATAAAAGGTACTTCACAGATAGTTTTTATTATAGCGGATTTATGGAAGAATACATATGTAGAAGAAATTGTTATGATTGCGTTTATGCAACTAGAGATCGAGTCGGTGATATTACATTGGGCGACTTTTGGGGGCTGGGCAAAGAAGTTGAATTTGACGGTGAATGTAAATATGGTGTAAATGTGGTTTTGGTTAATGATCAGAAGGGGATAGATGCCTTTGAAAAAGTGAAAAGTGATATTTGTTATTGGGAGAGGACTTTGGAAGAAGCAATACATGGAAATGCAAGGTTGCGTCATCCTGCGGATTTTTCAAAATATAGTAAAAGATTTATGGTCTTATCAAAAAAATATAAATATAAAAAACTAGGAAATGCCAAAGCGGCTGCAAGGTGTAATAGAAAACAATGGTTTGTTATAAATGTTAGAGATTTGCTAAATAGGAATTTACGTGTGAAAAGAATATTGAAAACTATTTTGAACAAAGACTAGTGTAATAAAGAATTAAAAATGAGAGATAATAAGAGTGTAACAATACAAATAGTAAGAGTTTTAGCAATGACTATGATTCTCATAGATCATACCATTGTTAATCTTAACGTGCCTCTTAAATCTTTCATATCACAGGTTACCAACTCGGGAGTAATAGTCTTCATTTTCTTATCAGCATATCTTTTCGGTGGAAAGCAAATAACTAATTATAAACAATGGTACATCAAACGAATTAAAAGAATAATGATTCCGTTTTGGATATTTATGATAATTGATTTTATTTTAGAAGCAGTTATATGGGATTCGTTTGATTGGGAACTAATTCCTGTTCATGCTTTTGGATTACAAGGAATAGAAGGTCTTGGAGTTGTGGTAGGAAGCATTCATTTATGGTATATTACCCTGATTCTAATTCTGTATCTCTTGACGCCGGCGATACAATGGATTAGTAAAAAACTAGGCAAGAAAAAGATTCTTGTTCTTATTCCGTTGGCTATAGTGCAGGTTGTAACGAGTTATACAATTGATTGGGGCTTGTTTAGCAGGCCTTTGAGCTGGTGTATTTTAGCGCTTGAAGTTTATCTGATTGGATATTGGCTTGGCGAGATTAAGATTCTTGATAAGATAGGAACAAGGGAGTTTTGGGGTTCTACAATAGTTATGCTTGCAAGTATCGTGCTTGTTTTTGCATGGCGCAAGTTTATTGGCGAAAACACGGCTTATGAAAGAATAGTTCAGCCGTATGCATTAGTTGCAGTTGATTGGTGGATTTGTGTTGTTGTTTCGCTCGTGCGAGAATGGAAACTACCGGATTTGGTAATGCGAGTTGTTGGCCTTTTAGACAGCATATCTTATGAAGTTTATATAGTGCATGGGCTAGTGATTGCCATGGGGGCAATGCCGGTTTTAAATAATTATGGCACAGTAGCGTATATGGCAACTGTCATTATTGGAACAATGGTGGCAGCTGTTGTGTTGCATCTTTTGAGCGAGGCTGTGTATAAAATGATGAAGAAGAGTTGATATTTAGATGATAAGTTATCCCAATATCCTTCAGAAAAGGAAGCTATAGCTTCCTTTTTTGTTATGGGTCAATTTTTTTCTGAACTGTTTTTCTAGCAAAACCTAAATGCTATACTTCAGGTATGTAACAAAGGTGAACGGAAATAAAAAAGGAGGAGAATCATGTCAATAGAACTAAAGAAAATAACAGATTATGAAAAGTTGATTATTGAAAAAGCTGCGTGTGATTATGAGTATATAATGAAACATTGGAGGGAGAATGATTCTGATTTTCAAAAGGTATTCTATGATTTTTATATAAAGGCTAGAAGTCCGTGGATGGGTGGAAAAAAGAATGTGGATGCTTGTTTTGATGCTTTAAAAAAATATTCTGAAGAAAAAGACATTAAGAGAAATATAGAAACAATAATAGGAGCATTAAAAAAGAATGGGAATAAAAATAATGAATTTTCAATTGCTAGTAAAATTATTCACACAATAGATGATTCGGCGCCTATTTATGATGGCAAAATTTGTAAATACTTAACTAAGGAAGGAAATGTCCATTTGAAGTGGCATAATGCAAGTGGTGAAAAAAGAAATATAGATTTAATTGAAGCAGATTGGGAAGCACTATGTAATTGGTATAAACAGTTTGAGGATGAAGATATTAGAAAACCGTGGATAGAATGCTTTGATGGAAACTTCGCTGGTCACAAGAACATTTAACCTGTCAAAAAAATCGATTTCATAATATGGGCGCATGTAAGCGCTGAAGAACGACTGAGTAAGATGAAAGAAAAACTAAAATAATCCATATAGGATGTTATGGTGTGAAAACCAAAAAGAGATACCCCACTGGTATCTCTTTTCTTTACCCCCCCCACAAATTCCCAATGCATATTTCCCGATTTTGTTGTAAAATTGAACATAGGTGCAGTATTGTGCGAGAAAACATACAATCAATTGTTTACAATCTATCGCCCAACTGTTATATTATTATCTAAACTTTATCGTGTTGCCGAGCTACTTTGATGAATCAAGTTTGCTGGTAGTGCGAGACGAGAACAAAGAAAGAAGGCATTGCTATGAGTTTAACTAATCAATCATTTTTGAAAATAATGGATCTTACACCGGAGGAGCTTAACTATCTTATCGAGCTTTCTGCGGAGCTTAAGGCCAAGAAGAAGGCTGGTGTTCCTCACGATGTGCTTAAGGGCAAAAATATTGCTCTTATTTTTGAGAAGACTAGTACACGTACTCGTTGCTCTTTTGAGGTGGCTGCTTCAGACCTTGGAATGGGTTCTACATATCTTGATCCATCTGGTTCTCAGATTGGCAAGAAGGAGAGCATCAAGGATACAGCTAGAGTGCTAGGAAGAATGTTTGATGGAATAGAATATCGTGGTTTTGGTCAGGAGATAGTAGAGCAGCTAGCTGAGTATGCTGGCGTTCCTGTGTGGAATGGTCTTACTAACGAGTCTCATCCTACACAGATTATTGCGGACTTCCTTACTATCAAGGAGCACCTTGGTAAGCTTGAGGGCGTTAAGTTCGTTTACATGGGAGATGCTAGATACAATATGGGCAATTCTCTAATGATGGGTGCGGCTCTTGCTGGAATGGACTTTGTGGCATGTGCGCCGGCCAAGTATCATCCGGAGGCAGACCTAGTGGCCAAGGCCAAGGAGATTGCGGCACAGACTGGTGGTAGCGTTACACTTGAGGAGGACCCTATGGTTGCTACGAAGGATGCTAACGTTATTTACACTGATGTTTGGGTTAGCATGGGCGAGCCAGACGAGGTTTGGGAAGAGCGTATCACAGAATTATCAAGATATAGAGTTACAATGGATTTGCTAGCTAATAGCGCTGACGATGTTATTTTTATGCATTGTCTACCTGCTTTCCACGATTTGGACACTACAATCGGCAAGCAGATTTATGAGAAGTTCGGTCTCACTGAGATGGAAGTGACTGACGAAGTTTTTGAGTCCAAGCATTCTGTTGTTTTTGACGAGGCAGAGAATCGTATGCATTCCATCAAGGCGGTTATGGCGGCCACACTAGGCGCCAAGTTCGACTAAAGTAACAATTAACTAATGAGGATTTATATGAAGAAAAAATTATTAGCTATTATTACAATTTTATCAATACTGTTAACAAGCATGTCGCCGGTTCAGGCTGCAGTTAATTACAAGAGCGGTTATGCGTACAAGACAGGTAACAATGTTTATTACGCATTCACAACTAGCTCTAGTTCGACTGCGATTTATCGCATCAACGTTAAGACTAAGAAGAAGACCAAGATTTTCCCTAAGAACAAAGCGACAGGCCTAAGCGATTTTTGCTCACTTAATGTTCAGGGCGGATATGTTTATTGCTGCTGTTCTGTTAAGAGCAACTTCATTGATGCTACATTTATATACAGAATCAAGATTAGCAACGGCAAGATTAAGCGCTTGGCTACAGGAATCAATCCTACAATTGTAGGCGACAAGATTGTTTATGAGCAGACCAAAAACACTAAGGTAAGCGCCGGCAGTTCTATGTTTATGTCAGTGCCAACAGGCAAGATCAAGGAGATGAACCTAGACGGCACAGGCAAAAAAGATATAGACTCGGTTGAACTCAAAGATGCCGAGGCGTCATATTGCATGAGCGGCCCACAGAAGACTATCGTAATGGGCAAGTCCAAGTACTACATCTCAGGCAAGGGCAAGAAGCTTGTGGCTAAGAAGTCTGGCAGCAAAAAAACAATCTTCAAGAGTAAGAACAAGATTATTGGCTACAGAGTGCTTAGCGGTTATGTTGTAATCAAGGTGCAATCAAGCGGAAAAATCACTGCATATGGTGTCAAAACTAACGGCAAAAACAAAGCCAAATTGATATCATGGAAACTCAAATAAAAACAATTTTATACTATATAAGAAAGAAGCGATAATTAGGTGCAGATTTTGCAATGGCAAAGCCACTGAATATCGCTTTTTTTCTTGACAAAACCCCGTAAATATAGTATAAATTAAGGGATACAAGTGGTATCGGAAATTACATATTTTAGGAGGAAAAATAATGAATAAGACAGATTTTGTTGCAGCAATTGCAGAAAAGGCTGAAATTTCAAAGGCAGACGCAGCTAAGGCTGTTAACGCTTATGCAGAAGTAGTAAAGGAAGCTTTAAAGGCAGATGACAAGGTACAGTTAGTTGGTTTTGGTACATTCAGCGTATCAAAGAGAGCTGCTCGTCAGGGTATCAACCCACTTACAGGCGATAAGATCCAGATTAAGGCTGCTAACGTTCCTAAGTTCAAAGCAGGCGCTGCATTAAAGGATGCGCTTAACTAATTATTAACTCGGATTAGAAAAAGCGTCCGCAAGAGTCTTATGACTTTTGCAGACGCCTTTTTTATTCGGTAAGGAGCATTTATGAGAATCGACAAGTACTTAAAAGTATCGCGCATAATCAAGAGAAGAACTGTTGCTAGCGAGGCTTGCCAGGCAGGCAGAGTTGCAGTTAACGACAAGAAGGTTAAGGCATCTTACGATGTTAAGGTTGGAGATGTTATCGAGATAGCCTTCGGTCAGAGAACAGTAAAGGTAGAGGTACTTAGCACCAAGGAAGTAGTCAAAAAGGACGAGGCTGCTGAGATGTACAAGGACCTAACGGAGTAGCAGGCGATACATTGGGCATAACAAGTAATTAACCATATGTACCGGTACCTAACAGGTAAGGAAGTTGATTGGAGAGTATTATGCAGGGTAATAGAAATATTGTAGACAGACCTAATAGAGCGAGGGCTGCCAGAAGAGCTAGTAGTCGACATAGACGCAAGACTCGCAATAGAAGAATGATCATTATTGTATCAGTTGTGCTTATTGCTTTGGGAATAGTTGTAGGCGCACAGATTATAGGCAAGCTCAATAACTTGCATGACCTTAAGACTCAAGAAGCGGAGCTCAAAAAACAATATAAGGAACAGCTGGAGTTAGCAGAAGACTTGAAAGAAAAGAAGTCTTATGTCCAGACTGATGAATACGTAGAAAACATGGCTAGAAAACTTGGATTGTTATATCCTGATGAAGTTATTCTTCAGCCAGAGAAATAATAGATATGCCTAGCAGGCATCTGATAAAAATATGAACAAAGTTTTTGATTTCATAGAACAGAATAAAATGTTAAAAAAGGGGGACAGCGTTGTTGTAGGAATTTCCGGTGGCGCTGACTCTGTATGTATGCTTAATTTGTTGAACAGTTACAGAGACAAATTAGGCATTTCTTTGTTTGCGCTCCATGTCAATCATCATATAAGAGGCCAGGAGGCAGACAGAGACGAGGCCTTCGTGGAGGCACTGTGCAAGGATCTCATGATTCCATGTCGCACTGTCCACGTGGACGTTCCTAAGCTGGCTATAGAGCAGTCTATCTCTGAGGAGGAGGCTGGACGATACGCCAGATATAATGCCTTCGAGGAGTATTGCAAGGAGGTTGGCGCGCAAAAAATTGCCGTGGCCCACAACAAGGACGACGTGGCCGAAACGGTTTTGCACAACCTGTTCAGAGGTACGGGCATCAAGGGACTTTCCGGTATTCCTTCTACGAGAAAGCTAGACAGCGGTATCACAATTATTAGACCACTTCTTGCCGTAACTAGAGCCGAGATAGAGGCCTATCTATCTCAGTGCAATATGACATTCCAGACCGATTCCACTAACGAAGAGACGGACTACACTAGAAACCGAATCAGGCTGAAGCTCATTCCATACATAGAAGAGTGCATCAACTCATCCGCTAGAGCCAACATCATTCAGGCGGCGGATACACTGAGTGAGATAAGTCAGTATATGGATATGCAGATTGCCCAGGCCTACCAAAAATATGTAAAAGATTTTTTGTGGCATAGCTCGGGCTTCGACCTACCTAGACCGATTGCCACAGGACTGATCAGACTGATGATCGACCGCCTAGTTGGCACTCTCAAGGACATCACTAAGACGCACATCGATTTTGTCATGGACCTGAGATTCAAACAGGTCGGCAAAAAAATAGAGATTCCATACAACATTGTTTTTGAACGCACATACGACGGAATAAAGGCCTATGTGGACGAGGGAAGAGGCAGAGTTTGGGCTGACTCTAACAACTACTACAGCGAGACGGACTATGTGAGCCAGGCTCCTGTGGAGATGGATTATGATGGCCAGGCTTTGGCAGAGACGGACTACGAGAGCCAGACCCCTGTGGAGATGGTTGTAGAAGATGCGCCGGATGATGTGGCGTCTATCCCCAAACTTTTGTACACTAAATGGCTGGATTATGATAAAATTAAAAAACCGCTTATTCGACATAGATTGCCTGGCGATTACATTGTTATCGACCAGAAGGGCGGCCGCAAAAAACTCAAGGATTATCTCATTGACGAGAAGGTCCCAAGGGCCAAGAGAGATGACCTTTGGCTTGTGGCAGACGGCAGCAAAGTTTTGTGGGTTGTAGGCCACAGAATTAGCGAAGACTGCAAGGTCAGCGCCACAACGAAGAAGGTGCTCAAGCTAGATTTTTGCCCTAAACAGGCATAATGGAGGTATAGATTATATGGAAAACAAAACAAGAAAATTACCGTTTTTCCCTTACTTAATTATTGCATTTGTGATTCTTGCTTCGATTTATTATTTTCAGACAAGCATGAATATTTCGGATTACAAATATAAGGATTTTCTTAAAGACCTTAACAAAGGCAACGTTAAGTCAGTAGTTATCGACCAGAACAAGGAAGTTCCTACTGGCGAGATTGTTATCACTCGCATCAAGGGCGAAAAACAATCCTTATACTTGACAGATATTAACAAGACAATTAAGGATATCGACAAGTACAACGACTCCCTTAAGGACAAAAAGAAGGCAGTCTACCCTAAGATCAATGACGTTGAGGGCGAGAGCTTGCTCACAACTGTCGTACCGATGATTTTTATGGGCATTTTTGTCGTTGTTATAATTATGATGATGAATGCCAGCCAAGGTGCAGGCGGCAGCAAAATGGCCAATTTTGGCAAGAGCAAGGCTAGACGTGTTGTGGATGTCAAGAACATGGACTTTAGCAAAGTTGCCGGCCTCAAAGAGGAAAAAGAGGAGCTTGAGGAGATTGTTGATTTCCTTAAGAATCCTAAGAAATATATCAACCTAGGGGCAAGAATTCCCAAGGGTGTGCTTCTTGAGGGCCCTCCGGGAACCGGTAAGACACTTCTTGCCAAAGCCACAGCAGGTGAGGCAGGAGTTCCTTTTTATACAATTTCCGGTTCTGACTTTGTCGAGATGTTCGTCGGTGTCGGCGCGTCTCGTGTTAGAGACCTATTCCAGGAAGCCAAAAAGAACTTGCCTTGTATGATTTTTATCGACGAGATTGACGCTGTTGCAAGACGCAGAGGTACTGGTATGGGCGGTGGCCACGACGAGAGAGAGCAGACTCTCAACCAGCTTCTTGTTGAGATGGATGGTTTTGGCATCAATGAGGGAATCATTGTAATGGCCGCTACTAACAGAGTAGATATTCTTGATCCGGCGATTTTGCGTCCGGGCAGATTTGATAGAAAGGTAGTCGTAGGCAAACCTGACGTGAAAGGTCGTGAAGAGATTCTCAATGTTCACGCTAAAAACAAGCCTATCGGCGATGATGTTAATCTTACACATATTGCGCAGATTACTGCCGGCTTCACAGGTGCCGACCTAGAGAACCTTCTCAACGAGGCGGCAATTATTGCAGCGGACAACGAGCAGCCTTACATCACTAACGCCAACGTTACACAGGCTATGATTAAGGTTGGTATCGGCAAGGAGAAGCGCAGCAAAATTATTTCTGAAAAGGAAAAGAAAATCACAGCTTACCACGAGTCAGGACATGCTATTTTGTTCCATGTTCTTCCTGATGTGGGACCTGTTCATACTATATCTATTATCCCTACAGGACAGGGCGCAGCCGGCTACACAATGCCGCTGCCTGAAAAGGACGAAATGTTCCTAACAAAGGGCAAGATGATTCAGGAAATCATGGTTTCTATGGGTGGTCGTATCGCCGAAGAAATCGTCCTAGACGATTGCACAACAGGCGCTTCAGCAGATATTATGCAGGCCACAGCCACAGCCAAGGCTATGGTTACACGTTACGGCTTCTCAGATAAGCTGGGCTTCGTCAACTACGATGATGACAGCGACAATGTTTTTATCGGCCGCGACCTAGCTCACTCAAAGGGCTACAGCGAGGAGACAGCCAAGATTATCGACGGCGAAGTTAGAGAAATCATGGACAAGTGTTACAAGGAAGCCAAAGCGATTATTAACGACAACATGGCGATTCTTCACAAGAGCGCAGAGATGCTAATGGAGAAGGAAAAAATCACTCGCGAGGAGTTTGAGGCACTTTTTGACTAGATGGAGAAAAAAAAATCACTCGCGAGGAGTTTGAGGCACTTTTTGACTAGAAGGAGAAAGACTCGCGAGGAGTTCGAGGCACTTTTTGACTAGAAAGATTTATTTATGGAAAAACAATGGATGAGCCTTTTTCATGACCGCACTAGCAGGTTTTGCAAAGTAGGCAAAAACAATAGAATAACTTTTGTGTTGCGAGCAGCGAAGGACCCTTCTGCGAAGGTGTTCCTTTGTGTTTTTGGCGAGGATGAGAACGCAGGCATCGAGGAGTACAAGATGGAATGCACTCATAGTACAGAGAGATTTTCTTACTACGAATGCACACCGTTTATTGCTAATTCTTTGATTCGCTATTTTTTTAGAGTGGAAAATGAATTCGCAACAATTTATTACAATGCTCTAGGCGCATCATTCGAGCAGATTGGACGTGGGGATTTTGAATTCGATCCTAACTTCCACACCCCGGACTGGGCCAAAGGAGCAGTTATGTATCAGATTATGGTGGATCGTTTTGCCAATGGTGATACTTCTAACGATGTTTTGACTGAGGAGTATGCATATATTGGTGCCGGTGTTGCTAGAATCGATGATTGGTACAAGATTCCGGCGGTTGACGGAACGAGAGAGTTTTATGGCGGCGATTTGCAAGGTGTAATTGACAAGCTAGGTTATCTTAAGGACCTGGGCGTGGAAGTGATTTATTTCAATCCGCTTTTTGTGTCGCCTTCCAACCACAAATATGATACACAAGATTACGATTATATTGATCCTCATATCGGCAAGATTGTCAACGATGGTGGTGGTATGCTTACATACGGCGAGGGTTCTAACGACAGAGCTGAGCGCTACCGCAAGCGTACTACAGATCTGGCCAATCTTGAGGCCAGCAACCAACTTTTCATCGAGCTTGTTGAGCGTGCCCACAAAAAGGGCATAAAGGTTGTTATCGATGGTGTTTTTAACCATTGTGGTTCTTTCAACAAATGGCTTGATAGAGAGGGAATTTACAGGGGCAACAAGGATTATAAGCCGGGCGCTTATGTTGATGCCAACAGCCCTTACAATTCTTACTTCAAGTTTATGGAAAACAAATGGCCAGATAATTACACATATGAAGGCTGGTGGGGCTTCGACACGTTGCCAAAACTCAACTACGAGGAGTCGCCAGAGCTTTGTGAATATATTCTTAATGTTGCCCGCAAGTGGGTTTCGCCACCGTTCAATGCAGATGGATGGCGCCTTGATGTGGCAGCGGACTTGGGTCATAGCGAGGAGTTTAATCATGAGTTTTGGAAGCGTTTCAGAGATGCGGTCAAGTCAGCCAATCCTGATGCGATTATTCTGGCAGAGCATTACGGCAACGCCAACTCATGGCTCAAGGGCGACCAATGGGATAGTGTGATGAATTACGACGCCTTTATGGATCCGGTTACATGGTTCCTTACTGGCGTGGACAAGCATTCCGACAATGCCAACCGCGATATGATTGGTAATGCCGGCGCCTTCGCCCACACAATGAACGAGCAGCTCGCCCTTATGCAAAACGAGTCTTTGTTCGTTGCAATGAACGAGCTTTCCAACCATGACCATTCAAGATTTTTGACAAGAACAAACAAGCGCACAGGTCGCATCGGTACTGTAGGAGGCAAGGCTGCTTCTGAAGGAATCGACTACAATATTTTTAGACAGGCTGTTGTTATGCAGATGACTCTTCCTGGTGCGCCAACTATTTACTACGGAGACGAGGCCGGCTTGTGTGGCTGGACTGATCCGGACAATAGACGTACTTACCCATGGGGCAGAGAGAACGGCGACCTGATAGCCTTCCACAAGAAAGTTATCAGAATCCACAAGCGATATCGCGTCCTCAAAGAAGGCTCCTACATGACTCTTAACGTGGACAAGGATTTGTTATGCTACGGCAGATTCCACAATTCCAGTGGAGCGGTTGTTGCTATCAACACTTCCGATGAAAGCAAGCACATCCGCATTCCTGTTTGGCGCCTAGGCGTCCCTAAAAAGTCCTACGGCAAAGTCATTGAAACTAAGGTAGACAAGTATTTCGTCGCCGAGTCAACAAAAGATGCAACCAAGACCTACGTCGTAGGCGGCAATCTAGAAATAAGCGTCCCAGCCCACGGCAGCGTGGTGTTCAAGTCGCTGTAACAGAAAAGCAACTAATGTGTAGCGCAGTAATAAGCGCGGCCCGCAGCCGCTGTAACTAGCGTGTATCGCGGCAACTAGCGCGGCCCGCAGCCGCTGTAACTAGCGTGTAGCGTGGCAACAAGCGCGGCCCGCAGCCGCGGCAGCCCTGCAATGCGCTATTCAGGCCGCTATAATAGAAAAGCAACTAATGGTTTAAGACCATTGTTGCTTTTTTGTTGCTATTTAAGGTGCATTTTGCATACGGATTTGCGACTTGCTGCTCTAGTATGCAATTTTCTTGATCTCGATTTTTGCGTATTGCATACGGATTTGCGGCTTGCCTTTTATGGATGCATTTTCTCAAATCACAAATTTTTCAATTTGCATACGAAACAGAGACTTGCTGTTCATGTATGCAATTTTCTTGATCTCGATTTTTGCGTTTTGCATACGTAACAGCGACTCGCCGTTTATGTATGCATTTTTCAAATTTACAAATTTTTCAATATGCATACGAAACTGCGACTTGCCGCTCATGTATGCATTTCCCCAAAATTCAAATTTTTCAACTTGCATACGAAACCGCGACTTGTCGTTCATGTATGCATTTTCCCCAAATTCAAATTTTTCAATTTGCATACGAAACAGCGACTTGCTGTTCATGTATGCATTTTCACAGCGCACCCCGGCCACACCAACAAAAAAGCAACTATCGCTTCAAGAGCATAGTTGCTTTTTATATTAGATGTTGTCGATATAATTCATTCTTCTTTCAATTTTACTCCAGAGTATGTTCTGATCAACTCTATTAATTCTTCTTTCAATTTCATTCCAGAGTATGTTCAGATTAACTCTATTCTTCTTCTTTCAATTTTTTTCTTGAAACAAGCATAACGCCAGTGCCAGTGATCAGTGCTACCAACAAGCCGCCTGCCTCGTAGGCGTAGCCTGTTTTAGGTGAAGTTGAGCTGTTGTCTGACATGCCTGAGTCAGCGTTACCGTTTCCGCCGTTGCCTCTAGGGCCGTTGTCGTTTTCGCCCTCCTGGCCGCCGCGTCCGTTAGGATAGTTTTCTTTGTCGCCCTTGCGGCCGCTGTTACCGTTGTTGCGTTTTTTCTTAGTTGTCTCGTGAGTTGGTTTTTTCTTAGTTGTCTCGTGAATTGGTTTTTTTGTCTCCGGACTTTGGGCCGCCATACAAGTCGTGCCAAAAGCCAAGGCAATAATCATTGTAATAAAAAGTGTGCTTATTCTTTTTTTCATAGTGCACCTCCGTAAAAACTAATAAGTCGTGCTTGTGCATTGTATGTTGCATTCCGTAGTGTCTCACCGTAATTATATTATATTTTTTTGCCAAAAATCAACGAAATGCAGGTATCATAAGTAATTTTTAGTATATTTAATCAGCAACATTAGGTGATTAGGACAGTAATGCAGGTATCATAAGTAATTTTTAGTGTATTTAATCAGCAACATTAGGTGATTTGGACAATAATGCAGGTATCATAAGTGTTTTTTTGTATTTAATCTGCTCTTGTATAAAAGAGGTCTAGTACTTGTTCAAAAAATGGACGTTCCTTCAGCTTGAACTGGGCTGCCTTTTTGTTCTTTGGAAGAGTGTACTTACCCTCGGTTTTTATCATCTCCATGCCGGGATAATTCAAGGCCAGATCGGAGGCCAAAAACGTAAGTCCCGAAATTCCAATGTTACTTAATGTGTATTTGCTAGAATCGCTGTAAAGCCTGAAAGGAGTCTGAAAATCATCTCGAATAGCAGGCGCGATTGCGGAAGCAAAGTTTTGGATGTAAGTGCGCTGGCAAGCCATACGTCGTATGTTGTCGTCGAGCTTCGTCACATCTCGCGTACGCACGAATGACTCGGCATCGTCGCCGTGAAGAGTGACAGTCTGTCCCTTGACGAACTTGCCAAAACTGTACTCCGGAGTAACAGTTACGCCACCTATGTCGTCGTTGAGAATCTTGATGGCCGAAAGGTCAATCGTATAATACCCGTTAATCGGAATGTTGTAGATCAATCTTTGGCAGGCCGTAACCTGGTTCTCGGCACTGAACCTGCGGCCGTCGCCGTAAGCGTACGCCAGGCAAAGCTGCATAGTTTTGGTGTCAACGAACTCATTTTCAGTGTCGTATCGATTAATATCAGTCATCGTATCGCGGTTCAAACAAAGAACGCGCATGCGGTTGGTGTTAGTGTCATAGGTAAAAAGATAAAGCGCATCGGCCTGGCCGGCAAAAGCATAAGGGTCCTTTTTAAGGTCAGAAAACTTGCGATTATCCACACCCATAAAAAGAATTGTTGCTATCGACTTGTTAAAAACATATTTGTGACCTTTGTAGTAAACGACATTGCCGCCGTCCTCGTAATCTACGTATTTGGGTAGGTTGAGGTTAAGGTTGTCGTAGTTGGTCAGTTTGCAGCGACCAATGTAACGCAAAACAAAATAGGCTGATGTCAGACCCACAACGATGGCAAAAAGAAATACGAGTATTCCTACGAGAATCTTTTTCTTGCGACTCCATTTCTTTTTGGGCTTGGAAGTTTTGTTGCCAGCTTTATGCGAAGTGGCGCCAAAACTATTTTTTCGGTGAAGTCTGTTGCGTCGAGAACTGGAGTGGTTTTCTCTGCTGCCAGAACTGTTGCTGTTACTTGAATTGTGGCTATGACTTCTGTGATCCCCAGAACTCGAATGATGCCGGTGACTTCTGTGCGAACTAGAGCTTGAGTGGCGTCTATTGTTCTTGCCATAGTTTTGTTCTATTTCATCCCAGTTGATATCGAGAGTATTCGGTTGTTCAGTATTGTTGCTCATGTATAATAATGCTCCCTAAAAATATATTAAAATTTGACCAGCCATACGTCCCACTAGTCAATTAGAATCTGACCAGCCATACGTCCCACCAGTCAATTAAAATCTGACCAGCCATGCGTCCCGCCTGCCAGGCAAAAACAATTTATTCGCTCTTAACAAGCAGTCCCTGAACTAAGTATCTTGTTTCGCCGCCGCCGCTTGTGCATGTACTTAGTGTTACGATTGAACTGTCTGGGCCCAGCTTGACCTTGCGAACGTTTTTGGTCATAGACTTAGGCTTGAGAGTTGATTTTTGGTACTTGGCTACGTCCTTGGCCTGGTCAAAATCAAACGAATTCATAATGTGTCTGTCGTCATATGTGTAAGCCGAGTAAACCTTGTATGTCAATTTGTGGCCCGGCTTATATATATAGAAGTATTTGTGTTTTTTGAAAAATGTCGGATCCTCAAACTTGTGAAGCGTAGCAAACATTGAGCCGTTGAGCATGTTGTGGCCGTACAAAACAGTCACAGGATCCTTGAAAGACTTAGAATTGATTTTTTCGCTAAAAATAGATCCGGAGAACTCATACTTTTTCTTCAAGTTGCGCTTGAGGTAGAACAAGTCGTCCTCCTTCTTAGATGGCTGCACGATGGCGTAGTCCACCTTTGTATCAGGTACATAAATCCACGCATAAACATCAGAGTTAAGTTTTTTGAGTTTCTTCCAATTAATGTTGTGGTTTTCCACTTTGTTTTTGCCCGTAGTTTTTGAGGCGATTCCAATAGACGTTTCCTCGATGAATTCCTGATTGTCGTTGCCGCCCCAATAATTCATCGCAATATTAAAAACGGCAAAACCAATTGCCGAGATTGATATAACTAATATTATTGTCCAAAAAATGCGTTTTGCCATAATTCCTCCTAGTTGTATACCTACTAAAATAGTATATTTTTATAGTAAAAAAGTCAATTGCCAGCATGTTGGAATTGAACTGAATTAGCGATTATTATATAATCTATAAGGAAACTAAAAAATGTATAAGGTTGCAGACTGCAGCCTAAGTACTTGCCCGAATGGAGGATTTATGAAAGTAGGTTTTGGCTGCGATCATGCGGCGATAGATTTGAAAAACGAACTAATTAAGTATATGACAGAAAAGGGATATGAATGTGTGGATTATGGCACTAACTATGATGAGAACGGCGAGATTATCAAGTGCGATTATCCGGACAAAGGTCATGAGGTAGGTCGCGCAGTTGCCAATGGCGATGTGGATTATGCAGTTCTTATGTGTGGAACTGGTATCGGTATTTCTATGGCTGCTAATAAGATCAAAGGCGTAAGAGCAGCAGTTTGTAGCGAGCCTTACTCAGCTATGATGACCAAAAAACATAATGACTCTAACATTATCGCTTTTGGCGCAAGAGTTGTAGGCGACGAGTTGGCCAAGATGATTCTTGATGCATTTTTTGACGCTGAGTTCGAGGGCGGCAGACATAAAAGAAGAGTCGACTTGATCGAAGACTAATATAGTATAGGGCGCAAGTCCATAATCAGGAAGTTAAGTTAATGGTAGAAATTAGAGAAGTAAAAACACGAAAAGACTTAAGGACTTTTGCAGGGTTCAACGAAAAAATGTATCGTGATGTGCCGCAGGCTTTTCCGGATTTGATTTCGGATGAGATGGACAACTTCACACCTAAGAAGAATCCGGCTTTTGAGTACGCAGAGTCCAGGCAGTTTTTGGCATACAAGGATGGCGAGTGCGTCGGAAGAATCGGTGCGATAATTAGCCATAAGGCCAACAAAAAGTGGAACAACAAGAGAATACGATTTACCAGAGTGGATTTCATCGATGACTACGAGGTGTCAGCGGCGCTGTTCAAGGCTGTTGAAGACTGGGGCCGAGAGAGAGGCCTTGATGCTATTCATGGTCCTATGGGTTTTTGCGATCTGGACCAGGAAGGTATGCTTATCGAAGGATTCGAGTACGATGGAATCTTTATTACGATAAACAATGCTCCTTATTACAAGGATCATATGGAAAAACTAGGATACACCAAGTCGGTTGATTGGATCGAGATGCGAATCAATATACCTGACGAAGTTCCTAAGTTTTGGGAGCGTCTCAGCGCTAGGGTCAAGGAGGAAAACGGCCTAAGATTATATACAGCTCCTAACCGTTTAGTGCTGCGCAAGTACATCCCACAGATTTTTGATGTTTTGAATGCAACATACAATGAACTTTACGGCGAGGTTGAATTGTCAGATGCACAGGTCAAAAAATACGTCAAGCAGTTCATCCTAATGGTTAACTGCAAGTACGCAACAATGGTTTTTGACAAGGATGACAACATGGTAGGCTTCGGCCTAACGGTTCCGTCACTAGCACATGCGTCCAAAAAGTCACGAGGAAGACTATTTCCTTGGGGATGGTTCAGACTGTTGAGAGCACCTTTTTCCAAGCCGGAGACATTGGAGCTATTCCTAATCGGCGTACTGGAAAAGTACAGAAAGCTAGGCGTCCCAGCAATATTGGTGGAAGCTCAGATGCGCCAGGCTATCAAGGATGGAATCAAGTATGCAGAAACTGGCCCTATGCTAGAAAACAACACAAGCGTGCATTCTGTATGGAAGAGATTGGACAAGATTCAGCATAGAAGGAGAAGATGTTGGATTAAAAAGTTATAATATACACCCCAACAAGCACAGCGAGAAACGCTATATTGAATAGTGTAAACCAAAGGAAGTAGGATAGAATCTTGCTTCCTTTTTCTTTGGCATAGAACTTGTATGAAATGAGACTGGCCATGGAGGCAATCATTGTGCCCAGGCCGCCGATATTGACGCCGATAAGCAGCAGCTTGGCTTTGTTAGTAAAACTAGAAAGCAGAATCGCTGCCGGAACGTTGCTGATGAACTGGCTTGCAATAATGCTTGTGCCGAGTTCGTGGCCCTGAAGAACGCTTGTAATGTAGTCATTGATAGCCGGAATATGTTTCATATTGCCAACTAGCACAAAGAAAAAAACAAAAGTCATAATCAGGGAATAATCAACCTGGCTGAGCAACTTGCGGTCATTTACCACAACAGCAACCAAACACACAATAAGTGAAATATAGTAAGGCGTGATTCGCGCAATAGTCGTTAGAACAAGCACGAACAAAACAGTGTACACAACATAACTTGCAACAATATTGCGAGGCTGCTCCATAGAATCGTCTAGACGTCGCAGACCGCTTATTGAATCACTTGGGAAAAGCAGACTGCATGCTAGCAGCAGAACAAAAGCGGCCAACGTATATGGCAGCATAATCATAACGAACTGACTTATTGTGAAATTATATCGTGAATAAATATATAAGTTTTGGGGATTGCCGATAGGCGTCAGCATACTGCCCAGGTTGGCGGCAATCGTCTCTAGAATGACCAAAAAAATAAAAAGCTTAGAACTGAGCTGTTCCTTAAGCACAAAAATAGAAAAAGGAACGAACAGTATCAAAGAAACATCGTTTGTTATAAACATACTGCCGAAGAAGCACATCATAACAAAAACACAGGCAGTCGATCTGATTGTGTGAGAAAACTTAAAAAGCTTGTTGGCCAACACGTAAAAAAATCCGATAGATCTGAATCCGGCAACAATCAGCATGAGACAAAACAATAAAGTTAACACGCGCAAGTCTATGTAAGAAACATACTCCTTGCTGATAGGCACAAAAAAACAAGAAATAAGTGCTAGCACAAAAGATATGACTAGCACTATTTCTTTTTTTATAAATGATTGAATTGTAGATAACTTGTTTTTGCTCATAAATCCTCGCCTGAATAATTGTAGCGCAATGGCGTATATCACATCGCCTGAATAATTGCTGCGCAATGGCGTATATCGCATCGTATATTGCGTATTACATCTGCAGAATCTGCATGTTATAAAACTCGCCCTTCATTGCCATTAGCTCGTCGTAAGTTCCCATCTCGTAACATCTTCCGTCTTTGATTACGGCAATCTTGTCGGCGTTTCTAATAGTCGACAGTCTGTGGGCAACGATGAATGTTGTTCGTGTCTGAGTCATATTGTCTATAGCGGTCTGAATCTCTTTTTCTGACTCGCTATCAAGAGCAGATGTAGCCTCGTCAAAAATAATAACGCTAGGATCTCTAACAAGAGCTCTTGCAATAGATAGACGCTGTCTCTGACCACCGGAAAGCTTGGCGCCGTTCTCGCCGATGTTAGTATCCAGACCTTCGGGAAGTTCAGCAACAACCTCCTCTAGCTTGGCAGCCTTAATGGCATAAGCTAGCTTCTCTTCTGAAATGTGAGGCATGCCATATGTAATGTTGTCTCTCACAGAACCGGAGAAGAGCAAAGTGTTTTGTGGAACAACAGCCACGTGATCCCTGAATGAACGCATGTTGACTGTTGTAGTATCTTTGCCGTCTAGATATATTTTTCCCTTAGTTGGCTTGAAGAAGCCAATAAGAAGATTGAGCATTGTTGTTTTGCCGTTGCCGGAGCCACCTACAAGGGCGATTGTTTCGCCGGCTTTGACATCCAGGTTCAGACCGTCTAGAACGTATCTGGATGACTTAGTATATTGGAATGAAACGTTATCGAACTTGAAGTCGCCGTCAACTTTTTTGAGAACTTCTTTGCCTTTGTACTGCTCGATGTCGCCTGAGTTGAGAATCTCACCTACACTGCTGATTGATTCAGTACCTTTGGCAATGTTAGGAAGCATCATAATAAGGGATGCAACCTGGTTGACAATTGTTGTAAAATAACTTTGATAGAGAGCAATCTCACCAACAGATATTTTTCGCTTGTAAGCCATGTAACCGGTGAATGCCAGACATATAACCTGAAAAATCTGAAAAGCACACCAGCTTACAGCACCAAAATTGGCATGAAG
>CACYHD010000031.1 GCA_902774125.1 uncultured Lachnospiraceae bacterium
ATATAGCTCTGCTTCTGTTAGATAAATGTATGGTATTACATACAAAAACTCTAGTAGGAAACAGCAACAAAACATTCCCAAAATGTGCCATCCGATAAATGAAAGGTCTAGCACAAATGTGTCGAACTTGTTGCCCTTCATCATTCTCTTACTTTCGCTAAGTGCTTCTTTCCATGTTAGGTCGGGATTTTCTGCAATAAGGTAAGGCACCATACGATATTCATAAGCTTTGATAATACCAGGTATTATGAACAACATTGACCATAATGTAACAAATAGTACTTGCATAAACATTACAACAACGATTTTAAGATAATCTTTCTTATAATATGTCATAACTTCTGACACTGATGTATTGTTGTTTCTGTTTTTGATGGCCCATCTGCAAGCTCCCACTTCGAGTGGAGCTATTACAAAAATTGAGTAAACAAAAGAGATAAAGAACACAATACAGTATGCAGCAAGAAATACACCAAGGTTGTCCCTGTACATTTCCAAAATCATTTGTGATGAATTAACACTATCCAAATCCGGATGTAATTGAGCGTATCTTTCAATCCATGCTATTATATTCTTCATTATAAGCAATTCTGAAAAAATACCTGTAACAATACCTATTGCTGCAGAAAATGCTGAAATTATTAATACAACCGCCAATGCCGGTCCATAGTTGCGCTTCAATAATTTTTTTGCATTCGTTTTTAGTTCACGTCTATTAATCACTTCTATCAATCCCCCTATTCATAAATAAAGGGAAGCATAAACTTCCCTTCATTAATTAATATAAAAAAGTTTTATTATTTAATTTCGTAAATCCAGCCTTCTGGAGCTTCAATAGTTCCCATCTGAATTCCTGTCAAAGTCTCATACAACTTCTTAGTGATAGGTCCCATTTCTTCCATACCTGCTGGGAAGCAAATCTCCTCGCCGTGATCAACAATCTTACCTACCGGTGAGATAACTGCTGCTGTACCGCATAGACCGCACTCAGCGAAGTCTTTAACCTCATCAAATCTTACTTTTCTCTCTTCTACTTCAAGTCCTAGATAATGTTCAGCAACATACATAATAGAACGTCTTGTAATAGAAGGTAGAATTGAATCAGACTTTGGAGTAACTACCTTTCCATCTTTTGTTACAAAAATGAAGTTAGCTCCACCTGTCTCTTCTACATAAGTTCTTGTCGCAGCGTCTAGATACATGTTTTCTGCGTATCCCTGGTCATGAGCTTCTACAATTGCGTGAAGACTCATAGCGTAGTTAAGACCTGCTTTGATATGTCCTGTACCATGAGGTGCTGCTCTATCGTAATCACTTACTCTAATAGTGATAGGCTTAGCACCACCCTTGAAGTAAGGTCCTACTGGAGTAGCAAAAACTCTAAACTGATATTCCTCTGCTGGTGATACACCAATAACCGGACTTGATCCAAACATATAAGGTCTAATATAAAGTGTTGCTCCTGTTCCATATGGTGGAACAAACTCTAGGTTAGCCTTTACTGTCTGTGCAACTGCCTCGACAAATTTCTTTTCGTCAAAAACAGGCATCTCCAAGCGCTTACATGTATCAGCCATTCTCTTAGCGTTAAGGTCAGGTCTAAAAATAACAGTTCTACCGTCAACAGTAGTATATGCTTTCATTCCCTCGAAACAAGTCTGAGCATACTGAAGTACTCCTGCACACTCGCTCATAGTAACGTTAGCATCTTCTGTCAATGTACCCTCATCCCAAGCGCCATCTTTGTAATTAGAAACAAATCTTTCTTTAGTCTGGATATATCCAAAACCAAGATTTTCCCAATCGATATTGCTCATAGTACTATCCTCCTAAATATTTATGTCCCTATTCAAGTTGCAAAGCAACTGTTTTGTAGCTCGAATAACTTTATTTAGTATACTACTATTTATTGTCATATTCAAGAAAAAGGAAACTGGATTATCCAATTTCCTTTCTCGTTTTTATTATTTGCCGGAATAACTATATTTATAATAGTGATAGCCATAAGTATCATCTTGTTGTTCATTCTGTCTCACTGTCAAAAGTTTTTTAACATTTATCTCAACAGACTTATCTTTGTCTTTTTTGAACACTCCGAGGCATCCAGTGTCAAGGACAATTCCATCATTTTCCTTATAAATAATAACCCTATAGTTTTTGTGAGCCTTATCTGGAATAGGCATCATAATCTTATATGTTCGATCACTTATTTTTTGTGCAATACACTTGCTGTCCTTGTATCCATTAGGTGTATACAATTCATCATAACCATCTGATTCAGTTAATTCAGTTGCGTTGACCAAATCTACATAAAGATTATCATTGCTTACCCATCCCTCAGGCAAATTGATTGTAACCGGCACCTTATCGAACTTGGCAAACTTTTTGTTATTGTTAAACGAATAGTCACTCTTTATTTGCTTTCTTCCAATAGTCTTTATGCCATATTCCCTAAGAACCGCTTTGGTTCTCTCACTATCACCGCTCATGCATAAATCAAAAACGCCATCATTAACTTCTATTCCAAGTGTGAAAAATAGTCCTTTTCTTTCCGTCAGCAATCCATGTTCTTGAATATCTGCTTTTACAGCTTTTTTGATTTTTTTGAAAAACTCAGCTTTTTCATTTTTATTAAGCTTCAACCCTCTATAAGCCTCCAAGCCGCCCTCACGAACAGCTATTATTTTGCCTTCATACTTTTCAACAAATTTTTCTGAAACAGCTTGTGACAAAGCAAAATTTTCTGTTTCCTCTACAAAAATGCTTCGCTTAATTACAGTACCATTTTTCAAATGATATTGTATTGTTACTGAATAATCTCCACTGGTATTAAAAAAGTCTTCCCATCTCCAACTATAAAAGCCCTTATTCATGTCCTTGGATTGTTTTACTATTTCCTTGTGGCTTTTTATTACATTTTTGATCACCTTTTTATCAGTAACTTTGCCTTCGTATTCGTCAGAACTATTATAATTACTATCATCCCAACTATATGATGCATCATTACAAGTTATGTATTCGACTTCACTGGCATCAGGCACATTATCAACATATGATGTAATGTCATATGATATTGACATAATATATCCCACTGCCAAAACAACACTGACAGCCATAATAGATACGAGACTTCTTGCCTTTCCTATAGATTTTTGGAAAATCAATCTCAATACCAATGCCGCTACTACCGCTACAATAACTGCACCTATGCAATAATTTATTATAAATGTTTTTCTGCTCGAAAAAAGCATTACAGAGAAAAACATTCCGCCTACAAATGCAGCTGTCGTAGATATTACCAAAGTAATAATATATTCAAGCGCATTGAGCATCCCCTTAGTTTCGGCATTTTCGGATTTTCTTCTAGCTACATATTTCATGGATACAATAAATGCCACAGCTATTATTGCTACCTGACATAACATATGTATTTTTAGACTAAACACCTTATCCGCCAAACATAAGAATGGTGAAAAAAGAGGTGTGAACGCAGCGTAGAAGTTAGGCGAAAATGCGCCTGTTGCATATGTTGGCAAAACTCTAACCGGATAAATCGTTACAATTAATAATAACGCAGGTAATGCCATATTAACTAGAATGTGTGTAATTATCACATAAACTGTGTTGCCACATAACAGACATAACATTGCCAAAAGAGTTACGTTAGCTACTACTCCAAGAATCATATAAACAATAATTCTAAGTATCCAAATAAACTCTCCCCAGTTAGAACTGATTATTCCACCAAGCATCATCACAACAAATGCGGGTACGATTGTTTCAATAATTGTTGCAAAGTATTTGGACAAGAATAATTGTTTTTTGGACATAGGCAAACTTTCAAACAAATCTTCCTGGCGCTTAACATGCAAGTAATGAAAGTTGACTAGTGTGAATATTATGCTAAACAGCAACACACATCCCATAGTCAAAAATCCTGCAAGCACAGGTGCTAATTCGTCCATCGTCCTACCAGATGCTTCCAAATTGATACCAACTAACAACTGAATCACCGGCAATGACAATACTAATAGTATTGAATAAACTACGATTATTGATAGATTTTTCTTTAATGTCCATTTGAACATTTCAAACATTTTCTTTTTGGCAGTAAAACTATTTGGCATATCCTTCTTCCTCCAATCTATCAATAAATACTTCTTCAAGTGATGTGCTTATCACTTCCATGAACGCCGGGTTAAGTGCGTTGAGCTTGGCAGAAATTTCTGTAATATCCCCCTTAGCCATAATCACAAAATATCCGCCTGTCTGGCTTAGAACCTCGCAGTCGATTTCGTTAAATATATCTCCGTCCGGTGTCTGCGCAAAAGCAATCTGAATTTTGTTAAGTGACTCTTTGAGAGAGTCTGTATCGCTATTCTCCACGATTTTGCCGTTGTGTAGCAATACCATCTTGTCGCAAATGTCATCCACCTCTCGTAGGTTGTGACTTGCGATAATGCATGTCATCTCACCGTCCACAACAGATTCTGCAATTAGTTTTTTGAGAGACTTGCGGATTACCGCATCAAGCCCGTCAAATATTTCATCCATAAATAGATATTTAGGTCTAGTTGCAAATGCAAGTATTAGTGATGCTTGTCTTTGCATACCTTTACTCATGTTGATAATTCTTTTGTTTTTGTCTAGTCCGAATCTTTCTACTAGATTGTTGTACACGCTGTCATCCCAATTAGCGTACATGCTTTTCATTAACTCAGCCATTTTTTCTAATGTGCTGTCGGAAAAGAAATAAGGGAAGTCTGATACATAATAGCATTCCTCTTTGATCTTTTCGTTGTCATACACATTTTCGTTGTCGATTAGTATTTCCCCACTATCGCAATTGTATACACCTGCCAGCAGTCTGAGCATTGTACTCTTGCCGCTGCCGTTACTTCCTGTCAGTCCATATACTGCGCCTTCTTCCAAAATGAGATCAACGTTTTTTAACGCATCTGTTTCGTCGAAGGTTTTAGTCACGTTTTTAAACTCTATCATTATTTGTTTCCTTTCCCCACCACATCTTCTATAACATTAATCATATCCTCACCGGACAAGCCTTTTTTGTAAGCTTCAATAGTAGCAGTCTTAAATTTTTTGATTTCTTCTTTTTTGATTGCCTCTGTCTGAGAAAGCTTGTCGCTTATGAAACTTCCTCTTCCGACTGTAGAATAAATCACACCGTCTCCTTCTAACATCTTGTATGCCTTGGATATTGTGTTAGGGTTAACACCCAACTCCACAGCCAATGTTCTAACTGGAGGCAACTTATCATTGGCCTTCAAAACTCCCAACGATGCCAGCCTTACTATATCGTCATATATCTGCTGGTATACAGGAGTTCTGGATTGAAAATTAATTGTAATCATTTTTCCTCCTTAATATGCGGGTACCGATTGTACTAGTTGTATTAATATGCGGGCGCCGATTGTATTAGTTGCCATCCTTGGTAGCGGGAGGCAATTGTACTAGTTGCCCCCTTAATATGCAGGTGGCAATTGTACTACTTGTATTAATACAATACACATTATACACATTGTACTAGTTCATGTCAAACATTTTTTCAAAAACAGCAGGTGCAAATAAAAAAGCAAAAGAAATGAATAGCAAGCTCGCTTGTTATTCATTTCTTTTGTTTTTTTATTTATAGCGCTGTTGCGCTAAATGAGTAACGCAGCTTCACTCATGGAGTGAAACTGCGTTACGAATTGCGACTGCTGTTTTGCGGGCGCTGTTGCGGCGGCTGCTGCGGGCGCTATAAAGCTTGAATTACCTACAGAATGGCTACTCGCTTAAAATGTATGCATATTTTCAAGTGGCAAAATTTTTGAATTACCTACATAATGGCCAACCGCCCCACATGTATGCATTTTTTCAAATGACAAAAATTTTGAATTACCTACAAAATGGCCAACCGCCCCAGATGTATGCATTTTTTCAAATGACAAAAATTATGAATTACCTACGAAATGGCCAACCGCCCCAGATGTATGCATTTTTTCAAATGACAAAATTTTTGAATTACCTACGAAATGGCTAACCGCCCCAGATGTATGCAAAACTCCAAGTGGCGCAAGTCAAGTCCATAATTGTGTGTAAATTCCCTTAAGCTATATTTCTTATTGTTATTATGCAGCTAGGCATTTTTGAATTGCTCTATAATGCCATCCAATACCCTACCATCTAGCGGCCGAGTTGCAGTCTCCATCGTAAAGAACATATTTTTGCCCATTACATAGCCTTCTTTTGCATACAAAGAAATCTTGCTCACAGCATTGCCCGCATACGCCTCATTATCCATCAAACCAAAATGCTCTAGTATGATGTCTTTCCTATTTTTCTCATCTAATATAGTAAAGTCCGGGTACACGGTTATCACATTGTCTATTACAATTGGGCACTCATATCTGTATGCGATGTTTTCTTTGTATAACTTGTCCGCGATGATCTTCTCTGACTTTGATCTGACGCGTTCACCTTTCTCTGTGTATATTTCAACGTCGTCATCTCCAAAGTCTTTGCCTTTATACTCAACGCTCTCCCAATGCTTTCTGTATTCCTTATCCGTCATCTCTATCGGCTCGACAAGTTGCTGCTTTCCTTTCCCAAGCTTCTCATACACTTCATATACATAATCTTTGCCCAGCTGCGACATACACAAATTGACTTGTCTTAATTTCTTTTCTAAACACTTTTTGAGCTTTCTATAGTATTCTTGCTTCACTATATTGACCGCCCGATCAAACTGACTTACCGGGAGGTATTGAAAAACACCTGGGCCACTGTCTTGTTCGCTAATGTACGCCTGCACATAATCATTACTCTTTACTACAACTTTTATTTTTGCAGAATCCTGTTGCAGTTCTTCTAATATTGAATTGATTCTTGATAATAATTCTTTTATTCTTGTTTTTTCTTCATATAAATCTTTTCCTAATTGCATTGTTTCTCCTCCTTTTTTAAAATTTTGCATACATTTGAGGCGCGGGGCCGTTCTGTAGGTAATTCAAATTTTTCAGTACTTCAAGTCATGCATACATATGGGGCGTGCGGCCATTCTGTAGGTAATTCAATTTTTTCGGCGCTTTGGATTTTGCATACATTTGGGGCGCCGGGCCGTTCTGTAGGTAATTCAATTTTTTCGGTGCTTCAAGTTTTGCATACATTTGGGGCGCGGGGCCATTCCGTAGGTAATTCAATTTTTTCGGCGCTTTGAATTTTGCATACATTTGGGGCGTATGGCCGTTCTGTAGGTAATTCAAATTTTTCGGTGCTTCAAGTTATGCATACATTTCGGGTAAAGAGGCTTTTCGTATGCATTCTGCCCCACCAGCGAGAACTATTTGTTTTATATGACCTGTCTCATACACTATGTTGCTTTTCAAAAGTTAAAAATAATATATCTGCACCTGGCCTAGCGCAGATATATCTCGATATACAAATGCACCTCCCCGCATCACTTAATATACTGAACAGGGATTTCCTTTTCGCGCATAAAAGCTTCAATCTGCTTTGCGTACTTCTTGTCCAGGCAGATTACAATCTTAGTTTCATCCTTGGGCAGAAACGCAACTATTTGATTGAATTCTCTTACTGCCATAACATTTTCCCAGGTTGTTTGGGTTGTTGTGCCGCTGTCTGAAGCCAGCGTTATTTTCTCCTCTGTCAGGCGGAATGTTGCACCGCCATTGTTTTCTTTTAGGACGCTCAACATATGCTTCATGCCTGAGAGACTCTTGCCATAAAAAACAAAAATCAATACATATGCTAACAGAAGCGTAAACAACATTGGATCTTTGTCAATTATAAGCAAAGCAATTGTCATACATGTAAATACTGCAGCCAATGCAATCATCAAGTAGCACGTCACAAAAAGATCATTAATTCTTCTGCTTGGCAGCTTGATTAAACGTTTCATATAGTAAACAACATTGACGAATTCTTTTAACTGCTGCTCACTAGATTTTTCATCAATTCTAATCTCCATAGTTGTCACCCCACTTCTCCACGAACTCGTCTTCAGTGATAATTGGCACGCCGAGTTCCTTGGCCTTCTTGTTTTTGGAAGAGTTAGATGCAATGTCGTTGTTGATCAAGTAATCTGTGTTTTTTGAGACAGAGCCTGTGACCTTGCCGCCGCGCTCCCCGATATATTTTTTGAGTTCGTCGCGGTTGGCAAAATGATGCACCGAACCGGTCACAACGAAAACCATTCCTTCAAGATTTTGTTCTGCTGCTACTTCCGGCTTAGAAAGATTGAGCTCGGCAAGCAGCCTTTTAATCATAGACTTGTTATCTTCATCGCTCCAGTACTCCACGTACTTCTCTGCCATTACCTGGCCGATGCCGTCGATTGAAACAAGCTCATCAACTGTGGCGTTCATGATTCGGTCCAAGTCGTAGTCGCATGCCTTGGCAATCAGTTTGGCATTGGCAACACCAATATTTGGGATGCCTATCGCATAAAGAAATGCATCAACCGGAGCTGTTCTAGACTTGTCGATAGCTTTGACAAAATTGTTATAAGACACTTCGCCAAAACCAGCTGTGCTCACAATCTCGTCCTGGTATCTATCTAGGTGATACAAATCCGCGAACTCTTTCACGTAGCCGCTGTCCACGAACTTCTCCAAAGTCTCCTCAGACAAGCCCTCAATATCCATGGCGTTGCGAGATACAAAAAGTGTAAACTTCTTGATATTTTTGGCAGGGCAATCTTTGTTAGTGCAAACAAGAGTTTTTACCCCGTTGTCATTTTTAATAACTGTCTCGCCGCCGCATACCGGACACGTATCAGGAATTTCAATGTTGCCACTTTTAGTCAAGTTTTCTGAAATCTGCGGAATAATCATGTTGGCTTTGAACACCTTGATTTGGTCGCCGACGCCTAGCTGAAGTTCCTCCACTATGCTGACATTGTGCACGCTCGCTCTAGCCACTGTCGTCCCCTCTAACTCAACAGGTTCAAAAACAGCAACCGGATTAATCAAGCCTGTTCGGCTAGCGCTCCATTCAATATATTTGAGCGTAGTCTCCGCCTCCTCGTCCTGCCACTTGAATGCAATACCGTTGCGAGGAAACTTGGCTGTCACGCCTAACGAAACACCATATTCAATATCATCGTAGACCAAAACCAGACCATCCGATGGATAATCGTAGTCAGCAATCTTGCCGGCAAAAAAATCCACGCCAGCTGCCATAGTACTTCCGTCGACCACCTTGCGCTCGACAGTTTCAAATCCTTGCTCGTCCAAAAACTCAAACTGCTTGCTAACTGAATTCTCGAAGTCAACATCCGCTGCCTCAATCAAAGCGAACGCAATAAAATTAACATTCCTTGAAGCAGTTATCTCGCTATTGAGCTGTCTTACAGAACCCGAACAAAGATTTCTTGGATTTTTGTACTTGGCATCTACGTCCTCGATGTCGTTGTTGATTTTTTCGAAATCACTATATTTAATAATCGCCTCACCTCGAAGGACCAATCGCCCTTTGTGAGGAATCGACAATGGAATATTTTTGAAAGTTTTGGCATTACTTGTCACGACCTCTCCTACTGTACCGTTGCCGCGAGTTATCGCCTTGATCAGCTTTCCATCCTCGTAAGTCAAAACAATTGTAAGTCCGTCCAACTTCCAGGACAAAACACAATCGTGGGTTCCGGCAAAACTAGCCAGTTCATCCACTGACTTCGTTTTGTTGAGCGACAACATTGGAGATGGATGATTCTCCTTGGGAAGTTCGCTGAGCACCTCGTAACCAACGTTGATAGTCGGACTGTTGGCCAGAACAATGCCCGTCTCCTCTTCAAGAGCGACCAACTCGTCGTACAATTTGTCGTACTCAAAGTTGCTCATAATTTCTCTCGCATCCTGGTAATAAGCCTTGGATGCTTCATTTAACACTTTTACAAGTTCTTTTATTCTATCTTTTTTGTTCATAATTTACCTTTCAGTTTTTTTCAAAAATAAGCTACTCGCCTATCGGTTTTCAAAAACAAGCCACTCGCCTACCAGTTTTCAAAAACAAGCTACTTAACTTTCAGATTGTTGGCAATCTGCTCCAAAAGTTTTTGGCGCTCTTCGCCTTCCACGCTTCTGTACTTGCCCTTTGGCAAATCGCCGAGCAGCACGTTCATAATTCTAATGCGTTTCAGCTTTACTACGTTGTAGCCTAGCGCTTTGCACATTCGTCTAATCTGTCTATTGAGACCTTGGGTCAAAACAATGCTAAAACAGTGTCTGTCAATTTTTTTTACCTCGCAAGGTCTGGTGACAGTGTCAAGGATGTGAACGCCACTAGACATTGCTTCCAAAAACTCGCCAGTTAGCTCCTTGTCCGTCCAAACGTGATACTCTTTTTCGTGGTAGCTCGACGCCTTGAGAATGCCATTTACTATGGAGCCGTCGTTAGTCATTAGTATAAGACCTTGGGAGTTTTTGTCCAGGCGGCCGATAGGATAGACGCGCTTGTGGTAGTTTATGTAATCGATAATGTTGTCCGGATTATCTCTATCGGCTGTGCACTCAATGCCAACCGGCTTGTTGAATGCAAGAATAATCTGCTCCTCTTCTCTAGACACAAGCTTGCCGTCAACTCGAATCTCATCGGAATAAGAAACTCTATCTCCGAGCACTGCAACGCGGCCGTTTACAGTTATTCTGCCTGCCTCGATTAGTCTGTCACCCTCACGTCTTGAGCAGATGCCGGCATCGCTGAGCAGTTTGTTAATTCGCACGTCGTCGCCAATATTCTTTTTTTTGTTCAAATCATTTTTCATATTTTTCCTGTCTGTATGCAAAAACATCGCTGCGGTATGCAAAAATTTTTTTATTCATTCCTGTATGCAAAAATGTTCTCGCTCATTCCTGTATGCAAAAATATTCTCGTTCATTCCTGTATGCAAAAATTGGTGCCAGAATAATCTAGCACCAATCATATTATTTTTTCTTTGTCGCTGCCTGAGTAGCCGCCTTTGTAGCTGCCTTTGACGCTGCCTGAGTAGCTGCCTTTGTCGCTGCCTGGCTTGCTGCCTGAGTAGCTGATTGACTTGCACCCTTTGTTGGTGCCTGAGTTGTAGCCTTTTTGGCTGCCAACTTGTCAAAGAAAGCCTTGAGGTACTTGTCAGAATCGCAAGCCTCCTGGAATTCTTTATCTACGTCTTTCATCAAATTAATAACATCCTTGTCCTTGTCAATCTTAGCAAGGTAATCTGAGATTTCACCTGTAACGCCGTTGTGAATATAAACATCACCGGAGTTGTTGTCTCTGATTACATAAAGCTTTGTGATACCAGGAACTGTTGTTGAGATGTTTTTGAGTCTAATCTGATAGTACGCATAAACAACGTATGTGTTTTTGTAAGGACCATCCTTAGTGTAGCACTCAATATCTCTGTATGATGTTATGTAGTCATTAAACTTAATGTTACTTTCGTTAATGTCACCCATGTTATCAACATAGTGAGCAAGCTCTTCTCTTCTTTTTTGTGCGTCCTTAATAAGGAATGCTTCAAGATAATGCTTAACTACGTCCGAAATTTCAGGGTATTTCTCATCCTCAAGTGGATTTTCTGTTTTTGTGTTAGATGTTGCTGTTTTTGTTTTACCAACTAGGTGGACAACGATAAACACCATACATACAACCAAAACCAAGGCAACAATACCTGCAATGATCATATCAAATCTAACATTTGTTTTTCTTTTTTTAGGCTTAACATCATCTGCTAGTACTTTTACTTCTGGCTCATTCTGAACCTCTTCAAGTAACTGTTCTAGCTCTTCGCTTGATAATTTTCTTTCTTGGTTATCCATGAATAATCTCCTCGCTTAAATCTATTCAATAACTAAATCAAATCATCCAATTTAGATAGCGCCAATAATCCATACAATAATACCAAAAATAAAACAAAAATTCAACATAAATAACAATATATACGCCTCTGCACAAACCACCACCCTACATATAGTTTTGGAATGTCACATCTTCTTGATAATGACATGGTAGTTAGTTAAAATATTATTGTTAACAATTTATATTGTTTTTACGTATCTGTAGTTTAATGGATAAAACACTAGCCTCCGGAGCTAGCGCTGTGGGTTCGATTCCCGCCAGATACGTTTTTTTTATGTCCCAAAATACTCAACCCACAAAACTATGTTCTCGGTGGTACTATATGCCCCGAGCCCACAAAACTATGTGCTAGGTGGTACTATATGCCCCGAGCCCAAACACTTTCCCACATCTAAAACAATTCATCTTTAGCTCTGCTGTACTCATAAATTCTATCGGATAGAACTTCCATCGGATCTAGTTCCTTGCTATTAACCTCACAAAGAACACTAGTAAGTCGCTCGGACACATCAGCGTACTTAGGCACAAGGAGAACTTCGTGAATGGAACTTGGAATAATATAAAGATCTGAGTCAATCTCCTCAGCAAAGTTTTTGAGCACGTCCGGATAGAACATGCACACCGCTCCGTCGAACTTGATATCGTTAGTTAGAACATACATTTCCTTGGCATAATCTTCCTTGTAGTTTTCTAACTCCTCTTCAATCATTTGTTCAATCTCATCCATTGATTTGCCATTGTACTCACTGTGCTCCTCTACAAGTGGCACCTCGTCCAAAACATCCTGCATAATCATTCCTTTGATAACATCCTCAATCTTTACAATGGACCACTGTCTGTTGGCCAAAGTGTTGTTGAACGCCAACTCGTGAAGCTCTTGTGCTGAGACATTCCAGTGGTCGATGTGGTAATTGTGGATTAGCGCTGTAGCCTTGTCGCATCCGTTGCTAGACACCTCGAGGTAATAGACAATAGCAAGGTCTAACATGTTTTTGTGCGGTATGTCAGCAAGCAAAACTTTGTTAAGTCTTTTGTTGACTACTCTCACATAAATTCGGTCCTTGATTTTGTCAAAATCTGCGATGTGGTCGATGTCGATTTCCTCCTCGAACTTGACCATTCCCTGCTTGTACACGTTAAAAATGTCCTCTGCAATTTTGCCGATGCGAAAACCTTCTTTGTAATCTTCATAAAACTTATCAAGATAAATCGTCGGTGTGGCGTTTTGCCCTTCTTTCACAATACTGATTGCTCTTTTTCTAATATTGTTGTTTTTGGTTACCCTTCTGACGATAACCTTAAAGTTGGATAATTCTCGCCCCGCAACTTCCTCTACACTGTCCCTAACATTTTCTACAAACTCTTCAAAATTCATTTTTGTCCCTCCGTAAAAATGTTACTTCTGATTCAAACGATATGAACAGTATAGTGATGGAACAGGCTGTTTTCAACACAAAAAAGCCCCAAATGCAAAAATATTAGATACAGTATAATACAATAAAAAAAGTGCTACTTTCACAGTAGCACTTTGGTGTGTTTTTAAAAATTTATCCGTTGTTTTTTCTGATGTTAGCTCTCTTTCTCAAAGTAGGGTCTAGTATCTTCTTTCTGATACGCAAGTTCTCAGGTGTTACCTCAAGAAGTTCATCTGTATCAATAAACTCAAGCGCCTGCTCAAGGCTTAGTTCTTTCTTAGGAACAAGTCTCAACGCTTCGTCAGAACTTGAAGTTCTTGTGTTAGTTAGATGCTTAGTCTTACATACGTTGATTTCGATGTCCTCTGCTCTACCTGTCTCACCTACAACCATGCCTGAATAAACCTTCTCACCGACACCGATGAACAATGTACCTCTCTCCTGAGCGTTGTATAGACCATATGTAATAGCCTCACCAGCCTCAAAAGCGATAAGAGATCCCTGTTTTCTGTACTGAATGTCACCCTTGTATGGACCGTAGCCGTTAAAAATAGTATTCATAATACCATTACCCTTAGTATCAGTCATGAACTGACCTCTGTAACCTACAAGTCCTCTTGAAGGAATATCAAACTCTAGTCTTGTATATCCATCCTGGCCAGCTGTCATGTTTTTGAGCTCGCCCTTTCTTATACTTAGCTTTTCGATAATTGAACCTGAGAATTCATCAGGAACGTCGATATAACATTTTTCCATTGGCTCAAGTTTCTGTCCATCTTCTTCCTTGTAAATAACTTCGGCCTTACTTACAGCAAACTCATAACCTTCTCTTCTCATGTTTTCAATCAAAACAGATAGGTGAAGCTCACCTCTACCTGAAACCTTGAACGAATCCATCTCTTCTGTCTCTTCAACACGAAGGCTGACGTCTGTATTAAGCTCGTTGAACAATCTCTCTCTTAGATGTCTTGAAGTAACGAACTTACCTTCCTGACCTGCAAGAGGTGAGTTGTTAACCATAAATGACATAGAAATTGTTGGCTCAGATATTTTTTGGAACGGAATAGCTTCTGTGCTATCGCCACCACAAATAGTGTCACCAATCGCAATATCAGAAATACCAGAAATTGCAACAATATCACCAACTGTAGCCTCGTTGACTTCTACTTTATTAAGGCCGTCAAAAACTTGAAGCTTAGTAATTTTTACTTTTTTCTGTTTTTCAGGTTCATAGTAGTTAGTCATAACTACATCCTGATTTACCTTAATTGTGCCGTTGTCAATTTTACCAACACCGATACGTCCAACGTACTCGTTGTAATCAATTGTAGAAATAAGCATCTGTAGATCTGCATCCTGGTCACCTTCTGGTGCTGGAATATAATCAAGAATAGTCTCGAACAGATCCTTCATATCAGTGCCCTTCTCGTCTGGGTCTAGCGAAGCATAACCCTGCTTAGCTGAGGCAAAAACAAATGGACATTCAAGCTGCTCTTCGTTGGCATCAAGGTCGATGAACAATTCTAGCACCTCATCTACAACCTCTTCACATCTTGCCTCTGGTCTATCAATTTTGTTAACACAAACGATAACTGGAAGTTCCAACTCTAGTGCTTTTTTTAGTACGAAACGTGTCTGTGGCATTGCGCCCTCAAAAGCATCAACAACCAAAACAACGCCGTTTACCATCTTAAGAACTCGCTCAACCTCTCCACCAAAGTCCGCGTGTCCTGGAGTATCTATGATATTAATTTTTGTTCCGTTATAAGAAACAGCTGTGTTTTTGGAAAGGATTGTAATACCTCTCTCCTTCTCTAGGTCATTAGAGTCCATGACTCTTTCCTGAACCTCTTGATTATCTCTAAAAACACCACTTTGCTTCAACAACTCATCTACTAGTGTTGTTTTACCATGGTCTACATGGGCTATAATAGCAATATTTCTAATATCATCTCTTGTCATTTAATCAACCTTCTCTCTATAATCTACTTTTTCTATGTTAGAAAATACAGCTTGGGCGCTTGTTGCCTCGTCAACCTGCTTTTTGAACTTTTCAAAGTCTTGTTCCTTCATAGTTATATGAAGCAAAACGTCGCTTGTGTATTCTTCATCCACATCCACGATGCCACATTGTACCATAATATACTTGATTTTGCCAATAGAATTATAATCCACCTGCAAATCAAACTTCACGCCGTCACAAACGCTTAGAAGTTGAGCCGCCGCCACACTTTCAACCGAACTTTTGGTGTAAGCTCTTATGAGCCCACCTGTTCCTAGTAGCGTTCCACCAAAATATCTAGTAACTAGTATAAGTGCGTTATGAATGTTTTTGGTTAGCAAAACATCCAAAATCGGCTTGCCCGCTGTGCCCTGTGGCTCACCGTCATCTGAGAATCTTTGGTGCTCATTATTATCTCCCAAAACATAGGCGTAACAATTGTGTCTGGCATCCCAGTACTGCTTTTTTAATTGTTCTATTCGCGAGATAGCATCTTCCTCTGTTTCGATTGGAATAATCTTGGCTATGAACCTAGATTTTTTCTCGATAACAGTGGCCTCTCCCATCTCATCTACAACAAAAAAATTTTTCATAACGGATAATACTATAACACATTTTATTACTTTATAAAATGCTATTCTTTTGTTATAATCTTATAGATACAATATCGCTTTAATTATGAGGTGAACAAAACATATGAATTTTGGATTTGAAGAGACAATAAATAAACAAAAAAACCTAGTTTCTATTAAGAACAAAATCGTTTCAAAGTCAAAAGTTTCAGCTTTGAAAATTTTCTTATATATTGTTTTTCTTGCAATATTCACAACAGGTTTCTTACTACTAGGTATTATTAACGGCGTTATACAAAGTGCCCCTGAGGTAGACAACGTTTCAATACTTCCTTCCTCATATTCCACTACTGTATACGACAACAAAAACAAAAAAATCGCCAAGCTCGTAACTTCGGGATCTAACCGAATCCGCGTTAGTCTTGAGGACGTTCCTGAACATTTGCAGTGGGCGTTTATTGACACTGAGGACTTTCGTTTTTATGAGCACAACGGTATTGATATCCAAGGTATCGGCCGTGCTGCCTTTATTGCTTTGTCTACTAGAAACGCTTCTGAAGGTGCTTCTACTATCACTCAGCAGGTTCTCAAAAACAATGTTTTTACCGACTGGACAGAAGAATCATCTCTTATGTCTTCTCTCAAGAGAAAAATCCAAGAGCAGTATTTGGCTCTTCAGTTAGAAAAAACAACAGACAAAAAAACTATTCTAGAAACATACTTGAACACAATCAACCTAGGCGCTAACACACTAGGCGTTCAGGCGGCTTCACTTAGATACTTCAACAAGAGCGTCAAAAAGCTTACTGTATCTGAGTCAGCAGTTATCGCTGGAATCACACAGAACCCAGCCAAGTACAATCCTATTAACAACCCTGAGGCCAACGGCAAGCGTAGAGAAAAGATTCTTCGCAACATGCTCACTCTCGGCCACATCACTAAGGACGAGTACGATACTGCTGTGGCGGACAACGTATATTCTAGAATCCAAAAAGTTAATACTAAACTTTCCAAAAACCCTAAGAGCGTTAACTCATATTTTGTCGACGAGGTTATCAAGCAGGTTATGTCTGATCTCCAAAAACAAAAGGGTTACACATATACTCAGGCTTACAATGCCGTTTATAGTGGCGGTCTCAAGATCTACACAACACAGGATAAGGACATCCAAGATATTTGTGACACAGAAATTTCTGATGACAAAAACTATCCATACAATGTCACTTACTCTTTCAACTGGGCATGGTCAGTTCAAAACCCTGACGGCACTGTTGATAATTACGATGAAACTAACATTACTGAGTGGCATGTCAAAAAACTTAAAGAAGAAAAATTCAATTTGCTTTGGAGTACTAAGCAGGGTTGCAAGGATTGCATCAAGCAATACAAAAAGCATTTGATGAAGAAATACTACAAAAACGGAATCGACGAGGACAAGGGATATTCACAGTCTGAAACAATCAGATACATTCCACAGCCTCAGGCTTCATTCTCAGTTATGGACCAGTACACAGGATATGTTAAAGCTATCACTGGTGGCCGTGGTTCTAAGTCAGTCAATCTTTCACTAGATAGAGCGACTTACTCAACTAGACAGCCAGGTTCTACATTTAAGATTTTGTCCACATACGCTCCTGCTATTGATAACATGGGCTACACACTTGCTTCTAAGATCGTGGACTCACCATTCAACTACTCTAATGGTCGCCCTGTTAAAAACTGGTACAAAGGTTACAGAGGCACTGTTACATTAAGAAAAGCTATTGCAGATTCAATGAACGTCTGCGCTGTTAAAGTTTTGGCAGAAATCACTCCTCAGCTAGGATATGATTACTTGCTCAACTTCGGTCTAACAACGCTGGACGAAAAAAATGATATACATCTTGCTGCAGCACTTGGTGGTATAACTCGAGGTGTTACAAACTTAGAAATGACTGGCGCTTATGCTGCAATTGCCAACGACGGCATTTACACAAGACCTTCATTCTACACTAAGGTTATAGACAGTTCAGGCAATCTACTGCTTGACAACACTAAGCCACCAACACATACAGTACTCAAGTCTTCTACTGCAACACTTCTCACACAGGGAATGACAAGCGTTATTACAGAGGGTACTGGTAAAGCATGTAAGTTGAAAAAGGATATGCCTGTTTCTGGAAAGACAGGTACAACATCTAATTCATATGATTTATGGTTCTGCGGTTTCACTCCATATCTAACTGCTTCAATCTGGACCGGATATGACGAAAACAAAGAGCTAGCCGGCGACCAGGCTTATCACGAAAAGCTATGGGCCAAAATTATGGATCAGATTAATGCCCTAAAGAAATACAAAAAGAAAGATTTCAAAATTTCTAAGGATGTTAAGAAATACTACTCTTCTTCATCTAACGGAGAATATTTCGCCAAGGGCACACAACCTGACGGCTGGTATGCTAAGAGCGAAAAGGACGAAAAGAATTCTGAGTCAACATACAGCTACTACAACAATTACTACAATAGTAACGCAACCAAAAAGAACTCAGCGACAAAGAAAACTACACCTAAGGCAACAAAGAAAGCTAACAAGGTTGCACCAAAAGCAACAGCAGCTCCTAAGCCAAAGGTTACTGCAGCGCCACAGACTCAAGCGGCGCCTGCACCAGAAAACAATCAACCGGCTGAGTAGTATACAATTGCATTTTGAAAGATTCTATTCGGATAATAGATCTTTATTCACATTATAAAAGTGGTTTCTAAAAAAACTTAATAAAGCACGAAGATTTAGTCTTCAAAATAATAAAAATTATGGGGCCGGGCAGATGCGCGGATTCTCTGATGACAATCCGCTTAGCTGCCCTTAATTATCCCGACTTGTATTCGGGATAATTATCCCCAATTTTTTATTATTTTTCAGAAAATCTTATCGCACTTTATTAAAATGTTTTTTTAGAAAACCACTTTTTTATTGTGATTATAGATCTTTTTTCCAAATATATTTTTGCATAATCCAGTTGTAATACTACAGCTATTGGTTGTTTTATGGCTGCATAGACGCTAAATCTAATTTTCGCACAAGCGGGACGAGCGTTCAAACAGGCATCACACACTTTACGCCTTTTTCAGCATGAACCAATATGGACTAAATATTAA
>CACYHD010000032.1 GCA_902774125.1 uncultured Lachnospiraceae bacterium
TTAACAGCACAGGACCGCTTTCTTTATTACAGCTTCCTTGCAATTTGCGCCATCACACACCGAGTGCCGCGAGGCTTGAAAGAAGCACCACTATACTTATATCATTAGGTTATTCTGTGCTATTTTTCGTTTTTCCCCTAGATTACCGCTCAATGAACCCCCTGAATTCATTGAGGTTGTAACATTTTTATGTTTCAGAACGGGTAATCCTCGTTCTCATTGGTAATAAACCTGTGTCCTCGAAATCTTCCCTTCTCTTCTCCCTTGCTTACAAGCCCTGATGACTTATAGTTTTCTATCTTTCCTATCATAAGAGCTCCCACCTCAATCTGCGCCATTAAACCGAAGTTGTCAGTCTTAATCATCGTGCATTCACGGGTGTTTTCAACAAAAACAGGATATTTCTCTAAAGCGATAGGGCGCACTGTATGAAGTCTTCCCGGAATATATTTTTGGGATATTATCTCACCATCACATGCATAACCGTATCTATGATAATCGTCCACACATAGTCGTAATACAAGAGCAAATCCCCCGCTAAACTTCTTAGCCAATTCCTTGCTTCCAATCAGGCGTTCTACTGAATAATAGCTGTTTTTGATTGCAAATAGAGAATCCTCATTTATGCGGTATGCTGATAATCTTCCATCACATGGACTTGCAAGGACATTTTCACTCATATCCACAACTCTCTTGCCCGCTTTTAGTTTTCTTGTAAAGAACTCATTAAAGTTAGGCCAGTTCTCAATTTTGTAATCACTCATATCTATATTGTTAGATTTAACAAAACTCAAAATATGAATTCTACTAATTCTTGAGTCCATATAGACTCCGCCAATCTTAGATATAATTGGACTAGTCAAAGCCTTTAGAATAATTCTTCCTGGAATTGTCCTGTATAAAAAAACTAAAAGTTTAGATTCTTTTTTGGTTACTTCCTTCTTCATTTCATCCTCTCTTTACAATGGAATTGTATCACTAAGCAACATTTTTTATTCTTAAACAATATAAAGCAATAATCATTCTAATTATTGCTTTATACTAAAAGTTATTAACTTATCTGTTATTGGATTTTTCTATTATTAACTTATCTGTTTTTTTCAGTCATTCACTTCCTATTTAACGAAGAAATGAGTTATATGCTTAAATATATCACCTACGTCCTGATGAAGTCCGTTAAGGAATAACATGATAATAGCCTCAATAGCACCAACGCCTACCATTAAATAAATCAACGCTGAGCTTGGCTTAGTAATCTTAAACTTAGCCACAAACAGTATTCCAACGATTACTAGTAATATAAAGTAAATGTGTGATATATCGTAGTTGCAATACTTAGCTACTGCATATCTAATAATCAAGAAAGTTGGGAATATTAAAGCTGTGCTAGTAACAGGAAGACCGAAATAGTATTTTTTTCTATCCATTCCTTCAGCCTGTGTTTCCTCACAAGTAACATTGAAGTATGCAAGTCTAATTAGCGCAGCCAAAACAAACAAGATACATACAATATAAATAGCCCAAACAGGAATATTAGCTAGCACATTGTCTTTATCAATTGCAAAAACACCTGCTTCCTTAGGTGCTCTTCTAAACAATGCCATTCCAAGACATACTGGCAACACACCGAATGCAACTAAATCAGATAATGAATCGATCTGAACACCAAAGTCCTTCTGAAGTTTGGTTCTATTCTTCTTAGTTCTAGCAACCTTACCGTCAAATGTGTCACACAAACCTGACAACAACAAGAAAATCATACCGAAATACGGATGTCCATTACCTGTCAAAGTTATAAATATACCTGTGCTAGCAGATAGCACAGACAAGTATGTCAATATTACCGTGTAGTCGTATACTCCTAACATATTACCCTTCCTTTTTCTTCTTTCTTATATTATGCAATATATATGCTGTAAATGTAAAGATACCGCAGGCCAAAACACATACGTAGAAAGAAATACCTCTACTTACAAGCTCCATGCTGACAAGCTTGTGTTCTACGTTTTTGCCTAGCAAATTCTCGAAGCCGTCGATGTAAAGCCAATCTGCTGCTCCGACAGCGCCCGGAATTGGTACTGCGTTAGAGCCGATTGCCACATAGCCCTGGGTGGCAAAAGAATTGAGCGCGTCCTTGAACCCGCCTGTAACACCGATAAAAACAAAAACAGAAACTAGTATCTGTGACACTCTCTGCAAAATATTGCAAAGGAAAGCCTTGGACAATTCTTTTTTGTTCTGAAGAATCAGGCTGGCGCACTGGCGATACTGAACTTCCATCTTGTCTAGCTTCTTGAAATATTTTTCAGCTCTCTTCACAACGTGAAGCTTTGTTAGAACCTTTATAATAAATGCAGTTATTTTTTTGATGATCTGCTCCTTATACATGAGCAGTATGAATAGAATACACAATCCAAGCTGAACAAAAAATCCTACTGTGATAAGAAGGATGGAGCCTGGTTTGAAATTGCCAAGAATAGTTGGATTGATAAGCCAACATATAATACCTACAACGATAATTGACGCTGTATAAAAAGTAAGATTAAGTATAAGCGCTATTGTTGATACGGCAGCTGGAATCTTGTCGTTGTGCATGAAAAACGCTGACGCTGGCTGTCCTCCTGTTGCAGAAGGTGTAATCGCCGAAAAATAAACGTCTGGTGCTGCATAAAGCCAAGACTTTCTTACCTGGCGCTTATAACCAAAAACTCTAAGAATAATTACGAGAGCATATCCCTCAAAAAATATAAATCCCAGCATGCCTAGAAAGGCCAGAATAATTGTTGCAGGATTCATACCTCCTATAGTTTCTAATAAATTGTCGAAAGAAAAACTTTTGGACTGACTTGCCATAACGTATATTGTCAAAACGATAAGTGCTACAAAAACAAGCATCCAAACAAAAGTTTTTTTGAAATCCTTCATAGTACTCTCTTTCTTTTACTTTTGACCAAACAATTTCTCTTCTAGTTTATAATAAAATCGCCCTAAATGGAACTTTTTTGACATAAATAATCCAAATTCCACAACCAAAATTCCTGTGACAACATCGATTAGTACGTGCTGCTTGACCAATACAGTAGAAGCGCATACAAGCACTGCTGCTATAAACGAATATACAACATATCCGCGGCCGAATACTTTGCTTCTTAGAGAGGCTCTAAAAAGAAGCCAGCTTTCTAAGCAATGTATAGAAGGCAACAAGTGGCTTGGATTAACGTAGCTGTTGTCAGCCGTGTAGACAATGTCACTCAAAAAACGTATGAAGCCGCTTCCCTGAAGAACAGGTGGTTGCATAGTTGTCGGGAAAGTGAGAAACACAATAAAGCAGATTAACTTGGCAATGTTTTCTCCGACAAAAATCTCAAAACAAGTCTCTCTGTCCTCTCTTGCCAAAATAATATATCCTACAATCCATGTTACATATGCCAAAACATAAATAAGCATCCACCACTGTATTTGTGGAATGTAGCTATCTATCTTCATTGTAATGTCATGTGGTTTCATCAAGTCTGTGATAGGCTTTGTTCCAAAGTAAATAAGCATATTAAAAGCCGGTGTCATGAGAAGTGGCACCAAACCGTATAGTGGAACAAGTCCTAATATTTTTTTATTTAAATCAATTTTTTTATTTTTAAACATAATAAAATAGTATAGGTGTTTTTGGCCATTTTTTCAACGGATAATTTTACACCTATACTATTTGTATAATTACTATTCGATATTAGTTTTTCTTTTTCTTCTTCTTTTTCTTTTTCTTAGCCTTAACACCTTTGATTTTTTTCACTGCGCTGTACTTGCCGTAGTAGTACTTGCTTCCAACCTTAAGGTATGCTCTAGCCTTAACGTAATACGCTTTCTTTTTGACAAGGCCGCTTATCTTAACGCTGTTTTTCTTTGTAAGCGTTGTTGTTCTAACTCCCAAAGTGAAGTTCTTGTTAGTAGCTCTTACGATTCTGTATCCTGTAACATTAGGGTTAGACTTCATTGTAACAGTCATGCTTGCGCCCTTTTTGCTTCTCTTAAGCTTCTTAATAGAAGACTTCTTAGGATAGCTGTATACTGTCTTGCCCGAACATGGATCAGATGTGTATGTCTTCTTGTTTTCTGTGAAGTATGTACGCATTCTGAAGCGAACCTTGGATGAACTTGGTACAGCAATCTTAACTGGAGCGTATGTGCCTTCCGGTACTTTTTTGATGCAAGTGTACTTCTTAGTTGTGTAATTGTACTGGTAAATCTTGTATCCTGTAACGCTTGTGTTAGGAGTCCAGTTAAGTGTAACTGAGTCGCTTGTCACATCAGTGATGGCAAAGTCCTTAACCTTAGGCATCTTGATAGTGTACTTGATTTCTTTTTCGTTAGTGCAGTTATTGATTCCCGAAACTACGCACTTGGCTGTTCCAGGGTTTTTGTTGTCCACATAGCTGACATCGTAATTGACTCCCTTCACTAGCTCGTGACCGTCATACTCAACTGTTACAGCTGGTTTTTTTCTCGTATTGGAGAATGTGTATTCCTTTTTGGAAAGTGCATATGTAAAGTCCTTAACGCTGTACTCTCTGAGTAGAAGCTGCACTGACACGTCTGCCGGGTCAACTTCGTTAGTTGTAAAAATATTAACGCCCTGCTTGTAGTAGGCACCCATAATTACAGGTGTGTCTATCTCATAAACACCTAGCTTAAAGCCCTCGTCCTGAGCCTGCTTGATGTATTCCGGCTTAGTATTGTCGTTAGTTCCTTTAAAAACAATCTCGTCTGCATTACATTTTCTAGCATACTCTAGATAATCCTCGTCCATAATCTTGGCAAGGAAACCAACCTTAGCGCTAGAATCGATTTCTCTCATTTTCTTGAGATAAGAATAATGGAAAGAAATGAACTTGATATTGTTATATACGCCTGCAATCTTGAGAGGGTTAACAATCTCCTCCTCGAAGTACTGCATCTCGGATGTGTTTGCTAGTGTTTTGAGCTCAAGCTTCCACATAACCTTGATTCCCATAGCCTTAACCTCAGCCATGTAATCAATTAGTTCCTGTAGCGTAGCTATATGTGTATTAGGATAAAGATCAACGTTTTTGCCGCCGATATATTTGTATTGCTTGATCTGGTCGTATGTTAAATCTTTGATATCTTTTTTGACGCCAAAAAGTCTCTCAAGGTTATCATCGTGAGATATTACCCACTCTGCATGACCTTCAGCATCTTCCTTAGTTCTGTAAATGTCGAACTCGATGTACTTGAAACCTGCTTCTACAGCCTTCTGAAAAGCTGGCATAGAATTCTCTGGTGCTACGCCCGAAAAACCTCTATGCGCGATAAGACGAAACATCTCTGAGTCGTCCTCGATTTCTTCTTCCTCTTCCGGTTGTTCAGTTGTCTCTTCCTCTGTTGTTGCTTCCTCTGTTGTGGCTTCCTCAGTTGTAGTTTCTGTTTCCTGCTGTGTTGAAGGAATCTCATCAGCCTTTACTGCCTGAGTCATATTGAACCCAACAGCCATAGCTACAGCCAAAGCCAAAACAAATATTATTTTTTTAATACCCATATCTTCTCCTCCGAAAAGCATTATAGTTCCAAAAAACAATAAAAATATGATATTACCTTTGCATCACAATGTCAAACAATTGTTATTTTGGTTTCATTTTTTTGTTTTGGGCAAAATTCAGTTTACTTTTATAGAAGATTCGTATATTCTAACTGTAGAGTGTTTTGCGTTACTGGCGGATTTATGTGGGTAACCACAGGGGAGCGCAGAACGAATGTGTCGACCGCCTGGGCAAATAAGTAGGCCTGGGCGGTTTTTATATGCCATGGAGCCTTAAATAATAAGGAGGAAAAATATGAAATCATTATTCGAAGACGTTAGCAACAACGCCTATCCTGGTAGAGGTATCGTTATCGGTACTACACCGGATGGAACTAAGGCAGTGACAGCTTACTTCATTATGGGAAGAAGCGAAAACAGCCGTAACAGAGTTTTTGTTACTGAAGGTGAAGGCATCAGAACTGAAGCTTTCGATCCAGCTAAGCTAGAAGATCCAAGTCTTATCATCTACGCTCCAGTTAGAGTTAGAGGTAACGATACAATCGTAACTAACGGTGACCAGACTGATACAATCTACGATCTTATGGCTGAGGGCAAAACTTTTGAAGAGTCTCTTAGAACTAGAGAGTTCGAGCCAGACGGTCCTAACTACACACCTAGAATTTCTGGTGTTATGCACATTGCAGATGGCAAGTACTGCTTCGAAATGTCTATTCTAAAGAGCAACAACGGTAACCCAGATTGCTGCGACAGATATACATATTCTTATGACAACCCGGTTGCAGGTGAGGGAAGATTCATCCACACTTACATGCACGACGGCAACCCACTTCCAAGTTTCCAGGGCGAGCCAAAGGTTGTTGAGATGATGGACGACATGGACGACTTCACAGCTAAGCTTTGGGACAGCCTAAACGCTGACAACAAGGTTTCACTATTCGTTCGTTACATCGACATTGCAACAGGCAAGTACGAGACTAAGATTATCAACAAAAACAAATAAATATTTTTCACGAAAGGATTTAATATGAAAGAATTAGAATTGAAATATGGTTGTAACCCTAATCAGAAGCCTTCTAGAATTTATATGAAGAACGGCGAGCTTCCTATCAAGGTTCTTAATGGTAAGCCAGGTTACATTAACTTTTTGGACGCATTCAACGGTTGGCAGCTAGTTAGAGAGCTTAAGAAAGCTACTGGTCTTCCAGCTGCAACAAGTTTTAAGCACGTATCTCCAGCCGGTGCTGCTGTAGGTCAGCCACTTAGCGATATCGAAGCTAAGATTTACTGGGTTGATGACCTAGGTGAGCTTTCACCACTTGCTAGCGCTTATGCTAGAGCTAGAGGTGCTGATAGAATGTCATCATACGGTGACTTCATCGCTTTGTCAGATGTTTGTGACGTTAGCACTGCTGCTGTTATTAAGAGAGAGTTCTCAGATGGTATCATCGCTCCAGGTTACGAGCCAGAAGCTCTAGAGATGCTTAAGGGCAAAAAGAAAGGTTCTTATGCAATTATCGAAATCGATCCTGACTACGAGCCAGAGCAGCTTGAAACTAAGGAAGTTTTTGGTATCAGCTTCGAGCAGGGACGTAACGAACTTAACATCGATGATGATTTCTTCGCTAACGTTGTTACAAAGAACAAAGAGCTTACAGAGCAGGCCAAGATTGATATGGCTATCTCAATGATCACACTTAAATATACACAGTCTAACTCAGTTTGCTTCGTTAAAAACGGACAGGCTATCGGTGTTGGTGCCGGACAGCAGTCACGTATTCACTGCGTAAGACTTGCAGGTCAGAAGGCAGACAACTGGCTACTTCGTCAGTCACCACAGGTTCTTAACCTACCTTTCCGCGATGACATTAAGAGAGCTGAGAGAGATAACGCAATAGACCTATACATCGGCGAGGAATATATGGACGTTCTAGCTGATGGCGAATGGCAGAGAGTATTTACTGAGCAGCCAGCTGTTTTCACTAAGGAAGAAAAAGAAGCTTGGCTAGCACAGGCTGAAGGAATCACACTTGGTTCTGACGCATTCTTCCCATTCTCAGACAACATCGAGAGAGCTAAGAAGAGCGGTGTTAAGTATGTAGCACAGCCAGGTGGTTCAATCAGAGATCAGGATGTAATCGATGCATGCGATAAGTATGATATGGTTATGAGCTTTACTGGTCTAAGACTATTCCACCACTAAGGTTTAGTTTTATAAACAAAAAGATGGCAATCATGTATGATATGTGTCCAGGATTCTGGATACATATCAGTAATATACTACATGATGCCATCTTTTTTTTACCACTCAATTCTTGGATAATTATTAGTCACCTTGGACAAAATATTATCGAATAGATAGTCGTGTGATTGTTTATTATTCATTTTTTTGTTCTTATAAAGAGTGTCAGCCACGTCATATATCTTGTAGCTTATAGGCTTGCTGTAAATAACTTTGCCACTAGCCAATCTGGCATACGCTCTAAGTCTCCAGCTAGCGTTCCACTCAAGCGCTGTCTTAGGTCCGAACTTCATTGTCATAGCATAGCTTGTTGCAATGTCAGAAGTTGATACAGCAGATTGTAGCTTGCCCTTGGCTGTACTGTCGTAGTTTCTTACAAAACTGTTTTTGCTTCCTATAACGAGATCGTTTTCTCCAGCCTTATCTGACAAAGAATATAGCAAACCGGAGCTTGTTATGTTTTGGCCCTCATACTGAGAGTCAACCGAATATACTGTTCGCATTCCCTCTACTGTTGTACTTATTTGATATCCGTTAATTTCTATTCCACCGTCAATTGTGTTTATGTGACCGCCTGCGCCACTTGGTGCCAATTGCGGTGTGATTGTTGGTCCGAACACTTCTAGAACTGTGTTGTTATCCTCATCCTTAGTGAAGTGAATTCTGTCTATACAAAATCTTCTAGGTGTAGCTGTGCTAAGATTCTTGTGACAATGGTATACAATGTACATTTCCTTGCCGTCTGCGGACTCTACTATTCCGTGGTGACCTGCGCCGTGAACTAGTGAGTTGGACTGCATTATTGGATTGTTGCGATACTTGCTGTACTTGCCTAGAGGACTGTTACTTGTAGCATAACCGCTTCCGTACTGTGAACTCTGGAAGTGCGAGCCTGAGTAAGTCAAATAATATACGCCGTCTTTTTTCAACATAAATGGTCCTTCACAAACTTTGGCCTGGTTGGTCTCCCACGCCTCTGTTGGCGAGATAAGACATGTCAATGTAGACTCGTCTATAGTGCGCATATCAGGGTTGAGCTTGGCTCCCCATATATTGTTGCCACCATTGCCGGCAGCATCCTGGAATCTCACGAAGTAAATGTAATACTGTCCGTCATCGTCCTTGAACACGTGGGCGTCAATTTCTTTGCCCTCGTGCATTGGGACTTTTTGGCTCTCTGTCTGAGTAAATGGTCCCATTGGTGAGTTAGATGTAGCCACGCTTATGTGCTCGTTGGCTACATAGTACATATAGAACTTTCCGTCCTTCTCGATCAAGTCCGGTGCCCAAAAACCGGATGTTCCATAAACGTTATCTTTGTGCAGCGCCCAGCCCTTGTCCTGCCAATTAACCAAGTCTGTAGATGTGAATACTTTGATTCCCGTGTTAGCTCCAGTGTCGTTAGTTGCATACATGTAATACACGCCCTTATAAAGCATTACATCAGGATCCGCCTGTCCATCCACAAGAGAATTAGTGTATGTCTGAGCATGTGTAGGCTGACTGAACTCAGACACTTTAAGGTTCTTGAACGTAGCCTTGGACCACCAATGTCTCATGCCAACTGTACCGCTACTAAAGTCGTTATCCTTGGCAGTTACCTTGGCATAATTAGTTCCGTTGTAGTTAACATATCCTGTGATTTCGTTGCCGGCTACAGTTACTTGAAGATGATAGAACTTGTCGAACTTCACCGTCATTTTTTTCTTGGATATTTCTGTCCACGCGTTGTTTTTGACCTTGCCGAGAATACATTCTTGTTTTTTGGCATCAATGCCAAAATAATATCCGTCGTAGCCATCTGAAGAGCCGGAAGAGAAGTTGCTAGCTCTAAAAATAATTCCCGCCTGGTTGCTTCCCTGTGAGCTGTTCTCAGACACCTTGGCGTCTACCTCCACAACAAAGTCAGAGAAATTCTGGTTGTTAACTACTATCTTGTTAGCGTTGCCACCGTCTATTGTAATGGCATTGTTCTCGCGAATGAGATCTGCCGGTGTGCTTCCTTTGTAATAACTCAATCCCTGGCTGTCGCCAAAATCATTAGAGTAAAGCATATTGCCCGTTCCATCAACTTTTACAGCATCCGGCACAACATCCTTGTCCACTTTGATTAGCTGCCATTTTTGGTTGTTGCTGTTGGACAGCGCTTCCTGTTTGACAAGATTGCCGCCTGCCTCTCCGCTATCTTCTAGGGCAAAAAGGCTTCGCTGATTGATCAATCTGAATGTTCCATCAGCTAGTTCTTCTAATCTAAAGTTCTGGGCAACGTTATCGTTGAGCTCCCATGTCTGATATGTGACGCCTGTGTTTTGGGAGCCAGAAGGATTGTCCACTGCTCTTCCCTGCGCTGCCTTAGGCACGATGGCATAAAGGCCGTTTATTGTTTCCTTGAACTTGAACTGCTGAGCATTGGAGTTGTTAGCTGTCCATGTCTGAATCTTGAGGCTGTTGGCATCATCGCCGTTAGGAATGTCCATCATACGACCTGTTCCTACGTTTTTGATGTAGTAATATGCCCCTTTTTCCACTTTTTTCATTCCATCCTTAGATGGCTTGCCCAGTTCCACTCCATTGTCCACAGGTCGGCCAAAATACGGTGTAGTTCCATCCTGAGCCCATGTGAAGTACTGAATGTGCACATCTCTGTCCCATCCCGCACCGGCTTTTTTGGCCGCGTGATAAACAATCCAGTCCTCTGTGTCATCTGCTGACTTCACGAAAGAAGCGTGTCCCACGCCGTGAACATTTTCAGTCTGGGCAAAAACAGGTGATGAAGCCTTGGTCCATGAATTAGCGTCCATGAAGTTGCCGTTAGTGCATGTAAGTCTTGCCAGGCAATAAGTGTCCATCCAACTTCCGCTGGCTGAGTAAATAATATGTACAGTTCCGTTCTTCATTATTACTTCCGGACCTTCGTTGACTGTTGGACTACTGTTAGTTTCCCAGTCGTATGTCGGTTTCGAAATACATACTCGATTGGAGTTGATTGTGTATGGATTGCTCATAGTTGCAATGTACAAGTACTGGCTTACGTTTGTGTCGCCTTCCCAGCCAGACCATACGAAGTACAACTGATTGTTGTATTCAAAAACAGTTCCGTCGATAGCCCACTTGTCAGAGTCGTTGGACTTCAACTGGCCCTTGAGAGTGTATGCTCCGTCTAACGGGTCGTTTTTGTTAGTTCCGCCTTCAAGAACGTACATGCGGTGAGCGTCGTTGCCACCGTTGTTTCTCGAAGGAGCAAAGTATATATACCATCTTCCTCTTAGGTACATGAGCTCTGGCGCCCAATATGAATCGAGATGCAATCCACCTGAATCATAGTTGTCGCTAAAAACTTTTGTAGCCTTGGCGGATCCTAGCTTGTCCAAGTCGTTAGACTCTGTGATGTGTATTCCGCCACCGCCTGAATAACATCTATAATATTTGTCGCCTGCTTTTATCACCCATGGGTCTGCTCCATCCTGGCATACCGGGTTCATTATTGTATTACTATCTGACATCTTATCTATCTTCCATAACTGGGCATTATCGTTAGAAATCGGCCTCTGGTTGACACTTCCCTCGTCCTGTAGTGCCATATTGCTTGCCTTGTTAATTATTCGATAATAGCCATCTCTCACATATTCTATCTTGAATTGCTGAGCCGAAACATGGCTTTGTGTCCAAAGCTGATAAGTTGTTCCCGAATCTTTAGATGAATTGGGATTATCGATGGCCCTTGTTGGGGCGCACATAGGGATTATAAAGTAGTATCCCTTGTCTAATGATTCCACAAACTTAAAGCTCTGTGCCTTAGTATTGTTGCGGTTCCATGTTTGTAGCTTGACTGAGTTTTCGTTTTTGCCGTCAGGTACGTCTAGGCACTTGCCGCTGCTAGCGTTGACAAAACAATAAACTGCCTCCTCACTAATTGAAGGTGGATTCGTTGTGACATCCGCCTTGATACCTGCCGGTATTCCTGTTCCTAGCGCCAAAGCAAGAGAGAGTGCCCCCACAATGGCTTTTTTGATTTTTCCGTACATTTTCTTCTCCTCAAATATTCAATTATTGTGTATTATTATGTTTTCTACTTAATACTTTTCTTCAATTGCTAGTCCGTACAACTGTATTTCTTAATAATATTACAATAATTATATTGGGAGATAAAGACTGTATTAGTACTGCGTTTTTTGAGAATGGTCACTTTTTTGAGAATGGTCACTTTTTTGAGGATGGTGGGATTTTTGTTTTGTATTACTATTGCTGCAAATAAAAAAACATCTTGCTAAACGTGCACTCATCTACCCCGACACTTTTGTTTAACAAGATGTTCATAACAATATTAATTGTAAAAAGCTTTATTTTTTTATTTTGATTATCTTGGACTTGGCGATAATCACACCGTTTTCGTCTCTGGCTACAATGTAGTATCTACATTTCTTTCTTCTGCCCTTGCTCTTCTTGTGGACGAAAAATAGTTTCTTTGTAGTCGTAGACTTTCTGAATTTCTTTTTGTTTTTGGATACATAGATTGTATATTTCTTTGCGCCTTTGATTTTGCGCCATTTAAGCTTAGTATATTTCTTTTTGTATTTCTTATACTTAACCTTAATCTTCTTGAGTGATTTTTTGTGAATTCCAGGCAAGTCTTTTTGGCTGTAAGCAGTTGGCTCCTCAGCCTTTGTTGGCTCGGCAACCTGGTTGTTAGTTACACTCTCACTAGGTCCACCAATTGCTGATTCGCTAGGCTTATCAGTACTTGGCTCTGTTGTCGCCTGCTTTGTTGTTGTCTGAGCAACTGTTGTCGCCTGCTTTGTTGTTGTCGGAGCAACTGTCGTTGGCTGCTTTGTTGTTGTCGGTGCAACTGTCGTTGGCTGCTTTGTTGTTGGAGCAACTGTTGTCGCCTGCTTTGTTGTTGTCGGTGCAACTGTTGTCTGCTCCTGTGTTGTTGTGACAACTACTCCCTTAACATCAACTGTAGTTTCTGTTCCAACTGACTCTTTGCCGCCGGCAGTAATTGTAACTGTAACGCGGTGCTGTCCTGCTGGAATTCCCTCGATATCGTAAGATGCGCATCCAACGCTAGCTAGCTTGAGAGCGCCATCTATATAAACGTTGTAAACATAATTGCCGGCGTTACCCCAAACGACGTTGAGAACGTTGTCTCTTGGAGATCCTGCAACTAGACCGAATGGCTGTGGCAACACATCATCGATAGGCATTGTTGTAGCCTCAGTTGTCGTCTGTGCTGTTGTCTGAGCCTGTGTTGTTGGCGCAGTTGTAGCCTCTGTTGTTGGCTCGATAGGCTCGCCCTCGCCAACGTCATAAACTGTACTCTTGAGAACGTAGAACTCATAAACTGCCCACCAGTGAGATTCGTTCATAGTCTGCTCGATTCGCACGTAGCGAGCTTTTTGGTCACCTACTGAGTAGATGTTTTGGTTTTGACCACTGGCAACTTCTCTCCAGTCAGAACCGTTGTTAGAAAGCAAAACTTTGTAACCACGAGGAACGTCGCCTGAACGACCTAGAGTTGTAACGATTGTGTCGAACTCAACCTCGCGACCCATATCAACCTGGTACCATTGACCCGGAACCTGTGCGTTCATTGTTGTCCACTGGCTTTCTAGGTTGCCATCCAATGACTGCCATGCGTTTTCATTAAAAGTACTAGCGCTAGCCTTCCAGCCTGTTCTGTTGATTGCTGAACTTGCACTTGAGTTAGCATCTATTTCTATAGCAGATGAAAAACCAGCTACAATTGATTGCATTTTGTTGCGCTCATTATTGTTGAAATCTGCTACAACGTTGTCCATTCTTACATTGCCGTCTCCATTCAAAAACGCGCCGTTGTAAGAATTGAAGTTAGTTGAATAAAGATTAACATCACTTCCCTGAGCGATATCTAATGATGTGTTGTATCCTCTCATCTGGAAGTTGGCATTGTGTACGTTGAGCGTTCCACTGTTGCCGTCCATTACAATAGCCTTCTCTGGGAATCCCCAAAGGTCTGTATTATATAGATTTGCAGTAAAGTTAGAATCTGACTTGGCCTCAATATATCTTGTAATAGGCTGGTCGTTGTTAAGCGAAACAATCTGATTATCAACAAAGTCCATCTTTCCTGTTAGACCTGAATCAAAATACATAGCCTTGCGTGATCCATCGATACCTAGTCCCATAGAGAATAGGTTGTTAGGGCCACCCTGGCCTTCGTTGACAAGTTTGATTCCAATGTATGCTCCGTATGGGAAGCAGTTGTACAATGACTCGCCCTCGCAGTCACCTAGAGTCAAAAATTCTAATTCTCTAAGCTGCTGATCGTATACAGGTCCACCGTCTCCATCCGGACTGTTAGGGAAGCTACCAAACTTAGATTCCCTACCACATGCGTAAACTAATGTGTTGAACATCAAGTTGTTGATAATACCGTTTTTGGAACCGTTACCTACTTTGACACACTGATGAGCAATATGTCCTGCCAAAAAGTCAATGTAGTGGTTGTCACATCTGTATGTTGCTAAGTCAACACCTCTAGATGCGGCTCTAATACCTGTGTTGATAATATAAACATTAGCTCCCATACCTTGAATTGCATATGGGTAGTCGTGTGCATAATACTTGCCGTCACCGCTCAAAGCATATGTCTGTTCAGGATAGTTGATGATAACGCCTCTAATACCTGCATTGGCTTCTAGTCTTATGAATGGTGTTCCATTAGCGTTATCCTTGTTGGCATATGACTCAAGAATTGCACCAGAACCGTGAGGAACTGCACTGACATCAGTTGCACCTCTTAGTTCTACATTAGATGGCACGAGTAAAGTGCCATTAACTCTATAGTGTCCCGATGGTAGGAACACAATTCCACCACCGTTTTTTCCTGCATCTTGCAAAGCACGATTAATCGCGTCTGTACAGTCAGCTCCACCGCCATGGTTGAAGCTCATATTGGCATTGTATGGAGCCTCAGTAACTACATAAAGATTCGTGTTAGCTGGCATATGACTCTGGAACAACGCCTTGCTCATATCAAACTCCGGAACAGCACTTGCGCTGCTTGGAGCGTTGTTTAAGTTAGACTTATATACTGAATTATTAACAATTGTTTTTTCCTTGTTGAACTTATTACCAGTTAGAGACACTCTTCCAAGACTGCCGATAACAATCTGAGGAACCTTGTTGTCAAAAGTATTGTTAGTACTAATGAATGTTCCGCCGTCCATGTTCACAAGACCTTTGTGAATTGTAGAGTCTGTCATCATAACCTTTGTTGTAGATGTCTTGTCCACATTGACAGAATACTTAGTACATGTAATGTCCGCCTTGGCAAACTGCACCGCGTCACTTGTTCCGCCTTTGACTACGATACCGTTTTCGCAGTTATAAATCTTAATCTCGTCGAATAGAATTCCTACATAGTTACTTGTGTCAAAAACAATACCGTTCTTGCAGTTAGTCAAGTTGTACTTGTAGTGATGTCCATTAGGTGTAGAACGATTGCCGTCGTTAGAGAAATTAGTGTTGTATCCGATATTGTAACCGTCTACATTAACTAGACATGTATATGACCAGTCGTTACGACGCATAACTACACCTGTGGCATTGTTGTAAATATAGTTTTGGAAGCTAGAACCCTTGAGAGGCGCCCCCGGTAGGTTAGAACCTGACCAATAATCCGGTGAAAAATTCACGCGATCGATTCGACCTACATCGGCTATACAGTCGATTTCCACACCTTTTTTAAGTGGAGTTCCGTACACTCCGTTTACTACTGGCGAAGCGCCAAAGTTATCTTGGTTATACCATACACCTATATATGAGTTAACTAACGTCACATCTTTGACGTTGACATATTCGTTTCCAAAGTAGTTGTTAACACCGATTCTAATTGTTGGTGAATAAGGAACAATGTTGTCTGCTGACTGCTCCGGATACCAAACAGTAAAGTTTGTTACTCCAGTTTCTGGCTCAGCCTCGATGAATGGCTGTGTTTTTTCGCCGCCGTTACGGCCTGTGTAAGCCATAAGAATTGTTCCGTAGTCAAGTGACTGACCTTTAACAGGCTCTCTCCAATCACCGCGTAGAGTAACACCCTTAGGGACTCTAAGTGATCCTGTCACCTTGTACTTGCCTGATGGCACATAAACAATTCCACCGCCGAGGCTTCCTGCCTTGTTGAGCAACTTCTGAAATATTTCCGTGTTATCCATAGTTCCTGAATTGTCAGCACCGTAGTCCAAAACATTGTAGGCATAAACGAACGCATCCGTTCCCGCCATGTTTTTGGCAACTTTAAAAGTTGGTGCGGCGATATTGTTAATGTCTGCCGCCTTAACAGCTTCTCCCATAAAAAAAGTAGCAAAAAATGCTACGCATACAATAAATCCTGTAGCAAAAATTTTCTTTAACATAAACTTCCTCTCTAATACAGTTAGTCGTTATCATTGTTTGATATAAAAAACAATGCTATTCCCGTAAAAACACTACTCTAACTATATCAAAGAGGTTTTTTTGTATGAAATATTTTTTAAGTTATAACTATATAATATAAGAATTATATGCTTGTATATAAAAACAATTCCTTCCAACCCTCCACAAAATTGTTTTTAGTGTAGTTTGTTTTAAGTAGTTATTTTTTTATTGCAATCATATAATGTTTCTCTATAAAGCTAAACAAAGCGCGAATGTTTTACTTCAAAAAGAATAATAATATAGAGTCGTGCGGATTCGCGAGTTTTCTTGATGAAAACTCGCTCAGGCCGCACTAAATATTTCCGACTTGTGGTCGCAAATATTTACTCTTATTATTATTCTTTTTTTCAGAAACATTGTCCCGCTTTGTTTAAATGCTTTATACGAGAAACAATTTTTGATTGCAATTTATAAATATCTTTTTTAAACATAATACAACTTAAAAAAAATTTTATGAGGTAGCGGAATGGAATTGTTTTTACAAGCAAAACGAGATACCAAATCCATCGATTTGATATCTCGTTTTATGATTATTGGGGCAAACCCTAAAGTTTGACCCTAAACAACTTTGCCAAACCCTAAACAAGTTTGATTATCCGACATTTTCTATGATGTTATTATAACTTTATTCAATTGTATTGTCTCTACACTGGCTGTATGTTTTTTTACGACTTTTTACCGTGAGAGTAATGATTCGTGTCTTGATTTAGATAATTTAAATCTTCTGCTAGCCATTTGGTAAATACATATTATTTTTACCTTTGTTACTGTTTAATTTTTATATGTTTTACAACACTCCAACTTCCATAACTTTTTTCATTAAAACCTCTAATTTTAACCCAATAGGTCTTTTTGAGTTTAACATTTTTAATAGTTATCGGACTCTTCTTAACTACCTTAGTCTTAGCACCCTTAAACTTCTTATTTTTTGCAAATCTGACCTGATACTTTTTAGCAGCTTTCAAGCCTCTCCAATAAATGATAAGTTTTTTCTTTTTCTTGTTCTTAAGTTTCACTCCTATAACCTTATCTATATTAGACAATCTGCTTTGACTAGCCGACGTATTAGGTAACACTTGTGTAGTTGTTGATTCTTCTGTCTCAATCAACTCATAAGGAATGTTATTTTTAACAGCGAACTTATGAGCATACGAATCTTCATACACATACAAAACCAAGCTAACATCATCTTCAAAAGTTTCTGAATCTATAACCTTCACACTTTCTGGCACAACAAGTTTTTCCAAACCAGTGCACTGACCAAAAGCACAAGTACCAATCTCATACATTCCATCAGGAAGTGTTAACTCAGTAATACCTGTTATTCCAAACAAGCCATATGCACCTATAGTCTCAACACCTTCTTCGATATTAACTTCTGTTATGTTCTTTCTACTTATGTACCAAGGTAATTTTTCAATATCGCTCATTAAATAATTATGCATATTACCACTTCCGGCCTTAAGAGTTAGTTTTTTAATCGATGTCATATTACCGAAGCTAGCTTCATCTTCAATAATAACCGAACAAGGTATAACGAGTTCAGTAACAGAATCACAATTATAAAAAGCACCGCTACAGATTCTTTCAACAGAATCAGGTATACTTATTTCCGTAATACTATTCAGACCCCAGAAAGCTTTATTGCCTATTTCAATAATTCCATCTTCTAAGCTAATTTTCTTTATCGTATTCTTGCTTCGATACCATGGTGTATCAGTATAACTATCTTCATAAGAAGGTATCTTACCTGTACTCTTAGAAATAGTTACATATTCAAGTGATGTTAGGCCGATATTAACCATTTTTAAAGATGACGGACATTCAAGTTTTGTAATTTTTGGGCATTGATCAAAAACATATATTCCTATACTTGTCACACTATCTGGAATGTTTATTGATGATAATCCACTACAGCCCTCAAATGCGTAATTACCAATATCTTTCACACTATCTGGAATATTTATTGATGTCAATCCACTACAGCCACTAAATGCGTAATTACAAATATCTTTCACACTATCTGGAATATTTATTGATGTCAATCCACTACAGCCACTAAATGC
>CACYHD010000033.1 GCA_902774125.1 uncultured Lachnospiraceae bacterium
AATATCTTCCAATTTTTCAATATCTTTGCTAGCACAAATCACATTGAGTTGCCATCCCGGTCTGTTCTTTTTCATGAAAACAGGATGATAATGAACATCTCTGGCTCCTGCCTCTAGCAAGCGTTCCATAGCATATCCCAAAACTTCTCCTGTACAGTCGTCGATATTACTTTCAAGCTTGTATATAGTATCTTGGTCTCTGCAACTATCATTATCCGCAGAGCATTGGTTATCTTCACCTTCCTCTATAATCATTGCTCGCAAAACACTTGCAAGTTCGTATTCTCTCTTGCCTGCGCCCATTCCAACTTTTTTAACGGAAAATCTCTTAGGAAGCTTCTTGCTTGTTCCAATCGCTGCAACTATTGCCGCACCTGTCGGAGTAACGAACTCTCCCTTATGATCCATTATTTCCAAAACTATATCATTGTCACTTACTATATGCGCCACTGCCGGCACCGGAATAGGAAGTATACCATGTGCGCATCTTACTGTACCTTGACCCTCGCATAAATATGGTACTATTACTTCTCCAATATCAAGATTATCAATGCAAAAAGCAACCGATATTATGTCAACTATCGAATCAACCGCTCCTACCTCATGAAAGTGAACTTCGTCAATAGGTTTGTTATGAGCCTTTGACTCAGCAGCCGCAACAACTTGAAAAATATCCTTTGCTATTTTTTTGGCTCTGTTTGATATTGATGTATTATCAATAATCTGAATGATGTCTGGCAAACTGCGATGCACATGACTGTGGCCATGGTGACTATGATGATGCTGATTGTCATGGTCGTGATTGTGTTGATGGTCGTGATCGTGATCGTGATTGTGTTGATGGTCATGATCGTGATCATGGTGATGCTCATGATGATGCTCGTGATCATGACTATGTCCATGTAAGTAATCCATATCATGGTCGTGGTTTTCTTCTTCTAGCACAACATCAAAATCCTGGCAATCAATTCCTGCCTTCATCACCCTGCTTAGTTTGATTTCAAATCCATCAACAGGAATAGTGTTCAAGGCACTTATTAGGGCTTTCTTGTTAGCGCCCAGGTCCAGCAAAGCTGCCACTGTCATATCACCACTTATTCCTGCATTGCATTCTAGATATAATTTTTTCATTGCTCTCTACCTTTTCTTTTTTATTGGCTATTCATATTTCCCATTTTGTATCCTGCCGGATCTATAGAAACATTTTTTAGCCCTAATTCTTCTAACTTTTTAATAACTTGGGATTCCATAGACTTTAGTCTGCTCACGCTATCTCTATCCACCTCAATGCTTGTTTTAGAACCTCTCAGTCTAACTCGCACTTGCCTGAACCCCTCGGACATTAAATATTTTTCGCCCGCTTCAATCTTGGATAACTTCTCAGTCGTTATCTCCTCGCCTGTCTGAATTCTTGTAGCAAGACAAGCGTACGCCGGTTTGTCCCATGTTTTGAGGCCTAGTTGCTTGGACAATTTTCTTATATTCCTCTTGCCCATTCCCGCATCCTTGAGCGGGCTTACCACTCCTAGTTCATCAAGAGCTTTCATTCCCGGGCGATAGTCTCCCATATCATCTATGTTCGTACCATCGAGAACATACTCTATACCCATGCTTTCAGCAGCTTTTTTAATATGTCCAAAAATAGCCTTCTTGCATATATAACATCTGTCGCTTGTATTAGCTACAAATCCATCAATATCCATCTGGCTGATTCTTATAAACTCATGCTGAATATTTTCCCCGGCCAAAAACTCCACAGCCTCAGTTTCTTCTATGCTTGGAAAGGACTCAGATATAACTGTAATCGCCACCGCTTTTTCTCCCAAAACCTCTCTAGCAATCTTGAGCAAAAACGTAGAATCAACTCCTGCAGAATATGCCACAGCAACACTTCCCATTTGCTTTAGATTATTTTTTAGTTTTGCTATTTTTGTTTCAATCATTTTTTTCTGCCAATCTATTAATCTGTACAGCCGAATAAGCTGCACCGTATCCGTTATCAATATTTACAACTGTGATTCCGTTAGCACATGAATTAATCATTGTAAGAAGTGCAGACAATCCCTCAAAACTAGCTCCGTATCCAACAGATGTAGGTACAGCAATTACCGGATTTTTAACAAGTCCGGCAACAACGCTGGCCAGCGCGCCTTCCATTCCAGCTATTGCGATTATGCAATTGGCCTCGTTGAGTTGCTCCACATGCGCAAGCAATCTGTGTATTCCACTAACTCCAACATCATAAATTCGATTAACCTTGGCTCCCAAAAACTCTGCTGTCTGCGCAGCCTCTTCGGCAACTTTTATATCCGCAGTTCCAGCTGTGACAACAGCAATTGTTCCTATACGTTCCTTGTCTGGCTTTTCGTACTTGAGTATTCTCGAAACTTCGTCATACTGAATTTGCGGAATTGCTTTTTTGACAACCTCGTATTGATGCTCGCTAGCTCTTGTTCCTAACACCTCTCCGTTTTCTGCAAGAAGCTTCTCATATATTTTTGCAAGATACTCATCTTCCTTGCCCTGGCAAAAAACAACTTCGCTAACACCCTGTCTAGTCTCTCTATGTGTATCTGTCTTGGCAAATCCCATGTCCTCAAAAGGCTGTCTTGCAAAAAACTGCATAGCCTCCTCCATAGTTATGTCATTGTTTTTAAATTGTTCTAATACTTCTTTTGTATTCATAATCTCCACTAAAACACAAAGGCTGAAATCAAATAATTTCAGCCTTGTATTATACTATTTTTTTATCATTGACTTAATCACACCCTTAGGATCTTTTACTAGAAGCACAACAATCCAAATAATTAGACCTAATGCTACTACTGATAGTCCTAAGAAAGAATCATTAATCATATCACCTACTGCTGGTTGAAAATACTTAGCACCTAGCTCTCTGTATTCCATAATGGCATCTCCTAGCCACATAATGGATGCACCCCAGTACATAAGACTTAGCAATCCAACGAACATCTCTCTGCTCTTAGGTGCCTTAACATACCATACAATAGTACTTATGCAGGCAGCAAAAACTGATATCAGCAACGTCATTATTTAGTTGCCTCCTTAGCCGCCTCTTTAACTGAAGACTTCTCTATAAAGTGTACAGCCACAAGCATACCTACCCAAACCATTGTAATAAGTACTGCCATTAGCACACCTGTTGTAGCCATCTCATGGAACATTTCTGCTCTATCAGCCGCCTTAACTGCATTAGTTAAGAATGGAAAGAAAGGTACAACCTCTCCGTGCCAAACATGCTCGAACATAAGTAATATTGCTCCTAGTGATGACATCTTAAAAAGCCATCCCAATTTAGTCGAAAAAGGAATCTTTCCTTCTTTAGTTTCTTTTTTACTTTCTTTATTTTTTGCTTTGTGAGTACTAACTCCCGCTATAACTGCTTCTGCAGCTGGTACTAAAAAACAAGCCATAATTATCTCCTTTCGTAACGTCCCTAGTCTCTTTTATTATTTTAACATTTTATTGTAAAAAAACAAACTTTATTAACATTAAATATTCGCTATTAACACAACTTATCTACTGTTTTTTTAATTCCTTGCGAACGTACTTTGCTGTATAGCTAGTCTTGTGCTTAGCAACTTCCTCTGGCGTTCCTTCCACAACAACAGTACCGCCTCGGTCGCCTCCGTCCGGGCCCATGTCAATTATGTAGTCTGCCACTTTGATAACGTCCAAGTTATGCTCGATAACCAAAACCGTATTGCCACCCTCCACTAGCTTGTGAAGAATCTTAACAAGCTTGTGCACATCAGCGAAGTGCAATCCAGTTGTAGGTTCGTCCAATACATATATTGTTCTGCCAGTGCTTCGCTTACTTAGCTCTGTAGCCAGCTTGATACGTTGCGCCTCACCGCCAGACAATGTTGTAGATGGCTGACCTAGCTTGATATATCCTAGTCCCACATCATACAACGTCTTAACCTTATTATATATTCTAGGAACATTTTTGAAGAAAGTTAGCGCCTCTTCAACAGTCATCTCCAATACTTCATAAATGTTTTTGCCTTTGTACTTAACTTCAAGTGTCTCTCTATTGTAGCGCTTGCCATCACACACTTCACAAGGCACGTACACATCCGGCAAAAAGTGCATTTCCACCTTCAATATACCGTCACCTGAACATGCCTCGCATCGACCGCCTTTAACATTAAAGCTGAATCGACCTTTTTTGTAGCCTCTCTCCTTAGCATCCTTAGTAGATGCAAAAAGATCCCTAATAATATCAAACATACCTGTATATGTTGCCGGGTTGGATCTCGGAGTTCTTCCTATAGGTGACTGGTCTATATTAATCACCTTATCTAATGCATCTAGTCCTTCAATATTTTTATGCTTGCCTGGTTTTACCTGAGCGCGGTTCAGGTCTCTCGCCAATCGCTTGTACAAAATCTCATTGACCAAAGAACTCTTACCTGAGCCCGACACACCTGTAACACAAGTAAACACCCCAAGAGGAATATTCACATCTATATCTTTAAGGTTGTTTTCCTTAGCCCCTTTTACTGTTATCCATCCCGTTGGCTTATTACGTTTTTTAGGAACCTTAATTTTTTTGGCACCGCTCAAATACTGGCCTGTAATAGACTTAGGGTTAGCCATAATCTCCTCTGCCGTTCCCTCGGCTACCACACGACCGCCGTGACTTCCAGCTTTAGGTCCGATATCTATTATATGGTCAGCCTCTCTCATCGTGTCCTCATCGTGCTCTACAACTACGAGAGTATTACCAATATCTTTAAGTTTCTTCAAAGTCTTGAGCAACTTAGCATTGTCATTTTGGTGCAAGCCGATACTAGGCTCATCCATAATATAAGCAACACCAACAAGACCGGAACCGATTTGTGTAGCCAGTCTGATACGCTGTGCCTCACCGCCGGAAAGAGTTCCCGTAGCACGTGAAAGTGTTAGATAATCTAGTCCCACGTCAGACAAAAATCTTAGTCGGCCTTTTACCTCTTTTATAATTTCGCTTCCAATCTTTTTTTGTAAGTTTGTAAGCTTGGTCTTGGATATATATTCAATTTCATCTCGCACAGGTAGTTCAGTGAATTCAAAAATATTTTTGTCCCCAACTGTAACTGCTAGAGATTCCTTCTTAAGTCGCTGTCCTTTGCATGACTTACAAGGAGTAAAACTCATATACTCCTCATACTTGGCCTTCATATTGTCGCCCCATGCTTCTCTGTATTTGCGACGCATGTTTTCCATGAGACCTTCAAAAGCAATATGGTACACACCGGCGCCTCTTCTACTATTATAAATAACCTCGAACTCCTGGCCGTAAGTTCCATACAATATTATATCTTTGATGTCCTCCGGATAATCCTCGAACGGTGTATCCAGACTAAAGTCATAAGCTCTAGCCATTCCAACAAGTATTGCGTTAGAATAACTACCCGGCTTATTGCAGTTCTGCCAACCGGATGCAACAATAGCTCCATCGTTAATGCTTAGAGACTTGTCAGGAATCATTAGATCCAAGTCGAACTCCTGCTTGTAGCCCAGTCCTGCACATTCCGGACAAGCGCCAAAAGGATTGTTGAACGAAAAGCTTCTTGGCTGGATTTCATCAACGCTAATTCCACAATCCATACATGCAAAGTTTTGGCTAAACATAGTTCTGTTAGGATTGTCATCCACATTGGCCAAAACTTTTTTGCTCTCCTCGGCTTTCTGTCCTCGAACAATCTTTTCCACAACAACTAATCCCTTAGCCAACTTCAAAGCAGTCTCCACTGAGTCTGTAAGTCTTTGCTTCACTCCTTCACGCACACTAAGTCTATCTATAACTATATCGATGCTGTGTTTGATGTTTTTGTCCAGAGCGATTTCCTCGCTTAGTTCCACTAGCTCACCATCAATAACCGCTCTTACATATCCACTTTTTTTGGCACTGTCGATAACCTTTTCGTGGCGACCCTTTTTGCCTCTGACAATAGGCGCCATAACCATAAACTTAGTTCCCTCTTCCATCTCCAGAATCTGGTCGATAATCTCATCGATGGTCTGCTTTTTGATTTCCTTGCCACACTTAGGACAATGTGGCACACCGATTCTTGCATAAAGTAATCTTAGATAATCGTATATTTCTGTAACTGTTCCCACAGTAGATCTAGGGTTTCTGTTAGTTGATTTCTGGTCGATAGAAATAGCTGGTGGCAAGCCTTCGATGCTCTCCACTTGAGGTTTTTCCATCTGGCCCAAAAACTGTCTCGCGTATGATGATAGAGACTCCATATATCGTCTCTGTCCCTCCGCATACACAGTATCAAAAGCAAGGGATGACTTACCAGAACCGGACAATCCCGTAACTACCGTAAACTTATCCCTTGGAATATTTACATTTATTTTTTTTAGATTGTGCTCCTTGGCACCTTTTATTTTTATATACTTGTCTGCCATAAATACCTCTATTACTTAATCTTTTCTAACTCTACCTTTAGGGCTGTTAGCTTATCTCTCATTTCAATCGCAGTTTCAAAATCCAGGTCAGCTGCTGCTCTATCCATCTTGCGCTTAACCTTCGCAATAAGTTCTTGCAACTCGCCTGCATCCATAGATTCCGGATCCTTCTCGATGTCCACAATTTTTTGGTCTACTTCCTTCGTAATGCTTATTAGATCTCCAACTTCCTTCTTGATTGTTTCCGGCGTGATTCCATGTTCCTCATTGTATGCTTGCTGCAAACGTCGACGTCTGTTAGTCTCATCAATCGCCTTGCGCATAGATTCTGTCATTTCGTCGGCATACATAATTACATGGCCTTCCGCGTTACGCGCCGCACGTCCAACAGTCTGTATAAGTGATGTCTCTGATCTGAGGAAACCTTCCTTGTCCGCATCTAATATTGCCACAAGAGAAATCTCTGGAATATCTAATCCCTCTCTAAGAAGGTTGATACCAATCAACACGTCAAAAACATCCAAACGCATATCACGAACTATTTCTGTTCGCTCAAGAGTGTGAATATCCGAGTGAAGATATCTAACTCTAATACCCACCTCTTTCATGTAATCTGTTAGGTCCTCAGCCATTCGCTTAGTTAACGTAGTCACCAAAACTTTGCCGCCTTTGTCCACCTCTGCATTAATGGCCGCAATAAGGTGGTCAATCTGTCCATCAATCGGATGAACCTCAATCTCAGGATCTAGCAATCCAGTTGGTCTTATAATCTGTTCTGCTCTTCCTAACTCATGTTCCTCCTCGTAAGGTCCCGGAGTAGCACTGACGAACATCATCTGATCAATCATGCTCTCGAACTCATCGAACTTGAGTGGTCTGTTATCCTTGGCAGATGGGAGTCTAAAACCATAATCTACCAATGTACTTTTTCGAGCTTGGTCACCGTTATACATTCCTCTAATCTGTGGAACTGTCATATGTGACTCATCTATAATAGTAAGAAACTCATCTCCAAAATACTCTATCAATGTATGAGGTGTCGCCCCTGGTTCTAACCCCGCCATATGTCTGGAGTAATTCTCAATACCTGAGCATATTCCTGTCTCAAGCAACATCTCCATATCAAAATTAGTTCTCTCGGCAATACGCTGTGCCTCGATAAGCTTGTCCTCTGACTTGAAGTAAGCCACCTGCTCCTTCAATTCTTCTCTAATAGCCTTAATTGCTCTCTCCATTTTTTCAGGCGCAACTACATAATGAGAATTAGGGAATATAGCCACGTGCTCCAACTCTCTTTTGACCTCGCCCGTCAACGTATCGAACTCGACGATTCTCTCAATCTCATCATCGAAGTATTCTATTCTAACTCCCAGGTCATTATAAGAAGCAGGGAAAACTTCTAGATTCTCGCCGCGCACTCTAAACGTACCGTTGCTAAAGTCCATATCGTTGCGGTCATATTGAATCTCTATAAGCTTTCTTATGACCTCATCTCTATCTTTAATCATACCTGGTCTGAGAGACAAAACCATGTTTTTGTAATCAATAGGATCGCCCAATCCATATATACATGAAACCGATGCGATAATAATTACATCCTTGCGCTCCATCAAAGCCATTGTGGCAGAATGTCGCAGCTTGTCAATCTCATCATTGATAGATGAGTCCTTCTCTATGTACGTATCAGTACTAGGCACGTACGCCTCCGGCTGATAGTAATCATAATATGAAACAAAATACTCGACAGCATTTTCAGGGAAGAATTCCTTGAACTCTCCATACAACTGAGCTGCCAATGTCTTGTTGTGGGCAATAATTAATGTAGGCTTCTGAATCTTCTCAATAACATTAGCCATTGTAAAAGTCTTGCCCGAACCTGTCACTCCGAGAAGAGTCTGAAACTGCGCACCCTTTTTAAAGCCATCAACTAGCTTGTCGATAGCCTGAGGCTGGTCACCAGTAGGTTTGAATTTTGAATGAAGCTTAAATTCCATATTATTCCTCTCTCGAACATTTGTTCTATTATACCATATATAATACCTATATACAAATAGTAGCATAGCCTTAATAGCTATGCTACTTTATTATTTTATTTATTTGTTTTTATCTCGCCAATCCTCGTTAGCATAATCTTCGTTAGCACTGGACCGATTAGCTCATATATAATAGTTCCGCAAACTACAACTGCAGTGATCTGCTTAGAGTAAGCCGGAATAACCGATGCACACATCATAGCAAGACCTATTGCCACACCGGCTTGCGGTACCAGTCCGATTCCAAGGTACTTTCTCACATTAGCAGGGGCATGACTCATTCTTGCACCTAGGTAAGCACCAAACATCTTGCCAATCACTCTCACTATTATGTAAACCACTCCAATCACGCCTATTGTCGGCAAAACACTAATATCCATTCCTGCTCCTGTGACAAAGAAGAACAGCATAAATATAGGTGGTGTCATTCTATCCATCTGATAAAATACAGGTTCCCAGTTTTTGGAAAAGTTAACAACAGTAACAGACATCGCCATGCAAGCTAGTAGCGGCGAAAATCCAAGCACTGGTATATGACTGATTGTCACTGTCATTGCTACCATTATAATAGTTATCGCTAGTCTATTGCCTCGTCCGGTGTATAGTTTAATTAGGCCTGTAAAAATAAATCCCATCACAACACCGAACACCAAAGCTCCAAAAATTTCTTTGAGCGGTTCAACTAATGTTGCCGCACTCATATGTCCTGTCAAAGCTCTCGCCAAAGCCACACAAATTCCGTACATCATCAATGCTGTTGCATCGTCTATCGCCACAACCGGAATAAGGTTTCTCGACACATCTCCTTTGGCCTTGTACTGCTTGACAACAAGAATCGTAGCCGCCGGATCTGTAGCTGCTGCTATGGCACCCATAATAAGCGCCAACTGAATATTGCCACTCGCAATATAAATTCCTATAGCCACCATCACCGTCGCAAAAAACGATTCAAGACAAGCTATAACAACAGGTGTTTTGCCCAGCTTCTTTATGTACTTGAACTCAAACTCTGCTCCGATAGAAAAAGCAATAAACCCTGTCGCCAAGTCCTTAACTACGTCGAACTTGTCCACCATTGTTTCTGCCACATTGCCACCAAAAAGATGTTCCATCTGGCTTGTGCCGCACACAATTCCTGCAACCAAACCAATCAAAATATATCCCGTTACGTTAGGCAGTTTGAGTTGCTTGACTATCTTGCCCGCTATGAGGCAAAGCAACAAACCAACGCATATGTATGTCAAAAAAATATATTTCGTTTCCATAACTATCCTTTAATCTCCCAAGCCTTCTGCATAATCAATCGGTATAGTAAACAAAACTGCTGTACCGGATTCATCAATGTCTCCAATTACTTCTTTGATCTTATTTATCACTGGTTCAATCTGCTCATCTTTGAGGATGAACATAAGCATCTTGCAATCCTCATTGTACTCAAAGTTCTTAACTCTTCTGAACAAACCTCCCAGAACTATAGACTCATCTGACCATGCATTAAGTCCCGCCGTCATACTTTTGGCATCAATTATAGTTCCGTGGTGAACACCTAGTTCTCCCAGTTCGTCATTGAGTTCACTTATTAATTCTGTCTGTTTCAAAAACATTGTCAATAATTTCATTTGCGTTTCCTCTTATTATTTATTTACCTGCTTTTTTTATTTTTGTTTATTTACCTGCTTTTTTATTTTTCTTTTTGTTTGTTTTTTTGCTGTTGTTTTTGTTTTTGTTTATTTTTTTGCTGTTGTTTTTGTTCGCCGCTTTAGCCTTTTGTGCAGCCTTGTTGCTTACTTTTTGGGCAGCCTTCTGCTCTGCCTCAAACTTTTTAGGATCAATCACCTTCTTCATTGTATTAAGCGCCGTCTTGTACTGAACATCCTCTGTCTCCGTATTACTCACTTTAATATCCGGAGTGATACCTTTGTGGTTGATGCTTCTTCCCTTAGGTGTGTAATACTTCTCCACTGTCAACTTGAGAGCTGAGCCGTCTGTCAACGGATATGTGTTTTGGACAACGCCCTTACCATATGTCTGCTCGCCTACAACCTTACCTTTGTTATAATCCTGAACAGCACCTGAGAAAAGCTCCGCTGCACTAGCAGTTGTTCCATCAACGATAAGCACTAGAGGTATATCAAGCTGTCGTGCATCAGAAGTGATACTGTTCGCTCTGCCTTCCTTGTCCTTAACTGTAATAAGCTTGCCCTCTGGACATATGTCATCCAAGATTTTAGTAACTGATGTCAAAAGTCCTCCCGGATTTCCTCTAAGATCAATTATTATTCCCTTGGCATTCTTTTTCTTAAGCTTTTTAATCTGCTTAGCGAACTGGTTATGTGTGTTTTCGATAAACTGTCCCAGCTGCATGTAAGCAATATTGTATTTCTTGTCGATTATTGTTGAGTCAACTGAAGGTACATCTACGACATCTCTAGTTATTGCAACTTCCTGATATTTTTTTAGCTTCTTGCTAAAGTATTTGACCTTGAGTTTTGTTCCTTTTTTGCCACGAGCTTTGCTAGCAACCTGGTCAGCACTTAGTCCTCTATTGTCCTTGCCGTCTAGCTCGATAATATAATCGCCTTTTTGGATTCCAACTTTCTCGGATGGTGAGTTAGGATAAACGAATGTAACCATAGGATATCCCTTGTCCTCGTCAATCGCTATTCCAGCACCGATTCCACAATACTCGCCACTGTTCTCTTCTTTTTCCTTGGCATACTCCTCAGCTGTAATGTACTCGCTGTATTTGTCGCCTAGCCCCTGGACGATTCCCTTGTAGACACCTTCTACCTCTTTGTTCTTATCCACGTCTCCTAGGTAATAATTATCAATGGCCTTTTCTATAAGATTAAGCTTCTTCTCTGTTCTGCTGCTAACCTCTGCATTGTTGTAAGCGCCGTAAAAAAATCCGACAGCAATGCTTGCTCCGATTATGCTCGTAATCAAAAAACCCGTCAAAACGCCCAATCCAAATCTATGTTTTTTCATATGTACCTCTTTCTCAATTTGATAAATGCGCTGAGTTTGACCCCAACGCATTTATTATACCACTATTATATTTTTTATACATACCCTAATGGGTTTACATAACTTCCATTTAGCTGAACGCCAAAGTGCAAATGGTTACCAGTGGATGAACCTGTTGTTCCGACTAATCCAATAGTCTGTCCCTTGTTAACATGCTGGCCTGCAACAGCTATTCTTGAAGACATATGCATGTATACTGATACAACTCCGTTACCGTGACTGATTCCAATCCAGTTACCGGCTGTTGTGCTGTATGATGACCACGCAACTGTTCCGGAGCTCGCTGCCACTACAGGCGTTCCGGCCGGTGCAGGAATATCGATTCCATTATGCATATACGAACCGCCGCCACCGAATGGATCTTTACGCGTTCCAAAACCAGATGATACGCTTGTATGTCCCGGACATGGCCATGTCCAACCGCCGCCTGGTACGCCTTGGTTGTATGAGCCACCACCGTTGTTACCGTGCTTTTTGTAAGCTGCATTGTTCTTCTTGTTAATAGCATCAGACTGTCTTGCGGCTTCCTGTGCAATCTGTCTTTGACGTGCCTCTTCTGCCGCCTCGGCTGCTGCTATAGCACTCTTCTGTGCTGCAATTTCTTCAGTAATCTTGTTAGCGTCAGCCTCTTTATTTTTGAGCAGCTTAGAATAATCCTTCAACTCTGCCTTCTTGCTGGCACTTAACTTTTTGAGAGTAGTCTGTCTATTTTTTTGCTCCTCTTGAAGTCCATCGAGCTGAATCTTACTTGTCTCCAAAACTTCCTTGGACTTCTTGATAGCGTTCTTTGTTTCCTTGAGCTTGTTAAGCATCTTGCGGTCGTATTCCGAAAGCTCTGTTATGTACTCGGCCTTGCTCAAAAAATCACTTATGCCTTTTGAATTGAGAAGCATGTCGAGAATTTCTGAACTTCCATTTTCGTACATATACTGGATACGCTTAGTCATATCTCGAGTCTGAATCTTTATACTTTTCTTAGCCTTGTTAAGTTTCTTTTTAGTTTTTACAATCTTTTTGTCAACCTTTTTGAGTTGTCCCTGAGTCTTGTAAATATCCTTGGCCACATCACCTATCTGCTTGTCGACATTGGCAATATATTCTTGAGCGTCCTTCTTCTTTTTCTTGAGATCCTTTTTTTGCTCTACAAGCTTACGCTCCTTTTTTTCCAAGTTAGATAGCTTGTTTTTTTCGTTTTTGACATCAGCCAATGACGCAAAGGACATTGTTGTCACTAATACAATGCTTAATGCCAAACTAATTGTTTTTTTGAACATCACTATCCTCCTAAACTTTAAGTCTCTTTCTTATTGAAAGATATGAACCAATCAAGCCGATACCTGCGCCGATTCCCAGACCTACCGGAATGAGAATTGACCACACCATGTGCGCTGGTGCAAAAGGAATATTAGTTGCAAAAACACCGAACTTTTTGATTATCAATCCAATCAACTTAGAGTAAGACAAAACAATAATTAGCAGCGGAATAATCGATCCGATTACGCCAATTGTCACACCCTCGATTATAAACGGCGCTCGCACAAAACTATTAGTTGAGCCTATCAGCTTCATGATTTTGATTTCTTCTGTTCTAACTGATATTCCGATCATAACAGTGTTGCTTATAAGGAATATTCCCACGCCGAACAACACGATAATAAGTGCAATTGATACATAGCCCAAAAACTTTTCTAGGCTTGTAAGTGTAGCCTTGGCCTGATCAGAATGTTTGATTTTTCTAACGCCTTCTACCTTTTTCATCTCGTTGACGAAGGCTGTCTGTTTTTTGATGTATTTGAGATAAACGGTGAATGATGCTGAGTTGGCCAAAGGGTTGTTAGACCACCCCTCTGCTAGTTCCGGCTCATCCGCGAAGTAATCCTTCTTGAAGTTTTTCCACGCATCATCCGCTGATGTGAACTCGTACTTGTCTACACGCTTATCCTTTTTGATCAAATCTTCAATGTGATCAATCTGCTCTTGCTTAATCCCCTTTTCAAAAAAGATTGTTACACCAACCTGCTGCTCAAGCTTTTTTTCCATATAATTAACGTTAATAATAATTGCAAGAATAACGCTAATCAAAAAAATACAAGCAGATATAGTTCCAATAGATGCAAGGGAGTAAAGCTTGTTTCTTTTAATGTTAACAAGACCTTGTTTTAGGCAATAGCCTTTTGTTCTAGCACTCATTTACTCCACCTCTCTATCGTCTATCTTAACACCTTGCTTCAAGGTGATAACTCTCTTCTTAAGCTGCTCCACAATATCCATGTTGTGTGTAACAACAATAACAGTTGTTCCCTGCTCGTTAACCTTCTCTAACAACTTCATAATCTCCCATGAATTGTCAGGGTCTAGGTTTCCTGTTGGCTCGTCGGCCAGCAAAATATCAGGCTTGTTAACCAAAGCTCTAGCTAGAGCAACTCTCTGCTGCTCACCACCTGAAAGCTCGTTAGGATATGAGCGGTACTTTTCTGATAGTCCCACTAGAGACAAAACTCTCGTAACATTCTTTTTGATCTGCTTAGGATGCGCCCCGATTACTCGCTGCGCAAAAGTAATATTGGCAAAAACATCTCTGTCCTTGAGCAATCTAAAGTCTTGGAACACAACTCCGATGTTACGTCTATATCTGGCAACGCCTCTTGAGCGAAGCTTTACTATGTTTTTGTCGTTAACAATTATCTCGCCTTCTGTTGGCTTGAGTTCTCTAAGCAGTAACTTAATAAACGTAGACTTTCCAGATCCGCTGGCGCCTACAACAAACACAAACTCTCCGTCATCTATTTCTATATTAAGATTCTTTAAAGCCGGAGCTCCGTTTCCGTATGATTTTGTAACTCCTTTAATCTCGATCATTTTTTCTCCCTTATATAGTCACAATACACAACGATTGTTAAAACATTATTAGTTGTTTTGTGGCTATTCTTTTTCGTCAACTAATTCCAAATATCTTACTATCATCATTCCAATCTTGAATGTAATAGCATCATCAAGCACCTTGAGGTCTAGCCCCGTCATTTCTTGAATCTTGTCCAGACGGTACACTAGTGTATTACGGTGAATGTATAATTTTCTAGCCGCCTCCGAAACATTAAGATTGTTTTCGAAAAACTTCTCCACCGTGTTGAGTGTTTCTTCGTTGAAATCCTTAGGGGACTTGCCCTTGAAAACTTCTCTAATAAACATCTCACATAATGGTACAGGAAGCTGATAAATCAATCTTCCGATTCCTAGATTTTCGTAAGAGATAACTCTGTCATTTTGGGCAAAAATACGTCCAACCTCCAAAGCAGTCTGAGCCTCCTTATAAGAAGAAGACACTTTTTTGAGTTCTCCTACAACTGTTCCGAAAGCAACCTGTGCCTTAATATATCCGTCAGCCTCTAATGTGTCTGCAATTGACTCTGCCACGTCTTCGCTGTCAGCATTCGACATTTCCTTGATAAGTATAATCGTCTGGTCGTCCACGAATGTAACATAATCATTGTCGTCACATAGATTAGTCAAAATATCCATTGCCAAAACACTGGACTCAGCCGGAATTTCTATTATATAAACGCATCTTGGTTCCTCTGTGCTTATGTTGAGGTTCTGAGCTTTCTTGTAAACGTTGGCAGAAAAAATATTGCCGAGAACAAGATTCTTGTAAAACTCTCGCTTCTCGTCTTCTGCCTCACTGTTAACTATCAGTGATTCAAGCTGCAAAGCCGCCATTCTACCTACCATTGAAGCGTTATCAGCATCTGCGTTGCTTGCGACAACATATGCCAATTCTCCATCTACTAATACTTTGTTGTACAATACGCCATCTACTTCTACTTCTGTTGACTCGGCTTCTGTAATGCTAGACCATGGAATAGTCCACTCTGCATCGTTAGACGCAACAAATCCTGCAGAATCAAAAACAGCAACATCAATTCCTGAAATATTGCTTATCTGGTTTATGTTTTTTTGAAGTATTTCCTTGGATATCATACCAACCTCTGTATTTTTAGACCGTAGGCCAGGGGCCCAAAGCTCATAATTACTCAATTATTATTTTAAAACAGTAGTTATTAAAAAACAAGAAAAAAGCACCATAAAAGGTGCTTTTTCACATATTTTTCACAATATCTTGTGTATTGAATTAGTTCATAATAACCTGTTCTGTATCCTTGTCGAATAGGTGTAGCTTTGTTAGGTCCATAGCAAGCTTAATCTCATCGCCAACTCTTGCAGTTGTACGAGCGTTAACCTTAGCTGTGCACTCGAATCCTTCTAGATCGAAGTGTAGGTGAACCTCTGAACCAAGAAGCTCATAAATCTTAACTGTTGTCTCGAATGTACTATCCTTAGACATTTCGATGAAGCTCTCTTCATCATGAATATCTTCTGGTCTAATACCCATAACAACTGTCTTACCAACGTATCCACCTTCAACAAGAGCCTTAGCCTGTTCAGCTGGAACTGTGATATATGTACGAGCCTGACCGATATGTAGTCTAACTGTATCTCCGTCTTTTTCAACCTCAGCGTCGATGAAGTTCATCTGAGGTGATCCCATAAATCCAGCAACGAATAGGTTAACTGGCTTGTCATATAGGTTCTTAGGTGTATCTACCTGCTGTACAACACCGTCCTTCATAACGATGATTCTTGTACCAAGTGTCATAGCCTCAGTCTGATCGTGAGTTACGTAGATGATTGTAGCATCAAGATCTTTGTGTAGCTTAGCAATCTCGACACGCATCTGTACTCTTAGCTTAGCATCCAAGTTAGATAGAGGCTCATCCATAAGGAATACCTTAGGATTACGAACGATAGCTCTACCCATCGCAACTCTCTGTCTCTGACCACCTGATAAAGCCTTAGGCTTACGATCTAGTAGTGACTCAAGATCAAGAATCTTAGCTGCATGCTTAACTAATCTCTCCTGCTCAGCCTTAGGTACTTTTCTAAGCTTAAGACCGAATGCCATGTTGTCATATACTGTCATATGTGGATAAAGAGCGTAGTTCTGGAATACCATCGCGATATCTCTGTCCTTAGGCTCAACATCGTTAACTAGTCTGTCACCGATGTAAAGCTCACCTGAAGAAATTTCTTCAAGACCAGCGATCATACGTAGTGTTGTTGACTTACCACAACCTGATGGTCCTACGAATACGATAAACTCCTTGTCCTTAATCTCAAGATTGAAATCCTTAACAGCGTGGAAGCCATTAGGATACAACTTGTTAATACCTTTTAATGATAAACTTGCCATGTTTCCCTCCTGTTAGGGCATTGCCCTTATATAAATGTAGTTCCGGGCCTTCGCCCACTCGTATATACTATTTTAGACTATGTTTTCAATTATTTCTATATGTATTTTGTATAAAAACACACATATTTTTTTGTACATTTCGTACAATAACCACATTTTTTATTTGTCACTTGTCGTGTTTTGACTTGTTTTTCCTGCTATTTTTTCAGGGTTATTTGTTTTTCTTCTATTATTATGACGTTGTTTTTGAGCAAGCGTCCGATTGCGCGCTTGAACTCGTTTTTGCTCATAGAAAAGTCCTCGCGGATTCTTTCCGGAGATGCCTTGTCAGTATATGGAATCTTGCCGCCGTTTTCGTTCATATATTCCAATATCGCCGCAGCGTCCTCCTCCATCTGAAGATGCGCCTTCTTGCGTATAGCAAGATCCAGCTTGCCGTCATTTCTCACAACCGCAACTCTCGCTGTAACAACATCTCCTATATTGACATTTCTAGTCAACTCCTTTGTCTGAATCAATCCGTGGTACTTGTTATCCACCGCCACAAATGCGCCAAACTTAGGGTTTTTGTTATATACATATCCGCTAACCACGTCGTCCTTGGCATACTCGTGGTCTGTACTTAGATAATCGTACACTTTCATAGTTGAGCAGATTCTATTACTTTTATCAAGATAAACGCCAACCAACACCTGGTCGCCTTCACGCACCTTGTATGTCTGCTCCTTGTAAGGCAAAAACAAATCTTTGCCCATGCCCCAGTCCAAAAAAGCACCGTACTTGGTCACTTCGCGCACTTCCAAACAAGCCACCTCGCCAACCTGAACCTTTGGCGTTGCGGTAGTTGCAATCAGTCTATCCTTGGAGTCTCTCATTACAAAAACATCCAATTCCTGATCCACCTGAGTATTTTGAGGCACTTCGTTTTTGGGAAGCAGTATTTCTTCCTGTCCATCGCTTAGATAAATACCGAAGTCAACTTTTCTTGTTACTTTTAATAATTGTTTTTTTCCTAATTCCATTTTTACTCCCA
>CACYHD010000034.1 GCA_902774125.1 uncultured Lachnospiraceae bacterium
TGAAGTATTTTTCAAAGTTCTTTTTAGCATGCACTAAAGCATGCTTTTTTTATAAATATGTCAAAAAATCATTCTTGACTATTTACCAGATTGCTTTAAAAAAAGCATTCCGAGCCATTATATCATATAAAAATTGCGAAAACTACAATATGTGATAAAATATTCAATTGAAAGTATAAATATACGAAAAAAAGATGAGGAAAGATTTCAATAAGGAAGGATTTAAAATGAATATAGTTTTATTAGAACCGGAAATACCACAGAACACTGGAAATATAGGCAGAACTTGTTTTGCCACAGGAACTAAGCTTCACTTAATCGAGCCAATGAAGTTTGTTATTAACGACAAAAACCTTAAACGTGCCGGCATGGATTATTGGAAAGATTTGGATGTAACTATTTATGATTCTTATGCTGATTTTTGCGCCAAGAATCCGGATGTCAAGATTTGGTATGCCACAACAAAGGCGCCTAAGAAGTACACAGACGTCGAGTATGGCCCGGACGATTATATAATGTTTGGCAAGGAGAGTGCTGGAATACCAGAGGAAATTTTGGTGCAGCACAAGGACAATTGCGTGCGTATTCCAATGAACGAGGGAATCCGCTCCCTTAACATTGCCAACTCTGTGGCTATCATGCTTTTTGAATCACTTAGACAACAGGACTTCGCGGGCATGCAGGAAGAGGGAGAACTACACCGACTTACTTGGTAATAAATAGGTGCCAAAAATAGAATTAGTGCAGAATTTGTGGTAGAATATAAGCAGTATGCGAGGAACGTTATGAAAAAAATATTGCTTCAAATTAGGAATTTGTTTTTTCCTAAAATGACCAAACAAATATCTGACGAACTAGATAGAAACAGCTTAAAAAACATAAGGGTAATTTCTTTAGTTACACTTGTTTTTGAAGTGGGCGGAATGCTCATAAGTATTCCGGAATATGACAAGATGGAATTGAGAGTGTTACATTCGGTGATATACTGCATTCTCGTTAGTTTGTTTGTGTTTTTGTTCGCGCATCTTTCTCTGAAACATGAGTTGAACAATCATGCGGTCATAACAAGCTTTTCTGTTATAGTATCTTTGATGTACGTTGTGTGGGGAATGATGGTTTCCTATCTTCATTATATAGAAGAAGAACAGATTTTGACTTTTTTCACCGTTATAATTGCGGTGATGTGTTTTGTAGTAATTAAGCCTTACATTATGAGCTTGATAATGACTACAGCCTTTGTTGGTTTTTGGGTGGTAATGGACCGATTCGATCATTGCCAGCAAATAAACGGTTTTAACTACTTTACGATGTTGATTGTTTTGGTGACAGGCGAGGTGTTGCTTTACGCCAATGTGTTCAAGCGAACTAGGGAAAAGCAAGAGCTCAAAGCACTCATGGAGCAGATTAAGAACGATTACACCAAGCAGGAATTGGAACTTTCCAATACGCGAATCAAGCTTATGCAAACGTCTATGAAGCCTCATTTTATTTTTAATATGTTGGGCGTAATCAAGGCACTCATTTGGGAGGACCGCGATAAGGCGGCAAGAAGCATCAATGATTTTTCGGTTTATCTTCGAAGCAACATAGATGCAATAGAAAGTGACGAAATGATTCATTTTGACGATGAGCTGAAACATATTAAGGCTTTTGTGGCGCTCGAGGCAACGGACCATTCGGGCTTAGACGTTGATTATGATATAGAAGTAGACAATTTCTTTTTGCCACCATTGACTGTGGAACCGATTGTAGAGAATGCCATAGTCCATGGCGTCAGCAAAAACAAAGCGGACAAAAAAATTATAATTAGGTCAAGAGAAGAAAAGGACCAATTTGTTGTGACAGTAACTGATAACGGCCCGGGCTTCGATGTTGATAACGTGAAAGAACGAGTTGGAATCAAAAATGTAAGAGCTCGACTTGAGCACAAGTGCAAAGGAACGTTACAACTTGAAAGTGACCAGCATGGAACTATTGCAACAATAACAATTCCTAAAAAAGGGGGAATAAAATAAGATGGAAATACTTGTTTTGGACGACAAGATGTTGATAGTAAAGGACGTGATTAGGTGCGTCCAAAAAATAAAAGAAGACGCTAACTGTCATGGTTTTTATGATGAGCAGGAAGCAATTGATTATGCCAAGACTGCGCCGGTTGACATTGCTATATTGGATATTGATCTACCTAACATTAATGGGATAGATGTTGCGGAGACGCTTATTGGTATAAATTCTAATATTAATATAATATTTTTGACTGGCCACAAGCAGTATGCTCTTGAATCTTACAAGGTGCTCGCCAGCGATTTTTTGCTCAAGCCTATTGATGAGAAGGAACTGCAGCGAGCTTTTGAGAATTTGCGAAAGCCTGTAGGCAATCATACAGAGCTTGATGCTGAAAAGATAGGAACGAATATACGTAAGTATCGCAAGAAGGCTGATATTAGCATAGAGAAGTTGGCGCAACAATTGAACTGTAGCTATCAAACAATTTATCGTTGGGAAAAAGCAGAGAGAACGCCGGATCTTTTTATGCTAGTTGAGGTGGCTAAGGCTCTTAATGTTGGAACTGACGACTTGCTCAAATAAAGAAATAATGTAATTGAAATTCACCTGTGAAAGCAGGTGGATTTTTTGTTTGCATGGAAATACCTCAGAAACTCTAAATTTGAGCACCTTCAAAAAATGACACCTAATTGTTATACAAACACTTACCAATGCGGTAAATGAAAGGTGTTCAAATTTTGTTTATAATTAAATTATCAGTTGTACGGATAAAATCGAATACTAAGAAAGAGAGGGAGATTTCATGAAGAAACTAGTGAAACGTGTTTTGGCGGTTACGCTAAGTATCGCAATGGTGATGACATCGGTAACTATCTACAATAGTAGAGAAGTTAAGGCCGCTGCCACTCAGTATTCAGGTACTAAGTTAGTGGATGCCGTTGACAAAACTCTAAATAGTGGTAATTACTATTTGGACGGCAATGTAACTTTTTCACCTAGCGAAGATCGCAGTAGTGGTTTAACTATTGCTTCTGGAGCTACAGTTAAGATTTATTTAAATGGCCACACGCTTACATCTACAGGTTCTAACGGAACTGATGGTGGCAATGCAGGAAATGGTTCTATGCCAGGTGCTTCAAGCGGATCAACAGCTAGTGGTGGAACAGGCGGAAAATATGGAAAAGAAGGTTATGCTGGAATCAAACTACCAAGTAGCGCAACACTTATCTTTATAGGTAGTGGTACAGTTAACGCAACTGGCGGTAATGCTGGTAATGGCGGTAACGGCGGTAACGGCGGTAACGGTCGTGAAACTAAATCAGGATCTGATTATTCAATGCCAGGTTCTGGTGGCGGCGGTGGCGCCGGCGGCGGTGGCGCTGGAGCAGGTATCGGAACAGATGGTTCTACTGGAACATCAGGCACAGCTGGTGCTAATGGAGTTACTGTAGGAGCAAATACTAGTACTGGTGATTCAAATCCTAATAGTGCGAGTGCATCAGCTGACAGTGGTAGCACGTTGAATCCGGGTACTGTAAAACTATATTGTGATTATGCTGATTCTATAACTATTAATGCAACTGGTGGTACTGCAGGTACTGCAGGTACAGCAGGTAGTGCAGGTACTAATGGTAATGACAAAGGCAGTGGCTGGGAACATAGTTACACAGCTGGTGGCGGAGCTGGTGGTGGCTCAGGTGCCGGTGGTGGTGCTGCTATGAATATCGGTGCCGGTGGTACTGGTGGTACTGGTGGTACTGGTGGTGGTTCCGGTGGAACATACTGGCGCAATTCAAGTAATGGCTATCTATACCAAATAGGCCAAGTAGGTCAGGGCGGAAAAGGTGGAAACAATGGTGGCGCAAACGGTACTAATGGTGATAGCGCTCGATGGACCAATGAATATGACATAAATGGAAATATAAATAATATTTCTGATGCTGATTGGGATATAATGGGCTCTGTTGCTAATCCGGGTACTCCAGGAACTAGAGGCAATTCATTAACACCAGCTAATCTTTACCTAGCAGGCGTATACGCTATGGTAAAAGACGCTAATGCATTATATAAGATTGGTGATTATCTAACAGAAAATGATGTTGATGTCTATGCTGTATATAGCACAAGCTCAACAGCAACTGTTGATCAGGCAAAAGCATTATCATACTACTATGACGCTACAATGACAGACTATAATGTAAATCCTAACGCTAATGGATTCTGGTCTAGAAAAGTTAATGTGGATGACTTCCATCTAAAGGATGCTAAGACATCAGGTGAGCATATAGGTGAGTTTGAATTCACAGCAGCTTTTGTTAAATCTATGATTTGTACAGATAGTGAAACTATACCAACAGCTAATGTTGGAGTAGTTTTGGATAATATCGCAGGTACAGCTTCTAAGAAAGCAGGATTTGTTGGCGATGTTAACATTGACGTTAATGATAGAGAAAAAACAGAAGGTACTGATGCAGGTACAGATACAACTGATCAAAAAGAACTTAATGGATATCCAAAGAATGGTAATGCTTCTAAGTTCAACACAAATAAAGCTCTTAAAACTGTTTATTATGATGGCTTGAAACATTCTGTTTCTGAGTTGATTACAGGAATCGGATATGGTTATAATAACGGAGCTGATAGTGAAGCAGTAGTTACAGATCAGTTCTTTATGAATGGTCTAGATACTATTCAGTCAGATAATACATATTGGCTCAATGGATATGCATTGGCTCCATACTATAGAGTTCATTATGCACCATATTTCACAGGTGATGGATTTGTCGATGGCGAGTACTTAACAGGTACTAGCGAAGGCGTAGTAATGGATGGTAAGTCAACTGCTTCTCCATATTATGCTAGGGAACAAATTAATCAGAAGTTGATTAAGGACGCTGGTTATTATACTATCGACGTTACAGTTCCTTACAGATATAGAACATATAGATTCTTCAGAGGTTGGAGTAGCTATAGATATTACTATAGAACATATAAGTTCAATGTTTTGGTTCGTAAGGCTGATTTAGGATTGAATTTAGCTACAGATACAGTACATGAGAATACAAAGGTTCAAAACCATACATTCACTAGTCGTGTACAGGGCCAGAACGAAACAGTATTAGGTGAATACCTATACTCAAGCTCAGCTCAGGGCTGGAGCAACAATGAAGCTCGAAGCGCTAATGAGTTTACAGATATTATTGAAAACATTAAATGGGAATTTAATTTAACTTACATATTAGATATGAATAACTATCTATGTCAGATAGATGGTGATTATACAGGAAACGATCTTAACAGCTATTATAGTAATGACAATGGTGTTTTGATTTATGCAGCTAACCCTGTTGCATCTAGAAAAGCAGAAATGGCATTAATTATAGCTCACGAAAAAGATCAGAGTGCTGATGGAACAAGAACTGAAAATACATATGATCTAGATTATACAATGATTAATCAGCAGGATGAAGGCGAGCTTCTTCAGTCTGTATACGCAGAGAAAGTAGCCTTCAACGGAATAGTTAATACTAACCTCACATCTTTGGGACTCAAAGTAAACATTGGTGACGCTGTTACTGGCGATACTACAATGGGTACAAAGATTACAGATAATAGTTCTCTACCAGATGCATACAAGCAGTATTATAGAACTCTTGTAAGACGTGGCGTTTATAGAGGCGATATATTTGTAGTAAGAGTAAGAGCAGGTAATAATGAAGTCTTTACAGAGACAGTACCAGCAGAAGGTAATGAGATTAACTCATTATTGACAGATGTTGTTACTGACACATTACCAGCTTGTGAATACTACGGAATAGATGCCTATGATGTTGATGTAGATTATGTTGGTCTATACTACACATCAGAAACTCCAGTAAGTGGTATGGAAGCTGATTGGACAGGCGAAGAAGAATTTAACTGGGTTACAGCCCACAATAGCTTCAGCCTAGATGTAGAACAGAGAAATATCAAACTTAATAAGCTAACTGATATTGATAAGATTTATGACGGAACTAATCTTGTAGTTAGCCAGACTACAAACGATGAAGGCGACGTTACTCGTGCAAGCGGATATCGCATTAATGTAAGAACAAACACAACGTTAGAAAGCCAGTTTACTAAGGCTGGTACTACAGCGTTCTTCAACTACTACGATACATCAGGTTCTGATAACGCAGCTTTGAATCTTGAAATTTCTGGTGAATATGACAACAAGAATAAGGGATTAGAAAAAGCCGTTACAATCAATAATGCTCGTTTGAGCAGATCAGGCAGATCAACTATTTACTTAAACTACAATATTACTGATTTACCTACAACATTTGAAGGTAAAGTAAATGTAGCTAGAATGTACTTTACTCATAACTTGTTTGGTACTATGGAAGTTTATGACAGCACTCCAATGGCAGACATTCTAGGCATTAGTGTTAAATCATATCTACTACATACTAGTTTGAATGAAGACGGATTTGTTATTGCAGCTGATACAACATATGATGAATTAGTTGAACCTAATGACGCTAGAACTATTCCACCTAATCCATTGATCAATGATGTGATTGAGCAGATAGATTCTGATTATTCTGCACAGTACATGTTGATTGATGATGAATATGCACCTGATTTATTAGGTGTTGATTTTATCACAGGTGCTATTGATGAAGTAGCAACATCTACTAAGGGTGGTAATAATGCGGATCAGTTCCCAACAGTTCTTGTAATATTAACAGACTATGGTAACTTCACATGCATCGCACAGGAAGAAGATGTGGAAACTGATATTTACGGAAAATGTGTTAAGTATAGTCAAAACACACTTGAAGCAAGCGAAGAGGGAATAGCTCATCCAATGCGTTACAGAATTATTGGTAACCAAAACACATATGATGTGATTCTACCTCATAACCAGATTAACAATGGTGGACATGACAGCAAGTTCATTGACAAAGTTACAGATACACTTGTAAATGGAGATGAAATTTATGATTACATGACTGTTTATGAAGAAGGCGATAACACATCATTTGAGTTCACAATTCCTCAGAACAGTTACTTGGAAGACTTGGCAATCGTTGATCTAGGCGATTACAAGACATACTCAACAGAAACAATTAGCAAGTATGCTGACATCCAGGCAATGGTTGCAGAACATAGCCTAGGAACATTCAATACTCAGGAAGAAACATTGAATGCAAGTGATAATCCACTTTATCTAACATTAGAGAGTGTAGGAGCATTTGATGATATTCATAGCATTCCTGAACCAGATGCACAGATTGGTGGAACGACATTCAAATTCAATCTAAAAACTGGAAACAGTGTTCTTGGAAACAACAAAGCGCTTGCAATTATACCAATTTACAAGCCATACAAACTTCTCAGTGATGAGTTTACTACTGATATTCAAGTAGAAGGTACATATGATGAAGAAGGCAAGCCGGCAGTAGGTAATGATGATAGTGTTTACTTCAATTACTTCACTAACTTCTTTACATTCGCATATGATGACGAAGATCAGACATGGGCAACAGTCAATATGTCATATTCTGTTGGTGATGAAGAAACAGCTACATTAAAGGTTCCACTAGGCGTATCAATGAGAGGAATTCAATCTGAAGAAATTAAGACTGAAGATGCCCAATATGCTGAATTCTTTGATCCGGAATTCCTTCTACCAGGAACTGAAGTAAGTGCAAGTGTAAAGGTTTGGAGACTTGGAATGAATCCAGGAATCGATTACCTTGACAGCGCTGATCCTGATTCATTTGATGAAATCCAGTTCAAGTGGACTGTTACAGAAGACGATTACAACAAGCTATTCGAAGATGATGCAGTAATGTTTAGAACAAGCAATAGTACAGCATCAAACGATAACATTAAGGCTTATGCTCTTTATGATACTAAGGGCGATGTGGACTTTGGTAAGGTTCCAAGATTAGTTGAAAAACAGGACGACGGAACATGGAAAGTTCTAAAAGATGTCAACATGCTTGACATAGCAGATACATGGTATCTAACAGGCGAAGGCGAAGGAACTAGAGTAATTATCGCAAATGATCCTGATAACAATTATCCAATCAAACAGGTTGGAACAGAGGCACAGGATTATGTTCCTCTAGGATCAAGCTTCTACCCAACATATGAAATTGCAGAGCTTTATAGAGCTGACGCAGATATTTATAGAATGGGAAGCCAGCCTATAATCGCAGAAGACCCTGCATATGCAAGAGTTGTATTTGGCGAATTAGATCTATACGGTAAGGTTACATTATCATTTGATAGAGATAAAATCGCAAAGATAGCTAAATATACTGAACCTACATTCCATATTAAAACTGATTATGACACAATCAAGCCATTTACATCACTTGGATGGTATGACAGCATTCCATTCATGGAAGAACTTCCTGATGATGGCAAGGCAATAGCAGCTAAGAATGGAGATAAGTTCTATCTAGAGTTTATCAAGACATATGTTAAATACGTAGTTGGAGAAGATACAGTTGGATATTCATATTACGAATTCAACCTACCATTTATTACAGATTTAACTAATGCACTATTTACAACAATTGAGCCAATACCTGGATTTGATAATGATTACAAAGTAACAGATATGTCCAAGTACAAAGTTGACAATTATATCGAAGGTGGATGGTATTATGACGCTGAATTCACAAAACCAGTAGAGAACTTCGAAGAAGTTGATCTAAAGGGAGAGTGGAATGATACATTCTATCTCAAACCAATTCCAGTAGAGGAAGTAACTGTTAACGATGTAGAACTATTTATTGGCGAAACAGCTAACTTAGATGTTTCAATACTTCCAACAGATGCATTTGATCAGAGCGTAGAGTATAAAGTTGAAGATCCTGACGTTGCAACAGTTGATGAAAACGGAAATATCACAACAGTTGGATTAGGAACAACAACTGTTACAGTAACAGCTACAGATTACGGTACGGTAATCGGACAAGCACAGATTACTGTAAAACCTATCCTTGTTGAAAATATTGCAATAACAGGAGCTGAAGAAATGTTTATCGGCGACAGCCAGACATTAACAGCTACAGTAACACCTGAGAACGCAACAGACCCAACATATACATGGGGAACAAGTGACGAAAGTATCGCTACAGTTGATGAGAATGGTGTAGTTAAAGCAATTGCTAAGGGTACAGTTGATATTACAGCTACAGCAAATGACAAGAGTGGAGTAGTAGGAAAGATAACAATTAATGTTAACCCTATCCTAGTAGAAAAAATTGAACTAACTGGTGTTGAAAAGATAGCAATCGGCGCAAGCCAGACATTCACAGCTAAGGTAACACCAGAGAATGCAACAGATGCTACAGTTACTTGGAAGTCAAGTGACGAAAGCGTTGCAACAGTAGATGCTAACGGTAAAGTTACAGGTCTTAAGTACGGTATTATCGAAATCAGTGCAACAGCAAATGATGAAACTAAGATCGTAAGTAAGATGACAGTACAGGTTGGCGACAAGCCTGTTACAGCTGACGAGGTAGCTGTTAACAGCGTAGAACTTAATAAGGGAATCAAAGCTTATGTATCAGGCAACGAAGTTGGTGTTGAATGGCACAAAGTTAAAGATGCCGAAGAGTACAGAGTATATGCTCAGGTATGTTCTAAGAAGTTCGGTAAAGGAACTGTAATGACAGTCGGCAAAGATATTTCTAAGATTAAGTTCAAGAAGATTGCAGGCAAGAAGATTAGCAAGAAGAAGAACTACAAGGTAGTAGTTAAGGCTTACAAGACTATCAATGGCAAGAAGACAATGATAGCTAAGTCAATTACAGGACACTTTGTAAGTGAAAAGCATAAGAAGTATTCTAACCCAGCTAAGATCATTCTTAAGAAGAAAGCATTCACATTGAAGGTTGGAAAGAAAGCTAAGATCAAAGCTAAGATTAAGCTAAAGAGAAAGAGCAAGAAGATGCTATCAAGTAAGCATGCTCCAACATTCAGATACAGCACAAGTGATGCAAGTATTGCTAAAGTAACAAAGAATGGCAACATCAAGGCTGTTGGTAAAGGAAGTACTACAGTTTATGTATATGCTAAGAACGGTATGCCTAAGAAGATAAAAGTAACAGTTAAGTAGAACTGAAAATCTCCTCGGATACAAAAAGGGGACCGCAGTGTTAACAGCACTGCGGTCTCTAATTTGTTGCACAATTGGTGGGATATTTTTAGAAAAATATTCATAAAAGAAATTATGTCTACCGCCACCTTATTTATTATAGTTTAAACGGAAAAAACTTACTTTTTTTATGTTGAAAAAAGGGGTTGATGGTGTTAAACTAAATTGGTTAGTGAAGTTATATGTATCACTGCGCCATATAAGCACTTACTTATAGGAAGTAATGCTTGGACATCTTACTTAAAAAGGAGGATAATAATGGACGCTAAAACATGTATTAAAACAAGAAGAAGTGTTCGCAAGTTCACTGATGAAAAAGTTTCAGTAGAAACTATTAGAGACTTGATCGAAACAGCAAGTTATGCACCTTCTTGGAAAAATTCACAGACTACACGCTATATAGCAATCACAAACTCTGATATCAAGAGTAAGCTGGCAGCTGAGTGTTGCGCTGAACATAATGCAGGTATCATTAACGGTGCTCCTGCTATCATTGCTACACTAATTGTTGATAAGCGCTCTGGATTTGAGAGAGACGGTTCTTATTCAACTATCCGTGAGGATAATTGGCAGGCTTTCGACAATGGTATTGCTACACAGACTTTATGTCTAGCAGCCAAGGCTGAAGGTTTGGGAACAGTTATTATGGGATTGTATGATATAGAAAAGGCTTCAGAAATCCTACAGGTTCCAGATGGCCAGCTACTTATGTCTTTGGTAGCACTCGGACATCCAACTGAGGAACCACAGGTTCCGAAGAAGAAAACTGTAGATGACATATTAACAGTTCTAGATTAATTCTAGACCAATCATTCACTTATTAGGAGGAAAGAAAAGATGAGAACAGAATGGGAAGGATTTAATGGCGGTGCTTGGCAGAAAGAAGTAAACGTCAGAGACTTTATCCAGAAGAACTACACTCCATATGATGGAGATGAGAGTTTCTTAGCAGGCCCAACAGAGGCTACAAAAGAACTATGGAGTCAGGTAAGAGATCTTCAGAAGAAGGAGAGAGAAGCAGGTGGTGTTCTTGATATGGACACAAAGGTTGTTCAGACAATCACAAGCCATGGTGCTGGTTACCTAGATAAAGATAAAGAAACTATTGTTGGTTTCCAGACTGATGCACCTTTCAAGAGAGGTCTTCAGGTTAACGGTGGTATCCGTATGGCTATGAAAGCTTGTTCAGACAACGGATACGAAGTAGATCCTGAGGTTGTTGATTTCTATACTAACTATAGAAAGACACACAACGCTGGTGTATTCGATGCATATACTCCAGAAATCAGAACATGTAGAACAAACCACATCGTAACAGGTCTTCCAGATGCTTACGGTCGTGGACGTATCATCGGTGACTACAGAAGAGTAGCACTTTATGGTATTGATGCACTTATTGCAGATAAGAAGAAACAGAAATCTGACACTGATCTTATGACAATGACAGCTGATGTTATTAGAGATAGAGAAGAATTTTCAGAGCAGTTAAGAGCTCTTGAAGAACTAGCTAAGCTAGGTGATATCTATGGATTCGATATCAGAAAGCCAGCTAAGAACGTACAGGAAGCTATCCAGTGGACATATCTTGGATACCTAGCAGCTGTTAAGGAACAGAACGGTGCTGCTATGTCACTTGGTAGAACATCTACATTCATCGACTGCTACGCTGAGAGAGACCTTGCTAACGGTACTTTCACAGAAGAGCAGATTCAGGAATTCGTAGATCACTTCATCATGAAGCTAAGATGCGTTAAGTTCGCTCGTACACCTGAGTACAACCAGATCTTCGCTGGTGACCCAGTTTGGGTAACAGAGTCAATCGGTGGTGTTGGTATCGACGGACGTCACATGGTTTCAAAGATGTCATTCAGATATCTACACACACTAGAGAACCTAGGTGCTGCTCCAGAGCCAAACCTAACAGTTCTTTGGTCAAAGAGACTTCCAGAAAGCTTCAAGAGATACTGTGCTAAGATTTCTATTGGATATTCTTCAGTTCAGTACGAGAACGATGATCTTATGAGAGTTACACACGGTGATGACTACGGTATCGCTTGCTGCGTATCTTCAATGAGAATCGGTAAGGAAATGCAGTTCTTCGGAGCTAGAGCAAACCTTGCTAAGTGTCTTCTATACGCTATCAACGGTGGTGTTGATGAGAAGACTAAGGTTCAGGTAGGACCTAAGTACAGACCAATCACATCAGAGTACCTAGACTTTGATGAGGTTATGGACAAGTTTGATGATATGATGAAGTGGTTAGCTAGAGTATACGTAAGTGCTCTAAACTGCATCCACTACATGCATGATAAATACTGCTACGAGAGAATCCAGATGGCTCTTCACGATGCAGAAGTTAAGAGATGGTTCGCTACTGGTGTAGCTGGTCTATCAATCGTAGCTGACTCACTTTCAGCTATTAAGTATGCTAAGGTTAAGACTATCAGAGATGAAGACGGTCTAGTAGTAGATTACGAAATCGAGGGAGATTTCCCTAAGTATGGTAACGATAACGATGACGTTGACGAACTAGCTGTAGAAATCGTTAACAAGTTCATGGGTTACCTAAGACAGCAGCACACATACAGAAACGGTATCCCTACACAGTCAATTCTTACAATTACATCTAACGTAACATATGGTAAGAATACAGGTAACACACCTGACGGTAGAAGAGGTGGTAAGCCATTCGCTCCAGGTGCTAACCCACTACACGGAAGAGATACTCACGGTGCAGCTTCATCACTAGCTTCAGTAGCTAAGATTCCATTCATGAATGCACAGGATGGTATTTCTAACACATTTACAATCATTCCTGACGCTCTAGGTAAAGACACAGTTGTAACTGGTGATCTTGACGCTGACGAGCTAGGAATCGATCTAGAAGAAGTTCTAGATAAGCAGTAATCTAGATAATAGATTTAATTTTAAGTCTTATATTGCCCATGTTTTTGGGCAATATACGGACTGATTATAAAGGTACACAAGATGGTAGGTAAGATTCATTCTATAGAAAGCTTTGGTACAGTAGATGGACCAGGCATAAGATTAGTTGTTTTCTTCAAAGGTTGTCCAATGCGCTGTAAGTATTGCCACAACCCTGATACTTGGAGCATGGAAGGTGCTACAGATATGACTGTAGACGAAATCATTAACGAGTATGAGAAGAAAAAACCGTTTTATAAAGATGGTGGTATAACAGCAACTGGCGGAGAGCCTATGGTTCAGCTGGAATTCTTAACTGAATTGTTTGAGGCTGCTCATAGAAGAGGTATTCACACTTGCCTAGATACATCAGGTACAATGTTCAGACCGGATGACGAGAAATATCTAGCAAAGGTAGATAGACTTCTCAAATCCACAGATTTGATTATGTTAGACATTAAGCATATTGACCCTGTAGTCCATGAGGATTTGTGTCAGAGACCTAATGATAACATTCTCAAGTTTGCAGAGTACGCTGACCAAAAAAATGTTACAATATGGATAAGACATGTAGTCGTTCCTAATTTCAATATGGATGAGGAATCGCTAGTGCGCTTAGGAAGATTTATTGGAACACTTAAAAACGTCAAGGCTCTAGATGTATTGCCATATCACGATATGGGAATAGTCAAATATGAACAACTGGGAATTGATTATCCATTGAAAGGAACACCACCTGCTACTAAGGAGCAAGCTCTTGAGTGCAGAAAAATGATCCTTAAAGGGTTCAAGGAAACCAGATTAAAAATAAAAAATGAACAGTAATTTTTATAACTCTTTAACTAAATAGGAGGTAAGTAAAATGGCAAACACAAATCAGGTAGATAACCTAGTAGCACTACTAGATGGTTATGCAGAAGAAGGTGGACATCACCTAAACGTAAACGTACTAGAGAAGGAAACACTTCTAGATGCTCAGAAGCACCCAGAAAAGTATCCTCAGCTAACAATTCGTGTATCAGGATATGCTGTTAACTTCATCAAGCTAACAAAAGAACAGCAGGATGACGTTATCTCAAGAACATTCCACGCAAGTCTATAAGATAGACTCTAATATAGAAAAGGTCGCTCTTTGTGAGCGGCCTTTTTTATTTCTCTAATTAAACCTTAATAATTCATTTTTATAATATAGTTAGATGTAGCATTGTGTTATATAATAAAAATGAGACATAAGGAGAGGGAAAATGAGAAGAATAATAACGAAGGCAATATCAATATCGCTAGCATGTGTTATGGCACTTGGAGTAGCAAACTTTAGTGGCGTAACTGCTAGAGCGGATTTGGTGATTGGACCACAGCTATTCGACAAAATAATAGGAAACAATGATGTTAATTATGATTTCAAAGACGGTGTGTTGACTGTTACAGGAACAGGAATTGCTGATAATACATACACATGCAAAGAGTCTGAAATAACTAAGCTTATTGTTAAGGATGGTATTAAGGGAATATCTGATTCTGCGTTCTCTAACTGCTCTAATCTAAAGGCTATTGTTTTGCCTAACACGATTGTAGATATAGGTATTCGTGCTTTTGATGGAATCGGTGCAACAGAGATTACTATTCCAAGCAGCGTAAAAAGAATAGGCGAGGATTTCGTTAGAGGCAAGAACCTTAAGTCGATAACGATGCCAGGCGATTTCGAAGCTGTGCGAGAGACTGATGACGGCATAGGACTTGTGCTTTACTCGAAAGTTTCGACTATCAATCTCAACTCACCATACAGTCCTGATAATAAGAGACAGTTTTTGAGTAAAAAAATTAATACTATGAAAAATGACCCTAAGTACAAAAGCTACAATGGAGTTGTTTATGATAAAAAGGGAAAGACATTAGTTCAGGTTCCTGTTGTGACAAAGAATATAAAAACAAGAAAAGGATGCTCTCGCATTGACATGTCATCCGTATTGTATTCATATTATCCGGAAGACGAAGAGGTAAAACAAGTTCATCCTAAAACATTTACTATAGGAAAAAATATTAAGAAAGTAGTAAATGACTTAAAAGGTAAACGAACACATTTTGACAATAAAGTAAAAATTACTGTCAAGTCCAAAAAACTGACTGGGCTAAGCATCGAAAATGTTTCTAGCATGATGACAAAAAAACAGGTCAAGAAGTTTTGGAAAACTAAAAATGCCAAAGTCAAAACAAAGAATGACTTTAAGATAACAAAGGGCAACGTCATCCTAAAGTATACTGGAAAAAAGAAGACAGTAAAGATACCTTCTAAAACTAAAAGAATTGGTAGAGAATGCTTTAAGTCCAACAAAACAATCAAGAAGGTTGTTTTTAACAAGAAACTAAAAAGCATAGGAGATGAAGCTTTCTATGAGTGTAGGAATCTTAAAAAAGTTACTTGGAGCAAAAAGATTAAGAAGGTTGGAAGATGGTGTTTTGACGATGATAAGTTGGAAAAACTTGTGATGCCTAAGAGCGTTACTTACTGGGGTGAAGGATGCTTCCATAATAATAATATCAAGAAGATTGTTTTTTCTAAAACGATTAAAAGTATTCCGGATTGGTCTTTCTCTAGCATCAAAGTAAAGAACCTTGTTATTCCGGGGCATATCAAACATATAGGAAAATATGCTTTCATTGACGCAAAATCCCAAACAATAACACTAGAAGAGGGTGTTGAGACAATTGATAGTAGTGCTTTTGGTGGAAGCAGAAAACTTGATAAAGTTGTTATTCCGAGTACTATTAGATCAATCGGATACGCAGCCTTTAGCGATACTAAGATTGATGAACTTGTACTTAAAAATATCGACGCAGAAATAGGAGAATATGCATTTACTTATGCTAAGTTGATTGACTGTGGTGACGATCCGTCCAAGTATTCTACACTAGCAGGACTATGTAGTAGTAATATAAATGGTGAGTGCGAAATCGGATTTATCCAGGTGAAGAACGGTACTGGAATCGAACTTCAAATTGACACAAGTGAAAAGTTTGATAACCCAACAGAATTCAACGTTGAAAATAAAACACAGACCAAAAAATTCAACAGACCAAACGATGATTACAAGTACTACAGAGTCAGGGTCTACACTAACACTGCTCAGGGCAAGGTATATGGCCCATGGAGAGAATTCAACTGGAATCGTAATTATTAGGATAAAAACTTAGGTGTGCATTCACCTAAGTTTTTTATTGCTTATTTTTGGTGTATAATAAATATGATAGACAGATTAAAATAGGAGGAGAACATGTACGATATAGTATCTAAGTTATTGTTATATGGTAATTATCCCCAGGATGAAATATTGATGGAGTTCGCTTCTATATACAGGGACTATGAGGAGACGGACTATCTTGATGAGGATATTACTACGAGAATATATACTCAGGTTAAGAGACTTTTGGAGTTGGCAACAGATTATGGTTTTGATGATAGTATCTGGCATAATTATTTGACATATTTGATAATAACTAACGAGAATCCTTTTAGTTTGACTTGTGAAAAAGTTGGGGCTAACGAGGGAAGTGTTAACAACTTTGCCAAAAACGATTTTAAGCAGTTTATGAGACTTTTCCACTTCGACTTTAGTGATATTGAGAAGGAACTGGAAATCGATTGTTTCGAGCATTTGCTCAACTATAAGGCGATAAAAAAGCCGGAGCTTATGTATAACAAAAATGTAAGTGAGAAGGTTAGAAGTCTTAGCAAGAAGTTGGCAGCTGCACAGGATGAAGATGAGTTTTTTGACCTAGTGACAACTTTCTATAAGGACTATGGCGTGGGAATGTTCGGTCTTAACAAGGCGTTCAGACTAGAGTATGTTGACGGCGTTATGGGATTCAAACCTATTAGCAACATGGAGCAGGTTACGCTAGATGAGCTCGTAGGTTACGAAATTCAGAAGAAAAAACTTGTGGACAATACTGAGGCTTTCGTGGAAGGCAGAAAGTGTAACAATGTTTTACTTTTTGGCGACAGCGGAACAGGTAAGTCGACATCTATCAAAGCTATTGTGAACCAGTATTATGACAGAGGTCTTAGAATGATTGAAATTTACAAGCATCAGTTTAAGGACTTGTCTAACGTTATTGCGCGAATCAAAAATCGCAATTACAAGTTTATTATATATATGGATGACTTGAGCTTCGAGGAATTTGAGATTGAGTACAAGTTCCTTAAGGCAGTAATCGAAGGCGGAGTGGAAACTAAGCCTGAAAATATTTTGATTTATGCTACAAGTAACAGACGACATCTTATTAAGGAGACATGGTCGGATCGAAGCGATGTAAAGATGGACAATGGAATGCATCAGTCGGACACAATGGAAGAGAAGTTGTCTCTCGTGTACAGATTTGGTGTTACAATCAGTTATTCCAAGCCATCGCAGAAGGAATACTTCGATATCGCCAAAACACTATGTAAGAGGGAAGGTGTGGACTGGAGCGACGAAAGGATTGAGGCTGAGGCTAATAAGTGGGAACTGAGCCACGGCGGAATATCCGGTCGAACTGCCAGACAGTTTGCTAACTACGTGGCGGCTCTATGTGAGAGCGAAAATAAATAATAAAAAAATCA
>CACYHD010000035.1 GCA_902774125.1 uncultured Lachnospiraceae bacterium
CATACGAGAAGGGAGAAGAGCCTCTACGTATGCAAAAGCTTGAATGGTGAAAAAATGAAAATACATACGAGAAGGGAGAAGAGCCTCTACGTATGCAAAAGCTTGAATGGTGAAAAAATGAAAATACATACGAGAAGAGCGAAGAGCCTCTACGTATGCAAAAGCTTGAATGGAGAAAAATTGAAAATGCATACGAGAAGTGCGAAGAGCCTCTACGTATGCAAAAGCTTGAATAGTGAAAAAATGAAAATACATACGAGAAGGGAGAAGAGCCTCTACGTATGCAAAAAGCTTCAATGGCCCAAAATTAAAAATACCTACGAAACGGCCGAAGTGCCGTTTCGTAGGTATTTTAGAACTAAAATGAATTATATAGTTTGAAAAGCTAGTCCTCTTCAATTACATAAAAGTCCAAGTAGTCAAAATCTATTGGCTCAACGAAGGAATCAGCAGTGAATCTGGTTCTGCTGATTCTTTTAAAGTCTGCGATGTTTGATTCTAGCCAGATTGGATTAGAAAGATCTAGTTCTTCGCAACTTTTTTCTAGCGCAGCGAAGACTTTGTGTGTGCGTGTGTCTTCATAATCCAACTCGATAGTTACATCTTTTATTAGCTTGTTATCTTTGATAATTCTCGCCCAAACTCTAAACATTAATAAACCTCACAATCAACATAATGCAATAATATAGTACATACTATACCATATATTGTGTAGCCTTTCATAGGGGCAAATATAAGCGCTTGTTTTCTTTAATTCTTCATGGAAAAATGGTATAATTTTAGGACAATGCCCTAATAATTATTTGACCAAATTCACACACTGTGAAGCGGAGGAAATATGAAAGAGAGCGAAAAAATAATTTTAAAAGGAAAACTAAATACATATATCAAATGGCCTTTGTTAGGAACATTGTTTTTTGTTATGCTTACAATATTTGTTTTTCCTGTTGATGCTTTGGCGGGAATGATTGTAATGGTATTTGGTTTGATATATTTTTGTGTCTCACTAATTATTATGGAAAAGTTCAAGGCGGATATGACAGAGAGCCTTATTGGTTTTGCGTCCGCGTACAGTCAGGTGCAAAAAAAGATGCTCAAGAACTTAGATGTGCCATATGCTTTGCTGGATGAAACCGGAAGAATCATTTGGGGCAACAAGCTGATTGAAAAAATTTTTCCTGATGCGGTGCGCGACAGAGACAATATTATTGCGCTTGTGGAGGACGAGAAGGACATCCTTGATTTTGGCGAGAAGAACAAAACAGAGACAGAAATAGTTGTCGACGACAAGACATACAAGGTTGTTTTTAAACCGTTTGATATGAATAGCGTTATTAATGGCGCCAAGGATTGCGACCTGGATGAGAAGACCGACATGGTGGGAATGTATCTATATGATATTTCTGATTACAAGGCGGTTGAGACGAAGCTCAAAGACGACCAGGTTATTTTTGGCCATATTTATATAGATAATTATGACGAGGTTTTCCAGAATATCGAGACGGCCAAGCGAGTTGTTACAACGGGTGTGATTGATAGAAAGATTGCGCATTACTTTGGCAAGTATGACGGTGTTGTGAGAAAAATCGATAATGATAAATATTTTATTATGACTAAGGCTAAGCATATGAGTTCGCTACAAAGCGATAAGTTTTCTATTCTTGATGAGGTTAGAGAGTCTGGTCAAAAAAGTAATATCGACGCAACTATTAGTATTGGTCTGGGTATGGGTAGCGAGACTCTTGCAGGATCTGTTGAGCTAGCTAACATGTCAATTGACCTTGCGCTGGGACGCGGTGGCGACCAGGCCGTTTTGCGTGACGGTAATAAGGTTTACTACTACGGCGGTAAGTCCAAGTCCGTGGAGAAAAACACTAAGGTTAAATCAAGAATTAAGGCGACAGCGTTCAGAGAGTTGTTGCTTGATAAAGAAGAAGTATACATTATGGGACACCACATTGCTGACAATGATGCTTTTGGTGCCGCAATAGGTTTTTATAGAATTGCCAAAACACTCGGTAAGCCGGCGCATATTGTAATAGGCGAATACACTAACAGCGTGAAACCGCTAGTTAAGTATTTCAATGACAGCGAAGATTACGAGGAAGACATGTTTTTGTCTGGCGGGAAGGCGCTAGATAAGATTACGAAGAGAGACATTCTTATTGTAGTCGATTGCAGTAGTGCTTCTTACTCAGAGGAGCCTAAGCTGGTGAACAGAGCTCAGGCCAAGGTCGTTATCGATCATCACCGTCAGAGAGAGGATGTTATAGATGATGCTAACTTGACATATATTGAGCCAAGTGCTTCGTCAGCATGCGAAATTGTGACCGAGATTATGCAGTACACTAACGAGGTTGTTAAGCTTACTGCCAAAGAAGCGGATACAATGTATGCCGGAATTCTTGTAGATACTAACAACTTTACAAGACGTGTTGGATCTAGAACATTTGAGTCGGCGGCCTACTTGCGCAAGAAGGGTGCGGATGTAGCCAACACAAACAACTTGTTTAGAAATGATATTGAAGATTACAAGGCCAAGGCGGACACAATTTCTAATACAGAAATATACAAGGATAGATTTGCCATTGCTGTGTGCGAGGCCAAAAACGTAGAATCTCCAACTGTTGTTGGTGCTCAGGTGGCCAATGATCTGTTGACGGTTAAGGGAGTTAAGGCATCTTTTGTGTTGACACCTTATGGAGAGCAGGTTTACATAAGTGCGAGATCGGTGGACAATATTAACGTTCAGGTTTTGATGGAAGAATTCGATGGCGGCGGTCATATGACGCTTGCAGGCGCGCAGGTTAAAACAACTAAGGTTGAAGATGTAGAGAAGGATCTCAAAAAATTGATATCCAAAAAAATCAAGGATGGAGATTTGTAAGGAGCCGCTGCGGATAGAAAATCATGAAATGCGGACAGACTATGTAAGGAGCCGCAAAAGCAAGAATAAAAATTGTAAGTATACAATACAGAAAGGATATATTATGAAAGTAATACTATTAGAGGATGTTAAGCCACATGGGAAAAAAGGAGATATAGTTGAGGTAAGCGACGGATATGCTAGAAACTTTATTCTTCCTAAGAAGAAAGGTGTTGAGGCTACACCAAAGAATCTTAATGACCTTAAGCTACAGAACAAAAACGCAGAGAAGGTTGCGCAGGAGAAGTTGGATGATGCTAAGGCTTTGGCGGCCGAGATTGAGAAGTCATCTATTGAGATTAAAGTTAAGTCTGGCGTTGAAGGTAAGATTTTTGGCTCTGTTTCAACAAAGGAAGTTGCAGCAGCAGTTAAGTCTCAGCTTGATCTTGAAATAGACAAAAAGAAAATTGTTTTGCCAGACGAGATGAAGTCTCTAGGTGCTTACACAGCAGTTGTAAAGCTACACCCTGAAGTTAGAGCTAATCTAAAAATAAATGTGGCAGCCAAATAAATAGAAGTGTTTGATGCATGTTGTATGCCATAGGGCATATAGCGAAGGAGAACAATAATGGACGAAGTGATAAAAAGAAGGGTTATGCCTCACAGCGATGAAGCCGAGTTGGCGGTTATAGGTTCTATGCTAATGGACTCGAACGCCATTGCGGTTGCTGACGAGATGCTTATTGAGGATAACTTTTATCAAAGAAAAAATAGAGAATTATTTAAGGCGATGACTAGTCTTTATAACGACGGCGAGCCATGCGATCTTGTGACAGTAACTAACAAGCTCAAGGAAATGAGTGTTCCTGAAGAAATTGTTGGAATGGATTACTTGCGCAAAGTTGTCAGCGAGGTTGTTACATCAGCCAACGTTAAGCAGTACGCTCAGATTGTGGCAGACAAAGCTACGCTAAGACGTCTTATCAAGGCGCAGGAGGAGAGCATTAACGACTGCTATGGCGAGACTAAGCCAGTGGCCGAAATACTAGAGGGAACAGAAAAAAATATTTTTGACATCACTCAGACTGGAAACAAGGATGAGGTTGATAGCATCAAGACTATTACATTCCGCGCCCTTAACAAGATTGAAGAATCAACTAAGACGGCTGGTACTGTAACAGGTATTGCTACAGGATTTACTCAGCTTGACCATAGACTATCAGGTCTTCAGCCATCAGACATGATTCTAGTGGCGGCCAGACCATCAGTAGGTAAAACTGCATTCGTTTTGAACATAACAGAAAATGTTGCAATCAAGCAAAAAAAGGGAGTTGTATTTTTTAGCTGCGAGATGAGCGCTGACCAGTTGGTAAACCGTCTTCTTGCACAGAACAGTATGATAGATGCGCAGAATCTACGTAGCGGTTCTCTAGAAGATTCAGACTGGCCTAGACTTGTTGAGGCGGTCAAAAACATTGGATCATCTAATATTATTATTGATGATACGCCTAATATTTCTGTTAACCTTATGAGATCAAGATGTCGTAAGTGGAAGAGAGAGCATGAGATTGATTTGATTATTGTCGATTACTTGCAGTTGATGAGTGCATCAAATGTTTCGAAGGCGGGAAGTCGTGAGCAGGAAATCGCTGAGATTTCTAGAACATTGAAGTCTCTTGCCAGGGAAATGAACGTTCCGGTAATTGCGTTGTCACAGCTTAACAGAGCGGTTGAGACAAGAGAGGATAGAAAACCGGTTTTGGCCGATCTTCGTGAGTCCGGTTCAATCGAGCAGGATGCCGACGTTGTTATGCTACTATCGAGAGTGTACGACAGAGAGACTAAGACAGAAGACCGCAATAGAATTATTGTAAACGTGGCTAAGCAGCGTAACGGTTCTGTCGGTGAGAACGAACTTGTTTGGTTGGGTCAGTACACCAAATTCGAAAACCCAGAGGAAGGTCATATATAAAAGGCTAGACTATATGTACGGCCAGGCAATATGTGCAATTAGACTACAAAAAGGCCAGGCAACATATTTCAAATATATGCTAGACTATTCCGATTGGGGTATGTATAATATTATTTACAACAGTATTGATAATAAAAATAGTTTGTACTATTATTATTATATGATTAAGCGAGTTTAGCTCGTAAACAATTACTTTATTAAACAAGGAGGCTTATTATGGCTTACAAGATTAATGATGGATGTGTTGGATGTGGCGCTTGTGCAGGTGCTTGTCCAGTAGGCGCTATTAAAGAAGAAGGCGGCGTATACGTTATCGACGAGGCTGCTTGCATCGAGTGTGGCGCATGTGCTGGTACATGTCCAACTAACTCAATTGAACTAGAAGCGTAGTTTGATTGAATATGATTTATTTCATATAAAAAAGAGAGGTTTCATACCTCTCTTTTTTATTATGTCATTTTATTATGTCGTTTTATTATGTCATTTTTGTTATGTCTTTTTTATTATATCTTTTTGCTAGTCTGCGTGTTTCATTGAAAAAATGAATTCGCATCCGGCACCTTCAGTGCTGACAACATCAATTCGCTCGCCGTGTGCAACGATTATTTCTTTGACGATAGATAGGCCTATGCCGTTTCCGGTTTTGTCCTTACCTCTAGATGAATCGCTCTTGTAGAAACGTTGCCAAATTTTATCAAGCTTGTCAGGCGCGATGCCCTGTCCAAAATCCTTCACCGAACAAAACTGCTTATCACCTTTGTTGTAAAGGCTGATTATAATTTTGGAATGAGAGTTGCTAAACTTGTAAGCATTGTCTAGCAAGTTGTATAGCACCTGCTCATACTTGCCCTTGTCACCGTTAACAAGGTAGTGCGTGCTAGGAAATTTCATAATGAGTTCAATATGTTTTTTGGCGCAGCGTCCTTCGAAAGTTTCAATAGCCTCAGTGACAATGCGCTCCATATCAAAGTTCTCTACCATTAGCTGAATGCCGTCGTGACTGTAGTCGTCTAGGCTTAGCAAGCCGGTAGTAAGTTTTTCGAGACGGTTGGCCTCGGAGAGAACTGTCTGCATATATTTGGTGTGGTCCTCCGGAGGAATCGTTCCGTCAATCATGGCCTCGAGATAACCTTTAATAGAAGTCAAAGGCGATCTGAAATCATGAGAGATGTTAGAAATGAAATCTTTTTGGTATTCCCTGGAGTTGGAAAGCTGAGAGGCCATGTACTTGAGAGAAGTGGCAACGTCCCCCAGCTCGTCCTTTCTGTTAGTGTCAAAATCATCAAAATCAAAATTACCGTTGGCGTATTCCATGGCCGCGATTCTGATTTTTTTCAGTGGATTATAAATCGTAATTGCGAGAGTCAAAAAAACAAATAAGGACAAAAGCATTATTAGAAAATATAAAGAATAAATAATGTTAATGTAGCGCTCATCTGATTTTTGAGTCAAATAGTTTTGCTCCACAAAATAGATGCAAGAGAATGAAACTATTGCAAAAACAATATAAGAAATAATAAATTTTTTGATTATCGATATTCTCATAATAAATGTCTGAAAGTTGTTGAAATATTAGTTAGTTGTTTTGGTTTCGAACTTGTATCCTACAGACCAAACTGTTGAAACAGACCACTGGTCGTTGCCAGGAATTTTTTCTCTGATTCGCTTGATGTGAACGTCTACAGTTCGTGTGTCGCCGGCGAACTCGTAACCCCAAATCTGATTGAGAAGCTGTTCTCTAGTGAATACTTGGTTGGGAGATGAAGCCAAAAAGAATAGAAGTTCAATCTCCCTAGGAGTCATATCCACATGCTGGCCTTTGTATATTACTTCGTAGTTGGACATGTTGATAACAAGATCCTTGAACTCAAGTTTTTTGGAATCATCAGCGGAAGTAGTCTGAGGTGCCTCCTCTGTAAAGCGTCGAAGAACGGCCTTTACTCTTGCAACTAATTCCTTAGAATCAAAAGGCTTGATAATGTAATCGTCTGCACCAAGTTCTAGGCCTAGAACCTTATCAAAAACTTCGGTCTTGGCAGATAGAAGAATAATAGGTACGTTAGACTTGCTTCTTATTTCGCGACAGACATCGTATCCATCCTTGCCAGGAAGCATAATGTCTAGAAGAATAAGATTAGGCTTATATGTTTCGAACATCTCAAGAGCCGCCTCTCCGTCTGCTGCAATCTGTGTGTCAAAACATTCCTTAGTCAAATACAAGGAAATAAGGTTTGCAATATTGTTATCATCATCAACGATTAGAATTCTTTTTTTCTGTGTCATAATGAACCTCCTAATAGTTCCTCTAACAATTACTTAAATGTTGCGATTGTGACGCCGGCACCGCCTTCGCCAAAGTTGCCATCTCTGTATGAGTCGATATAGCTCAATGTTTTGAGATAGTTTTGGACAGCTTTTCTAAGTGTGCCTGTGCCCTTGCCGTGTATTATTCTCACCTCGTGTAGGTGGGCTATGTATGCATCGTCCAAGTATTTCTCAAGAGTTGAAATGGCATCAGAAGATGTTTTGCCAATTAGATTCACCTCTGTAGAAATATTTAGTGCTTTCTTCATTTTTATTTTACCACTGGATGAGCGGTTAAGACCAGGTGCTTTGATATCCGGCTCGTCGATTATCTCCAAGTCTTTGATATTGACGTTGGAGTTAAGTATACCCATCTTAACAGTAAGGTCGCCGTTTTTGTTAGGAAGTGAAGCGACAGTTCCTTTCAAGTTAAGACTTAGAACCTTAACGCCTGTACCGAGTTTGAAATCGGATGGCTTGTATTGTTTGGTCTGAACACCACGTTTGATTGAAGGAGCCTGAACATCTTTGAGAGATGAGCCAATCTTCGTACGTGACTTTTCCATTTCCTTAAGGTTGGCGTTCTTGCCGTACTTGTGGATGTTGGCAATCGCAGTGTCCGCAGTTGTTTTGGCTTCCTTGAGTATCTTGGCTGCCTCATCCTTGGCTTCTGAGATAATTCTCTCTTTTTGGGAAGTGAGAGAATCAACCTTGTTGGCATAATGTTTTTTGAGCGTAGCGATCTCATCTTTGAGTGCTTCGATAGATGCGCGGTCCTTCTCTAAGGCCTGGCGCTTGTTTTCTATTTGTGTAAGTACGTCCTCGAACTTCTCGTCGTCCTCGTCGATTCGTGTTTTGGCATCGGCGATTATTGAGTCGTCCAGACCTAGCTTGCTGGAAATTGCAAAGGCATTACTCTTGCCAGGTAGACCGATGAGAAGCTTGTATGTAGGGCGCAATGTCTCTACGTCGAATTCACAGCTGGCGTTGCTTACTCCTTTGGTCTGGAGGGCATATAGCTTGAGCTCGCTGTAGTGAGTTGTGGCCATAATGCGTGCGCCTCGCTTGTGGAGTGTAGACAATATCGAAATAGCCAAAGCAGCACCTTCAGTAGGGTCTGTACCGGCACCGATTTCGTCAAAAAGAATAAGTGAGTTAGCTGTAGCCTGGTCTAGTATATCTACAATGTTGACCATGTGGGATGAGAATGTACTAAGGCTCTGCTCGATACTTTGCTCATCGCCGATGTCAGCGAAGACCTGGTCAAAAACAGCAATCTCGCTTGTCTCATCTGCTGGTATGTGAAGACCTGCCTGACCCATTAGCGTAAGAAGTCCTACTGTTTTGAGCGACACGGTTTTACCGCCGGTGTTAGGACCTGTGACTACAAGTAGGTCAAAGTCCTTGCCCAGGTAAACGTCAATAGGAACAACCTTTTCTGCGTCGAGAAGCGGATGGCGTCCCTGCTTGATGTTGATGTAACCGTGCTGGTTCAAGACTGGCTTGACAGCTTTCATCTCTCTAGCTAGCATACCCTTGGCAAAAATAAAGTCTAGAGTAGTTAGTGCTTCTATGTCCTGCTTGATTTCTGATATATGTTCAGAAACTGCAAGTGATAGATTGGCCAGTATTAATTGTATTTCTTCAGCTTCCTTAGCCTTAAGGTCGCCTATTTTGTTATTGAGGTCAACAATGATTTTGGGTTCCACAAAAACAGTGGAGCCTGTTGATGACTGATCGTGAACTACGCCGTCAACCTGACTTCTGTACTCGGCTTTGACCGGAACGCAATATCTGCCGTCTCTCATTGTGACGATTGAGTCCTGCAAGTATGAGGAGGCGGAAGAATTGACATAAGAGTTAATGTCTGTGTGAATTCTATCTTCAGCAATTTTGATTTTGCGTCTTATGTTTTTGAGGTTGATTGAAGCGTCGTCTGCAATCTCGTCCTCAGCAATAATGCATCGCTCGATATCCTTCCTTATATATGTCAAAGGCTCGATGGACTCGAATAGCGAATTGAGAGAGTCGTCAAAAACAATGTCCTTAGAGTCTGCACCTGCGTATGAATACTGCTTGGCAGCGTTGGCTACAGATAGCACGGACTTGATTCGAAGTAGCTCTCCTGTTCCAAGAACAGAACCAATTTCTAGTCTCACTAAGGAGTCTTGAATGTCATAAACTCCGTCGAACTTGAGAGGTCCTTTTCTAGTAATTCTAGAAAGGGCATCGTTAGTATGTGTTTGAGCTAGCTTGATTTCTTCTATAGAAGTGTATGGTTTTAACTGACCACATTGCGTCTTGGCTGCATCAGAGCCAGCGTAGTGTTCTAGCCTTGTTATTATCTTGTTAAATTCTAGTGTTTTGAGTGCTTTGTTATTCAATTCTATTCCCTCTTTGTTGAGTTATTATTCTTAATCAATTATAATAAAGATTGATTGCAACGTAAAGATTAGAGAGGAAGAAAAAATGCAGTATTTAAAGGATATTAAAGACGGTCAAAACGTCAGCAGCATATATTTTATTAAGCAAAAAAATCTAGCTACAACTAAGAATGGCAAAGAATATTATAATGTTGTTCTTCAGGACAAAACTAAGATTATGGATGCTAAAATTTGGGATGTCAACGGAATGGGCATCGACGATTTTGATGCGATGGATTATGTTGATATAACAGGCTCTGCTACAACTTTTAACGGAGCTATGCAGATAAGCATAACAAGAGCAAGAAAAGTGGACGAAAGCGAAGTCGACGTCAGCGATTACATGCCTTGCTCAGATAGGGATATAGACCAAATGATGCAGGAGTTAATGGGACTTATTGATTCTGTGGATGACAAGTATTACAGAGCGGTGCTTGACGAACTTTTTGTCAAAGAGGAAGGTTTCGTCAAAAAATTCAAAAACCACTCGGCTGCCAAAGCAATGCATCACGCATTTATGGGCGGCTTGCTAGAGCACACATTGAACGTGACAAAGCTTTGCGACTCGTACACTAAGCAGTATGATGACCTTAATAGAAATCTTTTGATCACAGCAGCTATCTGCCACGACATCGGCAAGATAAGCGAGCTAAGCGAATTCCCTGAGAACGATTACACAGATCAGGGACAGTTGCTAGGTCATATCGTTATGGGTTATCAGATGGTTGCCGCAATTGCAGCAAGAATTGAGGGCTTCCCACAGACCAAGCTTAGAGAGTTAGAGCACTGCATACTAGCGCATCACGGTGAACTAGAGTATGGCTCTCCTAAAAAGCCTGCTTTGATTGAAGCGCTGGCTCTTAATTTTGCAGATAATACAGATGCTAAGCTTCAAATGATGCGCGAAAGCTTCAAGGACGATAGCAAAAAGAAAGAGAATGGATGGTATCAATACAACAGAGCGTTAGATACACCTATTAGAAAGACGACAGATTAATGTTTAACAAAAACGACGAACTACAAGTTACAATTACAGATCAAGGAACAAGCGGAGAGGGTATAGGAAAGGTTGACGGATACACCCTTTTTGTTAAAGATGCAGTTATAGGCGATGAGTGTCTGGTCAAAATCATGAAAGCCAAAAAGAACTATGGTTTTGCCAGATTGATGGAGGTCATCAAGCCATCCGACTCGCGAGTTGAGCCTAGATGCAAGGTGGCAAGAAGCTGCGGCGGATGCCAGCTCCAGACTATGAGCTACGAGAAGCAACTTGAGTTCAAAAACAACAAAGTTTTGAACAACCTCAAAAGAATTGGAGGAATTGATCTTTCTAAAGTCGAGGTCGAACCTATTATTGGAATGGATGTTCCTTTTTGCTACCGCAACAAAGCGCAGTTCCCAGTAGGCCGCAACAAGGATGGGGAGATTTGTTATGGTTTTTACGCAGGAAGAACTCACTCTATTATAGAGAACGATGGTTGCGACTTGAGTCTACAGGTAGAGGGCCAAAATGTTTGTAAAGATATAATGGATATCATCGTTGGTTTTATGAACGACTACGACATTGACCCATATGATGAGGCCGCAAGACAAGGGCTAGTGCGACATGTACTTATTAGAATTGGTCACAAGACTAATCAAGTTATGGTCTGCATTGTTATCAATGGTAACGAGTTGCCTCATAGTGAAATATTAATCGAGCGCTTAAGTGTTATTCGATTTGTTTCAACAGTTGCAATTAATATAAATAAGGAAGCCGGCAATGTTATTATGGGACTTAACACCAAAACTCTGTCAGGCCTTGGATATATAGAAGATTATATTGGCAACGTGAAGTTTAGAATTTCACCATTGTCATTCTTTCAGGTTAATCCTGTTCAGACAGAAAAGTTATACGCCAAAGCACTAGAGTACGCTGCCCTTACAGGCAAGGAAACTGTATGGGACATGTACTGCGGCATCGGAACTATATCATTGTTTTTGGCACAGTCTGCCGGCAAGGTAATGGGCGTCGAAATAGTAGATGCAGCCATCAAGGATGCCAAGCTTAACGCCAACATTAACAATATTACTAATGCCGATTTTTTGTGCGGCGCAGCAGAAAAGGTTGTGCCGGAGTTTTTTGAACAAAATAAGGATGAGTTGAGTAAAGTTGATACAAGTGAAGGTTCTAGAAGGAGCGGAGCGGAGGTTAACTGTGGCGCTGGAAGAAGCGGAGCGGAGGTTAATCATGGCTCCGAGTTATGTAAACCAGATGTGGTTGTGGTAGATCCGCCTCGTAAAGGCTGTGACACAAAACTTCTAGAAACTATAACTCTAATGAACCCTCAGCGCCTTGTGTATGTTAGCTGCGATAGCGCAACGCTGGCACGAGACGTAGCCTGGCTAGAAGCCCACGGCTTCAAGCTAGAGAAAGTAACATGCTGCGACATGTTTTCTCAGACAATTCATGTGGAGACTGTCGCGTTGCTGTCCAAGATTGCCTAGGCATCAAGCTAGAATCAAGCAAAATGCATACGAAACGGCCAACCAGCTCAAATGTATGCAAATTGTAAAAATCAGGGATCAAGCAAAATGCATACGAAACGGCCAACCAGTTCAAATGTATGCAAATTGAAAAATTTGAAATTGAGCAAAATGCATACGAAACGGCCAACCAACTCAAATGTATGTAAATTTCAAAAATTCGAGATCAAGCAAAATGCATACGAAACGGCCAACCAACTCAAATGTATGCAAATTGTAAAATTCGAGATTAAGCAAAATGCATACGAAATGGACAACCAGCTCAAATGTATGCAAATTGAAAAATTTGAGATTAAGCAAAATGCATACGAAAACGCAAAATAGTGGAATTGTAGGTAAAACGCAAAATTGGGGATATGACGAACCAATCGCAGAGTATAAGTGGTTTATAAAAAAATGAGGCTCACGGTTTGAACCGCGGGCTTTTTTATGTGCGGCACCAGAAATGCAAAACACTCCACAAATTGAAAACGGTTTTCAATTTGCTTGACTTTGAAATGGAAGGGTTGTAAAATTGAAAACGGTTTTCAAATTGGAAATCATGTTTTTGGTGAGCACAGCGCGTGCTATCAATATTAAATTATATGCGTTATAGGAGTAATAATGGCGGCGAAGACAGGATACAAAACTAAACAAAAGGAACGATTAATTGAATATTTGGAGGCCAATAAAGGAGAGCACATAACTGTAGCGGATGTGTGCAGTTACTTTAAGAAGCAAGGTGAATCAATAGGTCAGACTACAGTGTATCGCCACCTGGAGAAGATGGTGGACGAAGGAGTGGTTAACAAGTACATAATTGATGGCAACACTCCGGCTTGCTTTGAGTATATGGGTGAGGGAAGTCATAACCATGAGGAGACATGCTTTCACTGCAAATGCGAAAAATGTGGAGCGTTGATTCATTTGCATTGTCATGAATTGGAAGAGATTCAGTCCCATTTGATGAAGGGGCATGGTTTTGTTTTGGATACGAAGCGAACAGTTTTTTACGGGCGCTGCACTAAGTGCAGATAGGCGACAATTGAGAGGTGAATATGAAAAGATTAGTAGCGATAGCATTAGTTGGGGCAATGATGATTGCGGCTTTGGCGGGTTGCAAGACTAACGTCAAAAACGATAACAAAATACATATAGTAACAACTATTTTTCCTGTGTATGACTGGGTGCGCAATATTGTAGGCGACAACCCGGATGTTGAAGTGACAATGCTTTTGGACAGCGGGGCGGATCTTCACAGTTTCCAACCTACAGCGGAAGATATTCTTGAAATAAGCAGATGCGACATGTTCGTTTACGTCGGAGGCGAGTCAGATCAGTGGGTAGAGGATGCCCTTAAGGAAAAAGCTAACGAAAAAATGGAAGTTGTGCCGCTAATGGAGCAGCTTGGTGACAAGGCGGCTGAGGAGCAGGTCAAGGAAGGCATGCAGGATGATGCGGATGACGAGCACGGCAATAATGATGCAGCAAATGAGCATGTCAAGAATGATGCGGACGACGAGCACGGCAAGAATGATGCGGACGACGAGCACGGCAAAAAAGATGAAGAAGTGGAATACGATGAGCATATTTGGTTGTCCATAGATAACGCCAAGTACTTGTGTGCAAAAATAGCTGATAAGTTGGCCAAGGTGGACAAGAAGGATGCCAATAGCTTTTCTGAAAATAGCAAAAAATACATCGCGCAGCTAGATCAACTCGACAAAAAATTCCAAAAAACTGTAGATGATGGTCAGGTCAAAACGATAGTAGTGGCAGATAGATTTCCGTTTTTGTATATGACAAGAGATTACGGAATAGACTACTATGCGGCATTTAAGGGTTGCTCGGCGGAGACGGAAGCTAGTTTTAAGACTATCAAGTTTCTAGCCAACAAGATTGATGAGAAAAAGCTTAACAACATACTTGTTATAGAAGGAACTAATCATAAGATTGCAGACACAGTAGCAAGAGCGACAAAAACAAAAAAGAAAAAAACTCTAGTGCTTGATTCTATGCAGGCTATTACGGGAGAGGACGCCAAGTCAGGCGCATCATATATAAAAGCGATGGAAAAGAATCGCAAGGTTTTGGAGCAGGCGCTTAACAATTAGGGCTGCAGCAAGCACATAAAAATTGGGGCTGCGGCAGGCACATAAAAAAATAGCAGGCACATAAAAATAATAGCAAGCACTTAACAATTAGGGTTGCAGCATGTATCAACCATTTCGGAGGAATGATGAAAGAAAAATTATTAAGTATAGAAAACTTAAATGTTGGATATGACTCTAACGTGATAGTGGAGAATATTAATTTCACTGTTGAAGAGGGAGAGTATATTAGCATTGTGGGCGAAAACGGAGCAGGCAAGTCAACGTTGATGAGAACGATTTTGGGACTTCAGCCGGCGTTGAGTGGAAGCGTTGTGCGCCACAAGTCGTTGAAGAAAAACGATATCGGATATTTGCCACAGCAGACTGTGGTTCAAAAAGATTTTCCGGCTTCAGTGTGGGAAATAGTTTTGTCCGGTTGTCAGGGGAGAAAAGGATTGATGCCTTTTTATACAATGGCAGATAAGAAGTTAGCTCACGACAATATGAAAAAAATGGAGATATGCAATCTCAAAAACAGATGCTATAGAGAATTGTCTGGCGGACAGCAGCAGAGAGTTTTGTTGGCAAGAGCATTGTGCGCAACAAACAAAATTTTGCTTTTGGATGAGCCGGTGTCAGGACTTGATTCTAGAGTGACAGAGGAGATGTATGAACTTATCAACAATCTGTCTATAGAAGGCATAACAATTATTATGATTACTCATGATATTGCGGCGGCCTTAAAGTACTCTGACAAAATAGTTAATATTGGAGAGAATATTATATACGACGGCGATGACAAGGAGTATGTAATCAAAAGCTACAAGGAAGGTGGTGGCGTAGATGTTAGATAAGTTGAGTTTGTATTTTTCTAATGACTTTGTAATATACGCACTTATTGTTGGAGTGCTAATCGCGCTATGTTCATCACTTCTTGGAGTGACATTAGTGCTCAAGAGATTTTCGTTTATTGGAGACGGACTTTCCCATGTGGCTTTTGGAGCAATGGCCATTGCCACAGTTGTAAATCTGACTAATCAGACGTTGTTAGTTTTGCCAATAACATTGATTAGTGCGGTGCTACTTCTTAGAACGGGAAACAATACTAAGATTAAGGGAGATGCGGCTATTGCGATGATTTCGGTTGGCGCGTTGGCATTTGGATATATGCTGATGAACATTTTTCCATCTAAGTCTAGAAGCGGAAATGTTGCTGGCGATGTTTGTAGCACGCTGTTTGGATCAACATCTATTCTTACATTAAAGGAGAGCGATGTTATTTTGTGTGCTATAATGTCAGTCATAGTAGTAATAATTTTTGTTTTGTTTTATAACAAAATTTTTGCCGTAACATTTGACGAGAACTTCGCGAAGGCAACAGGCGTTAATGCTAATGGTTACAATCTTCTTATTGCAATTGTAGTTGCATTGATTATTGTTTTGGCGATGAATCTTGTTGGATCATTGCTTATATCAGCCCTCGTGATATTCCCGGCCTTGTCGGCTATGAGAATGTTCAGAAGCTTCAAGACGGTGACAATTGCATCGGCGTTTATCTCGGTTGTATGCGCGTTTGTTGGTATTTTTGTTTCTATTATGGCAGGAACACCGGTTGGATCTACAATTGTAGCCGCAGATGTGGTTGCTTTTGGATTGTGTTGTGTAGGCGGAATAATTAAAAAATAAGGAAGCGTAACTAAAAAGTGGGCGACCAAAAAAAGCATAACTAAGAGGTGGTCGACCAAAAAAGTATAAATATGAGGTGGGCGACAAAATAAGCATAACTAAGAGGTGGATATGAAAAAAATAATTATAATATCACTTGTAATGATTTTGGCTCTCAATATTGTCGGATGCGGAGCGGACACAGCGCCGGATGGTTCGAAGATAGATGTAGATCTAACGAAGATGTCTAGTACGATGGTGTACTCTAAGGTGTACGAGATGGTAAATGGGCCGGACAAGTTCGTTGGAAGAAAAATAAAAATGAATGGCTTGTTTAATTATTATAAAGATACCAAAACAAAAAAGGAGTATTTCGCATGTCTCATTCAAGATGCGACAGCCTGCTGCGCTCAAGGTATAGAGTTCAAGCTCAAGGGCAAGCATAAATATCCTGATGACTATCCTGAAAAGGAAAGAGAGTTGACGGTAGTGGGAACATGGGATACATACACAGAAGTGATAGATGGGAAAAAACAAGTTTTTTGCATTGTCAAAGATGCAGAATTAATTAAATAAAAGAAAGGAGATTATGGCGTAGAGTCATAGAAAAAAACAATGGAATTTAATGTAGATATTTTTGGAAAACTTAATAATGAGTGGGCGCTTCTAACAGCAGGTGAGAAGGATAGCTTCAACACAATGACAATAAGCTGGGGTGAGATGGGAACTCTTTGGAACAAGCCGGTCGTTACAGCATATGTTAGAGAGTCTAGATACACTCATGATTTTTTGGACAACAGCGAATACTTTACAGTTAGTTTTTATCCAGCTAAGTATAAGGAAGTGCTCGGCGTTCTAGGAAGCAAGTCAGGTCGTGATATGGACAAGATGAATGCATCAGGTCTAACAGCTAAGCTTCTAGAGCATGGTGTAACTTTTGAGGAAGCTGAGATAACACTAGTGTGCAAAAAAATGTTTATGCAAAGACTTGATATGAATCTAATGTCAGATGATATTAGATCACAGTTCTATGGCGATAACGATGCACATGATATGTATATCGGCGAGGTTGTTGATATTATCAAATAATCTGTGATTATCAAGTCAATAATATATTTAACTACTTTATGGACTTATAATAAATCATCTATAACTAAATAATTATGGGGAGGAATGAAGATGATAAGTATTAAAAAGACAATAGTAAGTATAGTTGGGGCAGTGTTTGTATTTTTGATAACATTGCGCTTAATAATAAACACAGTAAGATTTTTTGGAGCGGATGCGACTTATTTCACTGTTACCACAAAAGTAACAACAATAATTGAGATTATAGCTTATGCATCAATAGTTGTTTTTTTGGTACTTGGCATTTTTTATAAGGTCAGTAAATTTGCAATTATAGGGATTGTAGTTAATCCGGCAGTTATACTGTTTGTCGCAATTTTTAGTATCGTATCAGAAAAAACATTTGAAAATATGACGACAGAACAGATTGTGGTTGGAATAATTGAGCTGGTTAGTCTTCTGGCAATAATTGTATTTTTGGCATTGTATTTTTTTAATAAAACAAAACTAGTATTCACACTTGTGAGTGGTGTTCTAGGATTCATAATTTATTTTGTAAGTAATATAATCATGTTTAGACACCAAGAAGTAAATGTTACGTGGTATATTCTGCCATATATTAGAGAAATTGTTTTCAGTATATTATTGTATAGCATTCCAATCATTGTCACAGCACTTGATAGAAAAGAAGATGGGGTAAATCTATAATGTTTTTGTATACTTATAAGGCATAAGAGTTTGCGGTGAAAATGTGTTGAAAATGTGATACCAAATTTGAAAATGAACACTAATTGTTCTATTCTCAAACATAAGTATTTGTAAGTTAGATACTTATGCGGCAGATGGGACAGTTAATATTTTTTTAGGGGATAATGATACTCCAAGACATCACAAGGCTATTGAAGAGGGCGGATTAAGTGAATACCTATCATTTGAACTTAATGATGGAAAAGTTAAGAGCAGTTCGTTTACTAGCGGTAACACAAGTTTGTTTAAAATTGAAAAAATAGATGGTAAAACATATGTTAGAGGCATTAAAGGAGGAACAGGATATGTCACATTAACTGTAACTAATGATGAGAATAAAACATTCACAGAAAGACTATTTATTTCAATATACAAGAGGGTCGAGAATTGCACTGGTAAATTGAATAAGGTTGCAGATGGATATAGAGGTGCATCAGACAATGCCAATGTTGAAAAGGAAGATGCAAAAGGTAAAATTGCTAAGGATACAGAGGTTAACGTCATTGCTTCATGTTCGGACTACTACTTAATCAAAACAAAAGACGGTAGACTGTTCGATGATGAACTAGATACAGCGTTTGTAAAAAAGGCTGATATTTATATACCAGTTAAAGCCATTGAAATAGTAGATAACAATATCAAGGTGAAAAAAGGCGATTTCATAAATATAAATAATAATTCTAAGTTTTCTAATGAGGAATTGAAACTATATGGTAATGATATACATAATGTAAGTGTTATCATAAAACCATCTATTGCAACCAACAAGGGCCTTACTTTTAATATCAGTAATAGAAGAATAATTAGTTATGATGAAAATAATAGAATAGAGGCTTTAAGAACAGGTGATACTAATATAGCTGTTGTGTCAAAAGACAATAAAGATATCAAGGATCAATTAAATGTTACTGTTACTAATGAAATAAGCAAAAATATTTTGGGAGATTTTTATTTAACAGGAAGTTCGGGAATTGATCTCAATGTTGTAGAATATAGCAAATCACTACGAGCTAATGAATACTTTATTCAACAAAAAAATGGTGAAACGTGGAAAACTGTATATGAGTTTTATGGGAATAAAGCCCCCGGTCTTAAAGTTAGATTGCTAAATAAAAAAATCGGAAAGAAATATACATATAGAGTATTGGCTAGAAAAGTAAATTATGTTGTGAACAACATAAAAGACAAAGATAGAAAAGTACCAAAAGATTATGAAGTCCTCGCAGAAAGAAAGAGTAATGAAATAGTTATAAGCACAGGTGCTCCAACTTTAAATGGGCAAGTTGTTGGAAATGGTATTAATAAAAAGATTAAGATTACATGGTCAAACTTGCAATATAGTAGAAATCCTAAAAAAGTAAAAATATATTATAAACTTTTCGAAATTAAAAATGGGAAGTACAAGCATATTAAGACAATTAAATCAAAAGGAAAACCGGGCGCTACAATGACTTATACAACAGCATATGATGGAAATGAACATCGCTTTGTAGCAAAATCTTATTATCAGAAGAAAAAGAAAAGTAAAAAGCATAAATCTAAATTAGGTAATATTGTAATAATACCAGCAGAAATCACTGCTCCACAGACTACTACTCAGCAAACCAGTAACTAAAACAAATGAATCAAGGGGAGTCAAAATGATTAGGAAAAATATAATTAAAATGATATCATTTATAATGGTATTAGTTATGGCAGTTTCGGTTGCGCCTGTTTCAAAGCAAAATGTTGAAGCAAAAAAGTCGAAGAGTAAAAAGAAAGAATTAAAAGTAATATCTATTTCTTCGACCAAGCCTATTGTTTTAAAGCAAACAATTCCACCTACCGCTGCACAAAAAGCGAAAAAACCTAGTGCAAAGGGTAAAACAATAAAAATAAAAGATTTGTTTGACATAAGAGCTAAAGAATATACACAAGATGGAAAGTATTTTGATGATACCAATAATCCATATAATTATAAAACTGTTAAAGCAATGAAATTTCAGACATTGCAAGGATCATGTATATATGGGGATTGTATGTATGTTGCTTTTACAGACAAAGGTCGTAAAAATAAGCATGAGGCAGAAAGAGATTTGACTATACTTGCTGCAATAGACTTAAAGAAAAAAGTAGTTAAAGGTGTTGAAAAATTTTATGGGTTGGACACATTGAATTTATACGGCCTGGGTCATTCAAATGATTTGGAGTCATCTAAAGACTTGATAAAATCGGCTTGGTATTTACATCACAATAAAAAGGGTAAAGAGAAATATGATAACAGAATAGGCTTTTTAAATAAGAGTAAAAAATATAGCTATGGTGGAAACAATATTGTCGACACTGGACTTAAAGGGCGTAAATATATATTTGGTATTTCTGAGTTTAAATACAAAAAGAATAATAAAAGAACAGCCTTAGGAACTGTGTTAAAAAGAGGAAACACTAAAAAAATGTATTTAATGTCATATGATTTTAAGGATACAGGATATGAAGTGGGGAAAAAGGAGTTTGAGATAGAGAAAAAATGTAAAATAAAAGATATTAAATACAATGTACCGCAATGTTTGGATTATGTTAATAAAAAAATATATATAGTGAAGTTTAATAGAGTGAAAAAACTAACTAAGAAAGAAAAGAAAAATCCAAAGCTTGTAAAAAAATATAAAAAGCAGGTTAAAGAGAACGAAAAGGCTCACAATAATGTAGTCGAGGTATACACTAAGAAAAAGCGGTCAAAAGTAATATTAATAGAAGATCCTAAGATAAAGAAAAAGAGTTACAAGAAATATCATTGGGAAGTTGAATGTTTTAAATATTATAAGGGAACTTCCTCTTTTTATTACACTCAATACCAGCCGGAAAAGAAAAAAACATTTCTATTTAAATGTAAAAAGTCTAAGTTTAAATAATGGAGGAGACTATCTTGAAGAAAATATATAAAATACTAGTATTAGCAGTTTTTACTGCATTTTTGGTAAGTGTTTCTAATCAGCTAATAAAAGCAGAAGAAACTACCAGTCAATCAGAAAACTCTACAATTAAGATGGAGGAAACAACAACTACGCAGACAAAAGTAAACAAGCCAAAGAGTCCTAAGTTTATAAAAGGAATGGACAAGGGCAAAAGTATAAAACTTTCATGGACAAAAGTAAAAAAAGCAAAAGGCTATATCATTTATAAAAACGGCAAAAAGATAAAGACCATAAAAAATGGCAAAACTATAAAATATACTGATAAAAGAGTCAAATATAATAAGAAATATAAGTATTATATAAAGAGTTACATTAAAAAGTCTGGAAAAAAAGTTAAAAGCAAGAAATCATTTGTAATTAAAGTAAGAGTTTGTAAGAAAAAATACAAAGTACAAAATGTTAATGGTATGTATATATTTCAAATGAGCCATAATCCAATGACATATGGTGAAATCGAGGACTTAGATGCAAATTTGTTTGGTAAATATGACAAGAAAAAAATCAGTAAAAAAATACGCTGGTATTCATCCGACAAATCTCTTGCAACAGTAAATTCAAAAGGTGTTGTCACTATTAATAACAACAGAAAAAACGGTACAGTAAAAATTTACGCTATAGCTCATAATGGATACAGAAAGTATAAAAAAATAAAAATAGTAGATATGATGAGACCAACTAAATTTGACAAGGATGTGTTCATAAGTAAATTCATGGATCCTTTGCTCAAAGAACATTTGAAAGATACACAAGATATTGCTGCGTATTTTATGTATGATAGACCACACACTACAGTAAAATATGAGTTGGGAAAAACCATCGATGAGGCTGTAACAGAGACGCCTAAAACAGAAATAGATGAAAACATAAAAAAGAAGATTTACATGCTTGTAGTTAACGAAAGTTACACAATAGAAGTTAAGGATGACCATATAGTATTTAGTACTAATGAGTATTTTACTGATGGCTACATAGAATATAGAGTGGCCGTTGCTTTTAATCAAGACAGAGCAGAGAGATTGGGGTGGGCGAGCTCAACCTATGTAGAGTGCGCACCTAGATGGTTTTATGATGAAGTAGACCATTAAATAGAAGAAGTCACAACAATCAATTTGATATGTAGACTATGGTGTTTTGTGCATAATAATAAACCATCTATAAAAAATCTGGGGAGGTATGAAGAAGATGAACAAAAAAAGAATGGCAGTTAACTTGATTGGAGTGGTATTAGTTTTGTTTTTGACTATTAGATTAGTTATTAACACATACAGATTGTTTACTGACTCTATGTATCAGTTAGCAATGCCATACAAAGTAACACAGATAATTACAGTATTAGGGTATGTAACAATAGTTGCCTTTTTAATAGCTGGTATTTTTGCAAAAGTTACTAAGTTTTCAATCGTGGGACTATTAGGCGTGCAAGTTGCTACGATTGCAAGTTTTATTATTCAGATAGTTTTGGACAGAGCATCGTTCAAATACTTGCAGGTTGGCGCGATAGTTACAATGGTCATTGATTATGTTATTGTTATAGCTATAGCTGTCGTGTTACTGTTATTCTTTTTTAACAAAGTTAATCCAATAGTTACTTTTGGAATATGCTTCGGAGGAATGGTTGTATACCTTGTTGCGAATTTGGCATATACATTGATTGTTGGCAGTATTGGTATTAAAGATCTTTTACTAGGTTACATAGGTGAAGTACTATTCTTCGGCATCTTATACGGGCTACCAATATTGGCTGTAGCGCTGGAGAGAAAAGAAGATGAGGTAAATCTATAATGTTTTTGTATACTTATAAGGCATAAGAGTTTGCGGTGAAAATGTGTTGAAAATGTGATACCAAATTTGAAAATGAACACTAATTG
>CACYHD010000036.1 GCA_902774125.1 uncultured Lachnospiraceae bacterium
ATTACTACACCGAAAGGTGTGTTACTTGTTAAGTTGATTGAACCGCCGTGTACGGAACCGTACGCACGGTGGTGTGAGAGGTCGGGAGATTAATTAAATCTCCCTCCTACTCGATTTATATCAAAAGTTTATTTTAGTAAATCTTAGCTTCTTCTTCGCCAGTCATTACTCTAAGAGCTCCTTGAGCTAGAGCTAGTAGCTCGTCTTCGCCAGGATATACTGTGATGTCTCCTAGGAAACCAACATGCTCTTTGAAGTATTCCTGAGTAACAGCGTTGTATGCAATACCACCTGTTAGGATAATCTGATCTACCTTGCCGTCTAGAACAACAGCCATAGAACCGATTTCCTTAGCTAACTGATAATGGAAAGCTTCTCTTACTAGCGCAGCTTTCTCATCTTTTTCTGCAAGCTTGTTAAGATCTCTCATATCGTTAGTTCCAACGTATGCGTTAAAACCACCGTTACCGTTAATCATCTTGGCAACTTCTTCCTGAGTGTACTTACCGCTAAAGCATAGCTTCATAAGAGCACCTGATGGAAGTCCACCTGATCTCTCTGGAGAGAAAGGACCGTCACCGTCTAGAGCGTTAGCTACGTCGATAATCTGACCGTTTTTGTGAGCACCAACTGAAACACCGCCACCCATGTGTACAACGATTAGGTTTAGGTCTTCGTAAGCTTTGCCAGATTCCTTAGCAAATCTCTTAGCAACAGCTTTCTGGTTAAGTGCGTGGAAGATTGAGATTCTGTCCATTAGTGGATGACCTGATAGTCTAGCTACGTCCTGTAGCTCATCAACTACTACAGGGTCAACGATGTATGAAGGAACATCAATCTCTGCAGCAATCTCGCTTGCTAGTATACCACCTAGGTTTGAAGCGTGCTGTCCCTGCTTACCAATCTTTAAGTCCTCTAGAAGTTCTGGAGTAGTAGCATATGTACCACCTGGAATAGGTTTTAGAAGACCACCACGACCTACAACAACATCGATGTCGTTAAGGTCAACGTTTTTATCTTTGAGAACGTCTAAAATAACGTTCTTTCTGAAGTCTTTCTGATCGTAGATTGTTGCATACTGAGCAATCTCTTCTGTAGTGTGACGTAATGTCTCTTCCATAAGCTGTGTTTCGTCTTCAAAAACACCAATCTTAGTAGAAGTAGAACCTGGGTTGATAATTAAAATTTTGTAACTCATAATCTATCTCCTTTTTGTTTTTGGCCGTAGGCCGTAAAATAAAACAATAGCCTGCAATTAGCAGGCTATCAATAATTACATTTCTTCTGCAACAACTGCAGCAAGTGCAATTGAGTTAACCTTTGTCTCAAAATCATCTGAACGTGATGTAAGAATAACAGGAGCTTTAGTACCTGTTAGGATGTTACCGTTCTGGCAGTTAGCTGTGTGAACAAGACACTTATATGTGATGTTACCAGCCTGGATGTCTGGGAAAAGGATTACGTCAGCATCGCCAACGATTTTTCTATCTGTAGTACCTTTGTGGTATGCAGCTTCTGGTTCAAGTGCTAGGTCAAGAGCAAGAGGTCCATCAACGATACATCCTGTGATGTCTCCAGCTTCGTTCATCTTAGTTAGCTCATCAGCATCAACTGTTGCAGGCATCTTAGGGTTAACAACCTCAACAGCAGCAACTGGTGCAACCTTTGGATTCTCAAGACCGCAAGCGTGAGCGATTTCAACAGTGTTTCTGATGATGTTAGCCTTAGTCTCTAGGTCTGGATATGGAATGAAGGCAACGTCTGATAGGAAAAGAAGTCTATCATAACCTTCAATATCGAATACACAAACGTGTGAAAGAGTCTTGTCAGTTCTAAGACCAACTTCCTTATCTAGAACGCTCTTTAGGAATGATTTAGTATCAATAAGTCCCTTCATGTACATATCAGCCTTGCCGTCGTGTACAAGCTTAACTGCTGTGTGAGCAGCTTCTACTGGATCAACTACGTCGATAATCTCGTAATCTGAAAGATTCATCTTTAGAACGTTAGCGATAGTAGTGATTTTTGCTTTGTCACCTACTAGAATAGCGTCTGCGATATTTCTGTCTTTTGCTGCCTTAACAGCTTCTAATACTGCATCGTCCTGTGCACATGCTACAGCAACTTTTTTAACTGAGCATGATGATGCTTTTTGTAACAAATCATCAAAAGTTTTGCATACCATAATACTTTGTTTATTTGACTAGTATTAGTCAAACTTTTCCTTTCATAAATTTTTAAGCTTTACTTACATTAAATAAGTAAAAATAACATTATAAATAGTAGCAAAAAACACTATTTTTTTCAAGGTAGTGTGTTATAATAAAACGGATGAATTTGTTTTCGGGAAAGGGGTATGAGTTATGAAAACGACTAGAAGAATAATTACTTTATTTTTGTGCATTGCACTAACTGCGGGAATGATGTTGGGTTGGAATGTTAATGTCAATGCGGCTGTAAAAATATTATCGGCAAAAAAAATTACTATCCGAGTTGGTCAAACAAGCACAATTGTGGTGAAGAATAAGGCTAAGGCTACTTCATCTAACAAAAAAATAGTAAAAATCAAAAAAATCAAAAAGAAGAAAAACAAAACAAAAATTATAGTTAAGGCACTTAAAAAAGGTAGCGCTAAGATTACTGTAAAAGTAGGCAAAAGCAAAAAAACTATCAAAGTCAAAGTTCTAGCAAACGCCAAGATTAAAGAATATAATAAAAAGACATATGTTCTTGAGTTCTATGATAGTTTTGAAGGCAAGGAATTAGATACAGCCGTTTGGAGCAGTAATGACATTAAGGAAACAGGATATGCTTCAGATCCACCAATATATGATGCTGATGGCTACGAGATAAAAGACGGTGCGCTTGTTCTCAAACCATCAATTAAGTGGGATGAAGAATCTAATGAATATGTTGCAGGTTCAGGCAAGTCTGTACGAATGAGTACTAGAGGTAAAAAAGAATTTAAGTACAACAAAATTGATGTTGTAGCAAAACTGCCAAAGGGAAGTGGTATTAATCCTTATGCATTTATGATTAGTGGACCAACATGCGCATGGCCGTTAGATGGAGAAATCGATTTGTTTGAAAGAGGTTTTAATAGACCTAATGATATAATGCAGTGTGTTCAAACGTATAGAAATAATAACTTGCCTTCCGCGCAAGAATTCAAGTACGGAACTACCACGGTACCAACTAGTGACAGCGCATATCACACATACTCAATCGAGTGGGGAAACTTACGAATTGAGTTCTTTATAGATGGCAAAAAAACATATGAATACAACTTGGCTGATTATGGTGAAGTTGATCAGCTTGTTCAAAGTGTTAATTACTGGCCATTTAATAAGCCTTTCGGATTGCTTCTTAGTGCTGATATTGATAGGACATTTCTACAAACAAATCCAATCAATCCAGAGAAATGGACTCAAGTTGCTACAGAAGGTAATATAAGTACATATGAAGATTACATGTATATTGATGAGGTTCGCGCATACGGCATTCAAGAAAAAAAATATTTTGTGAAAAAATAAAATTAATAAACATATAAAAGATTTGTCTGCAAAAAAATAGTAGACAAATCTTTTTTTGTGCCATAATTTGCACAATATATCCGATAAATATGTTAAAATAGATAATAGATTATTCGGAAATAGGTTGGTGAAAATTATGGGAAGAGAATTAGCCAAAAAGGGAAATATGAACGACCGAATGGAGGTTGTTCTAAACAAATTTAAGACGAGAATGACATCATACCCACCAGGTATGTGTCCGCTTGTTATGTACAGATCAATCTTGCAGATGTCAATGAATCAAAGTTGCGGCAAGTGTATACCTTGTAGAGACGGTCTGGTAGAAGCAGAGCGTATGCTTGATTCTATTTTGTCCGGCGATGCAACAATGGAAACATTGCAAAAGCTCGAGGACTTGTGCGTTATGATTGCGCAGACTGCAGATTGTGCTGTTGGCGTTGTGGCTGCTAATACTGTTTTGGATTCTCTCAAAGAGTTTGCAGATGAGTATGAGAGTCACATTAAGTATCGCAAGTGTGTTGAAAATGTCACACAGACAGTTCCATGCTTAACACTTTGTCCGGCGCATGTAGATGTGCCAGGTTATGTTGCGCTAATACATGAACACGATTATCCGGGGGCCATCAATATGATTCGCAAGAAGAATCCATTCCCTACAGCGTGTGCTTATGTATGCGAGCATCCTTGCGAAAAACGATGCAGAAGAAGTATAGTAGATCAACCAATCAACATTAGAGGTTTGAAAAAATATGCAGTTGACCAAATTCCGGCTGATCAGGTAAGTACACCTAAGGCTAACGTTTCTACTGGCCGCAAAATCGGAATTGTAGGTGGAGGCCCTGCTGGACTTACAGCGGCATATTATCTTGCTCTAATGGGACATAAGGTTGAAATTTTTGACGAGCACGAAAAACTAGGCGGCATGCTAAGATACGGCATTCCAGAATATAGACTTCCTAAAGCCAAGCTAGACGAGGACATTAACGCCATACTTAATTGTGGCGATATTGAAGTGCATCTCAACACTAAGATTGGACGAGATATTTCAGTAGAAGAGTTTAAGGAAAAGTTTGATGCAGTATATCTTGGACTTGGCGCTCAGATTGGTAATAGAATACCTGTGGAAAACGCAGATGCCAGCAATGTAATTCCGGCAGCTGACTTTTTGCAGGAAATAGCCGATGGCAACGAAATGGATTTGACAGAAAAGAGCGTTGTGCTAATCGGTGGCGGAAATGTCGCAATGGATGCAGCTAGAACAGCCATTAGACTAGGTAGTCACAAAGTAACAGTATTTACAAGAAAGCGTGACGACTATACAGCTCTTGAAAGTGAAATTGAAAGCGCTAAGGAAGAAGGTGTAAGATTCCAGACATTGCAGAATTTCTTACATTTTGAGGAAGACAAAAACAACAAAGGTACTGTTAACTCCGTGTGGATCCAGCCGGTAATAGTTGGCGAGTATGACGAGTTCGGATTTGTAAAAACAGAGAATTCTAGTGCGTACCCATACAGATATGAGTGCAATCTTGTTATTTTGGGCGTAGGACAAAGATGTGATGTCAAAGCTTTTGAGGAGGCTGGCATCCCGGTTGAAAAAGGCAAAATACTAGCAGATACCAAATGTGTTGTCCAAAATGTTGACGGTGTTTTTTCCGGTGGTGACTGTGTTACAGGCCCATCAACAGCAATTAATGCAATAGCAGCAGGTCAGGTGGCAGCATACAATATTGATGAGTATCTGGGATACCATCATAAAATCAATTTTGGTATTGAAGCCCCATCTGCTATGCCTAACAAGTGCATTCCAACAGGAAGAGCAGAGATAGAGGAACGCAATCCTTTCCAACGTAGAACAGACTTCTTGCATGTGGAGGTTCCTATGACACCGGAAGAAGCAGACAGAGAATCCGGCAGATGTCTAAGATGCGATCACTACGGTTGTGGCGCAATGCGAGGAGGTAGGGACTAATGATTAATGTTGTTATTGATAATAAAAAAATAGAAGTAGAAAGCAACACAACAATTCTGGATGCTTGTAGAGCTAACAATATTAGTGTACCTACACTTTGTTACTTAGAGAACGTTAGTGATATCGGCTCATGTAGAATGTGTATGGTTGAGATAGAAGGATACGACCAACTTTTTGCGGCTTGCAAAACTATTCTTAAAGACGGAATGGTTGTCACAACAAACAACGCCAGATTAGAATCTTATCGCAAGGAAATGCTTGAGCTGATTCTATCGAATCACACAGTTGATTGCATGGCATGCCCTAAAAACGGTGTATGTAAGTTGCAAAAACTTTGCAATGATTTTGACGTAGAAGAAACTAAGTATGAGGGCTCTAGAACTGAGATAGAAAGCAAGCAGCCTTTGTTAGCTGATAATCCTTACATTACTTACGATCCATCCAAATGTATTCACTGCCAAAGATGTATCGCAGCATGTGGATTAGAGGCGGTTAATGGAGCGCTTCGCAACGGGCGTACAGGAGTGCATCATATTGTAGACGCACCTTTTGGTCCTAATTGGAAAAAAACAAAGTGCGAATCTTGTGGCAACTGTACAGCGGCTTGTCCAACAGGAGCACTTACACTTAAGCGTCGCCATAACTACAGAGAGTGGGAAGTCAAAAAGGTTCTTACAACATGCCCACACTGTGCTACAGGTTGCCAGTACTATTTGGTTGTGAAGGACAACAAGATAGTTGATGTAGAGGCGGCAGATGGTCCATCTAATCATGGCCTACTTTGCGTAAAAGGTAGAAGTGGCAGTTTTGACTTCGTTCACTCAGAGGACAGAATCAAAACACCTTTGATCAAAAACAAAGAGACTGGTGAGTTCGAGGAGGCTACTTGGGAAGAGGCTATCAAGTACACAGCTGATAAGTTTATGGAACTTAAGGCCAAGTACGGCGGCGATTCTCTTGCTGGTTTTGCCTGCTCTAGATCAGCCAACGAAGATATATACATGGTCCAAAAAATGGTAAGAACATGTTTTGGAACTAATAATACAGACAACTGTGCTAGAGTTTGTCACTCAGCGACTGTTGCAGGTCTTGCTAAGACTTTGGGTTCCGGTGCTATGACTAATCCGATATATGACATCACTCATGATGTGGATTGCATTTTGTTAGTCGGTTCTAACCCTGAGGAGGCGCATCCGGTTGTAGGAATGCAGATTAGACAGGCAGTCAAGTACGGTAACACTAAGCTTATTGTAGTTGACCCAAGAAATATTGGACTTACTCAGTATGCTGATATTCATCTTAAACTCCGTCCGGGTACAAACGTTGCATTCGCTAACGGTATGATGAATGTGATTATTAACGAGGGGTTAGTTGACCAGGAATTCATTGATAATTACACAGAAGATTACGACAAAATCAAGGAGTTGGTCAAGGATTACACTCCTGAAAAAGTGGCAGAGATTTGTCACATAGATAAGGATATGCTTATTGAGGCAGCTAGAATGTATGCAAGTGCTAGCAAGTCACCTATTATTTACTGTCTAGGTGTCACTGAGCACTCAACCGGTACTGAGGGCGTTATGAGTATGTCTAATATGGCACTTCTAACAGGTAAGCTTGGAAAGAGTGGCTGCGGCGTCAATCCACTTCGTGGCCAAAACAATGTTCAAGGTGCCTGCGATATGGGTGCTATGCCTACAGATTATCCAGGATATCAGAAGGTGGATAACGATGAGGTAAGAGCTAAGTTTGAGAAGGCATGGGGAGTAGAGCTAAGTCCTAAACCTGGACTTAAAGCTACGGATGTTTTCCCGGCTGCAATTAATGGAGATATAAAAGGATTGTATATTTGTGGTGAGGACCCAGTTGTCTCTGACCCGGATACAACTCATATAATTAAGGCGCTTGAGAGCTTAGAGTTTTTTGTTATACAGGATTTGTTTATGACTAAGACTGCAAAGTATGCCGATGTAATTCTTCCTGCTGTAAGCTATGCAGAAAAAGAGGGAACATTTACTAACACTGAGCGCCGAGTTCAGAGAATCCGTCAGGCTGTTAAACTGGATGGAGATATGAGACTTGATACAGATATTCTAATTGACCTTATGAATGCAATGGGATATCCACAAAAACAAGTGACAGCAGCAGAGATTATGGATGAGATCGCATCTGTAACTCCAAGTTTTGGTGGAATATCACATGCGAGATTAGATAGCGGCGAGTCACTTCAGTGGCCTTGTACATCTAAGGACCATAAGGGAACATACATTATGCACGCCAATGGACCAGTTAGAGGAAGAGCGTTGTTCTATCCTGCTAAGTTTGTTCCGTCTCAGGAGTTGCCTGATGATGATTACCCATTTGTTTTGACTACAGGACGTATATTGTATCATTACAATGCGGGTGCTATGACTACAAGATCACAAGGTTTGATGGATATATCAAGCGAAGGATTTATTGAAGTTAACTACAAGGATGCTGATAGATTGGGAATTGCTAACGGAGAGCGAATTAAGGTTAGTAGCCGAAGAGGCGAGATTACAGCAACAGCCAGAGTTGGTCGCAAGGTTTCTGAGGGCGAGACATGGATGCCATTCCACTTCCCTGATTCACCTGTCAATGAACTAACTAATGCGGCATTAGATGAGTTCGCAAGAATTCCAGAATACAAGGTTTGTGCTGTAAACATTGCCAAAAAATAAAAACTATAGGAACAATAAATGGAAATTAACGAAGCCAAAAAACTAATTATTAATAATGCAACCCCTATAAAGGGGGAGAAAGAAGAGATTGTTATAGTAAATGCACTAGGGAGAATATGTGCGGAGACTATAACATCTCCTTTTTCTGTACCTAATTTTCCTAAGTCTGCTATGGATGGCTATGCAGTAAAGTCTAGTGATGTTCAAACTGCAAGCAAGGATAATCCAGTAAGTCTTAAGGTGGTTGATGAACTTTTGGCAGGCGATTACAAGCAGATAAGATACGAACAAGGAACCGCTGTGAGGGTTATGACAGGAGCGCTCGTGCCGGAAGGATACGATGCTGTAATTAAGCAGGAGGATACTGATTACAGAGAAGATATTGTTTCCGTATATACTAATATCGAGCCATATGTCAATTATTGTAAAGTTGGAGAAGACATTGCAGTTAATGAAACTGTTATAAGCCCTGGCACATTAATAACAAGGTCGCATATTGGTGTTTTGGCAAGTCTAGGTATTGAAAAAATTAAGGTGGAACCTCAGCCCGTTGTAGGAGTTATTTGTACAGGGTCAGAGCTTGTTAGCCTACAAGAGGAACCCAAACCTGGCCAAATATATAGCAGCATTTCTTATATGCTTCAGGCCAATCTTAACAAATACGATATCAAGACTAAGGTGGCGATATGTTCTGATGACGCTGACCTTATTGCGAGAACGATTACAGAAATGAGCGAGAGCTGCCATATTGTTATTACAACCGGAGGAGCAAGCGTAGGCAAAAAAGATTTGATCCCTGATGTACTTGATTCTATTGGTGCAACAAAGCTTTTTTATCGAGCTAATATTAAACCGGGAACACCGACTATGGGCAGCGTATTAGGCGGAACAATCATATTGAGTCTTTCCGGTAATCCGTACGCAGCTCTTTGCAATTTTGATTATTATTTTTGGGATCTCTTGGCGCATATAACTGGAAACTCGAGCTTCAAAAGCCTGTGGGCCAAGGCGAGTTTGGCAGATGATTATCCTAAAAAAGAAAAGACAAAAAGATTTTTAAGAGCCAGATTAGATAATGACCAAGTTTTTCTGTCTAAGGTTAATAAGTCTTCGGTTATAAGCAATATGTATGATTGCAATTGTTATGTTTTGGTTGATGAGAACAGAACATATAGTGCAGGGGATGAAGCAGATATATTAATAATAAAATAAGGAATAACTATGAAACAACGTAACAACCTTTCCATCGGCATTTTGGCTGGTGGCAAGAGCAGCAGAATGGGCCAGAACAAAGCCCTACTACAAATTAATAATGAGTCAATTATAAAAAGGCTTACGAGAGAACTAGGAGCAATAAACACTCCTATTATTTCGGCTGCAGAAAAAGGTGTCTACGAAGAATTTTCCTCAAAAGTTGTTTACGACCAACATAGTGATATTGGACCGATAGAAGGTATTAGGCAAGTGCTAATTGAGGCAGATAATGATTATGTTTTTGTCTGCGCTGCTGATATGCCATTTATAACTAAGGAATTAGTTGAGTATATGTCTGGATACATTAGCTCAGACTATGACTGCTACATTATTCACGACGGCAAGCGTATGCAGCCACTTTGTGCTATTTATTCCAAGAAGCTACTTCCGTTAATAGAGGATTTGATAGCCAAGGGCCAATATAAGCTGTATGGAATTATAAGCAATGCGAGAACTAAGTATATAGATTTGGATTATACTGTTTTTGACGCTAAGGTTGTCAAAAACATCAATACTAAAGATGAATATATAGAGGCTATTAAGCCTTTGTGTTTTGCTGTTAGTGGATACAAAAACACTGGTAAGACAGGACTTATAGAAAAGTTAATTAACGAGTTCATTAAAGATGGACTGAGTGTTGCAACTATCAAGCATGACGGACATGATGTTTGGGAAGATGTTGAGGGGACGGATACGTATCGCTTTCTCAAGGCGGGGGTAGTAAGCTCCGGGGCGCTGACAGATAGCAGATTCGTTCTCAATACTAAATGCCAGACTCAGGTGGAGACATTGATTGAGAGAATTAAGAGCGATGTTAGCCCTGATGTAATAATTTTGGAAGGCTTCAAAAAAAGCAAGTTTCCAAAGGTGGAAATTGTCAAAAAAGAAGTACATCCTGAAAGTGTTTGTGACAACTTGATATGTATAGCAACATATGATTCCCTAGATGCAGATTGTGATGTGTATAACATCAATGATATTTCGGGAATTTTTTTGTGCATAAAAAAATATTGGGGTTTGATTGATTAGGAGCAATAATGAAGTTAGTAAATACCAAAGAGGCAGTAGGGCATGTTCTCTGCCATGATATAACACAAATAATACCTGGGAAAAAAAAGGGACCTGTTTTTAAAAAGGGACATATTGTCAGAGAAGATGATATAGATGTTTTGCTGTCAGTAGGCAAGGAACATCTTTATGTGTGGGAAAACAATGATGATATGCTTCACGAAAACGATGGGGCATTTTTACTCAAGGATATGTGTATTAATGGTGAGAAGAACATGGAGTTTTCTGAGCCATCAGAGGGCAAAATAGAAATATTTGCTGCACAATCAGGTTTGCTCAAGGTTAATACAGAACTTTTAAACCAAGTCAACTCTCTAGGAGAGATGATGATTGCTACTATACCCGGTAATAGAGTAGTAAAAAAGGGAGACAAGATTGCAGGAACTAGAATTATTCCTCTTGTAATATCCAAGGAAAAAATGAAAAAGGCTCAAGATATTGTTGGTGATAATTCGATTTTGACAATAAAGCCTTTTGAAAAAATTAACTATGGAATAGTCACTACAGGTAGTGAAGTTTACAAAGGAATTATTAAGGATGCCTTTGGTCCTGTTCTGCAAACCAAAATGTCAGAGTATGACAGTTGCTTTATGGGGCAGACTATTGTTGACGATGACAAGGCGGCTATAACAAATGCTATTGAAGATTGGATTGAGCAGGGTGCGGATATCGTTCTTTGTAGCGGTGGAATGAGTGTAGATCCTGATGACCAAACACCAGGAGCTATAAGTGATACAGGTGCTAGAGTTGTGACGTACGGAGCGCCTACACTTCCCGGAGCAATGTTTCTTTTGGCCTACTATAATAAACAGGGCAAGGAAATTCCTGTTCTTGGTTTACCTGGCTGCGTAATGTATGCCAGACGAACTGTTTTTGACCTCGTTCTTCCTAGATTGATTGCAGGGGAGAAGTTAGAGTCAGAGGATATAAGTAGTTATGGAGAAGGAGGCTTGTGTCTCAATTGCGACATATGTCACTTCCCTAATTGTGGTTTTGGAAGATAGGAGTAGTATATGAGTGAATTAACACATATAGATAGCAACGGAAATGCCTCTATGGTAGATATAACAAACAAGGATGTCACAAAAAGAATGGCAGTGGCTTCCGGAAGCATAAGTGTAGGAAGCAATGTCATTGAGGCGATTGTTAATAATCAAGTATCAAAAGGCGATGTGCTTGCAACTGCAAGAATAGCCGGCATTATGGCGGCCAAAAAAACACCTGAGCTTATTCCACTTTGTCATACACTTCTTTTGAACAAGGTTGGAATAGACTTTGAGATTGATAGAGACCAAAACATTATTAAGTGTTTTTGCACTATTAAGCTTACAGGTAAGACTGGCGCTGAGATGGAGGCTCTAACTGGTGTTAGCACAGCCTTGTTAACAATATATGATATGTGCAAAGCAATAGATAAGACAATGGTAATAAGTGATATAAGATTAGAAGAAAAAGATGGCGGCAAGAGCGGCCATTATATTAGAGAGGTATAAAAATGAAATTAAATAAATTATTAGTAGCAATATTAAGTATTGCAATGACTGTAACTTTTGTAGGATGTGGAAATAGTGAAAAAAAGACTGAAAAGACAGAGTTAACTATTCTAGCAGCAGCGTCTCTTACGGATGTATGCGATGAAATCAAAAAGACATATGAGAAGAAGCATGATGTTGTTTTGAATTTCTCATATGGAAGCTCAGGTGCTCTTCAAACTCAAATCGAGGAAGGCATCAAGGCTGATATGTTTATGTCAGCTTCATTAGATCAGATGAATACACTAGCTGACAAAAAGTTTATCGAAAAGGACTCTGTTAAAAATCTACTAGAAAACAAAATTGTTTTGATAACATCTAAGGTTCAAAACAAAGTTAAATCATTGAAAGATTTAACTAAGTCTGATGTTAAACTTATCGGAATCGGTAATCCTGAATCTGTGCCAGCAGGTAAGTATGCTAAGCAAGTTTTTGAAAGCCTCAAAATTTGGGACAAGGTTGAAAAGAAAGTCAATATGGGTACTGATGTAAGAACAGTTTTGGCTTGGGTAGAATCAGGTGAAGTAGATTGCGGTCTTGTATATGAGACAGACGCTAAGTCTAGCGATAAGGTTTTTATAAAGGACACAGCTAGAAAGGGACTTTGCGACGACATTATTTATCCTATCGGTGCGTTGAAGAAATCTGACAACAAGGATAAAGTTAAGGAATTGATGGATTTTATGGCATCAGAAGAAGGTATGGCAATCTTTAAAAAATATGGATTTTATGAAAGTAAGTAAGGAGTAGAATGATGGATTTATCTCCTTTGTGGATATCTCTAAAAATAGCAGCAGGAGCTACAATAATAACTTTTGTATTAGGAATTATTGTAGCTAGAGCTGTATCAAATATGAAAAGAGGCAAAGCAATAGTGGATAGCATTATGTCTATTCCACTAGTGCTACCTCCGACTGTAGTAGGCTTTCTTGTCTTGATTGCAATGGGAAGCAATTCTTTCATTGGAAAGGCACTAGGTAGCATTGGAATAGATGTGATATTTACTGTATGGGGTGGAATAATAGCCTCCACAATAGTTTCATTTCCTATTATGTACAGAAGCACAAGAGGCGCTATTGATCAAGTTGATCCTAACTTGATTGCTGTAGGTAGAACTTTGGGAATGGGAGAATGGAAGATTTTCAGAAAGGTTGTTGTTCCTAATGCGTGGCCTGGCATAGCTGCAGCTACAGTACTAAGCTTTGCAAGGGCGCTAGGAGAGTTTGGCGCGACAATAATGGTGGCTGGAAATATTCCGGGTAAGACACGAACAATGTCTGTGGCTATATACAGTTTTATGCAAAGCGGCAACAGAGAGAAAGCATACGTCTGGGTCGGCATAATTGTGGCCTTTTCTGTTACAATTCTCATTCTTATGAATCTTTTCACACAGAGTTTTGGAAGGAGGAAGAAATGAGACTAGAGGTTGATATTAGAAAAAAACTAGGCAACTTTCTCCTTGAAGTAAACTTTGCCATAGATAATGACTTTTTGGCTATATTAGGAGCGAGTGGCAGCGGCAAAACAATGACACTCAAGTGCATTGCAGGAGTGGAGACTCCGGATGAGGGAAGAATTGTTCTCGGGGACCGTGTTCTTTTTGATTCTAGTAAGGGCATTAACGTGCCGGCTAGAAAAAGAAAAATCGGTTTTTTGTTCCAGGACTATGCGCTGTTTCCTAATATGACAGTGCGAGAAAATATTGCGGTTGCTGCGAGGGACAACGATCAGGTTGATCAGATGATACGTCGCATGGAATTAGAGTCAGTAGAGAACCTTAAACCCAACCAAATTTCCGGCGGCCAAAGTCAGCGAACAGCAATTGCAAGAATGCTTATTACTGAGCCCGAGATTATTATGCTTGATGAGCCGTTTTCTGCTTTAGACAATTATCTCAAGTATAGAATCGAGCAGGAAATATATGATGTGACAATTAGTTTTCAGGGGCCGGTAATTATGGTTAGCCATGACCGCAACGAGGTATATCGCCTAGCGAACAGAATAGGCATTATGGAACAGGGATCGCTTATTGATGTCCAGGCCAAAAAAGATTTTTTTGAAGATCCTAAAAGTGTTACGGCCACAAGGCTTACCGGATGCAAAAACATATCAAAGATTGTAAAAAAGGATGACATGTATTATGCCGAAGATTGGGGAATAAACATTACAATTCCGGAATGTGAAATTACACCTAATTACGTAGGCTATAGAGCTCATTACTTTGAACTTGTAGAGAAGGATGAAAAGTGTGATGTATTGAGATGTCGTGTGACGAGAGTGATAGAAGATACGTTTTCGGTTAATATTTGTTTGAGACAAGTAGATAATAGTTGTAGAAGTCACGATTCGCTTTTGACATGGATTGTATCAAAGGACAAGTGGCAGAAACTTAAAGATGAAGTACAGAATAAGGAGTTTTTTCTCAAACTTGATTGTTCTAAGCTAATTGTACTAGAAAGATAAATTATGAAGGATAGTTATAACAGAGCAATTGAATATCTAAGAATATCTTTGACTGACAAGTGTAATCTAAGGTGCAAGTATTGTATGCCAGAATACGGCGTGAAGCATTTGTGCCATAAGGATATATTGACATTAGAGGAGATTGGAAGAGTTGTAAAGATTCTTGCAAGAGAGGGTGTCAGAAGAGTTAGACTTACAGGCGGAGAGCCGCTAGTTCGCAAAAACATTTGTAAGCTTATTTCAGATATCAAGCGAATAGATGGAATTGAGAGAGTATCTCTTACAACAAATGGCACTATGCTAGGACAATATGCCGGTGAGCTCATTGATGCAGGACTAGATGATGTCAATATAAGTCTTGATACACTAGACCGAGACGGATACCGCGAACTCACGGGTCAGGATATGTTAGATTATGTGCTTAATGGAATCGACGTGGCGTATACTATGGGGCTTAATCCCAAAATTAATTGTGTTCCGATTAAAGGGATTAATGATGACCAATTAGTACGTATAGCACAGTTGGCGCAAGACAAAAACGTTGATGTTAGATTTATTGAATTGATGCCTACAAGTTGCGGCAAAAAATATGTAAGCATTTCTAATGAAGAAGTAAAGATAGAGTTAGAGAAGCATCTTGGAACTATGAAGAAAGTAAATGAGCAGGAAGGTTTGAAAGGCCCATCTGTTTATTACAGCGTAGAAGGTTACCAGGGACGCATAGGAATGATAAGTCCTATTAGCAATGTTTTTTGCGAGTATTGCAATAGAGTGAGACTTACTTCTACAGGAATGATAAAACTATGTCTTCATCACGACATAGGGGTGGAGCTTAGAACAATGCTAAGAAATGGTAGCAGTGACGAAACAATACTCCAAACTATAAGAGAAGGCATTGCAAAAAAACCGAAAGAACATAATATGATGAAAGATGCGGGACATACTAATATGTTCCAAATAGGAGGTTAAAATGGGCATAGTAAAAGCAGTTTGTATTAGCCCTGAGAAGGGAACAGTCAAAAAGAATGTAGGAAAAGCCAAGTTAATTGAAAATTTTGGCGTGGAAAATGATGCCCATGCAGGCAGCGGAAGACAGGTTAGTCTCTTGTCGTATGAGATAGAAGAAGCTTTTAACAACAAAGTGGACATTGAAATAGGTCCGGGTGTTTTTGGCGAGAATTTGTTAGTCAGCGGTTTTGACTTTAAAAAATGTGCGATAGGAACAAGGTTTAGTTGCGGGGATGTAATATTAGAAATAACTCAGATAGGCAAAACATGTCATGAGGGTTGTAACATAAGACAAGTGGCAGGCGATTGCATTATGCCTAGAGAAGGTGTTTTTGCCAAGGTTGTTCGTGGCGGCGAGATTGCTGTCGGAGATGAGATGAAAGTGATCCCGAGAAAGCACACAGCAGCAGTTATTACAGCTAGTGACAGGTGCTATGCGGGAGTTAGAGATGACGTTAGCGGACCGTTGTTAAAAAATACTCTCGTGGAGAATGGTTATGATGTTATAAGTTATGACCTTCTAAGCGACGACGAAAATGTGATATATGAGAAGTTGAAGGACATTGCTGATAATGAATGTCCGGATGTGATTTTTACAACAGGAGGAACTGGGTTTTCAGTAAGGGATAGTGTGCCAGAGGCGACAATTAGAGTTGGCGAGCGCAACGTTCCGGGAATAAGTCAGGCTATTAGAAATTACAGTCTAGAGATTACACCTAAAGCTATGCTTAGCAGGGCAGAATCAGTTATTAGAAAACGAACTATTATAATAAATCTACCTGGAAGTCCGAAGGCAGTTAAGGAGTGCGTGGAGTTTGTTTTACCGGCACTTGGACACGGCATTGATATTTTGAGAGGTGAGGTAGATGGATAATAATTATCAGGTTTTAAGGGAGTGCCGGATTATTATGACTTTTGAGGAGTAAAAATAATGCAAAATATTTTTAGGGTAAAAACAAAAATGATTATGCCAGACGGTGAGACACGAGAATGCGAGCAGTCACTTTTAAAGGAAACGCATCTTCAGCTTAACGTGTGTGGTAAGAAGCTTACGATTGTTTGCACCAACACAGCTCTTAAAGAACTGATTGTTGGAAGACTTTTTTGCGAGGGGATTATTGGGTCTTATGGCGATGTGGAAGATATAACTATAAGTGAGTTTGATAATGTTAAAAGTGCAGAGCCATATGCAAAAAATAGTGACCAAGGAGAGTCGGGTAATAAAACTATTGATAAATTTAGGCCTGACATAGTGGCTGATTTGGTTTTGAAACAGAACGAGGTCAAGACACCAACATACAATCGTGATAATTACAATACTTTTTCACCAGAAGATATCTTCGAAATAATAGGTAGTTTTGAAGATGGTGGAGACCTTCACGGTGTCACTAGATCGGCACATAGCTGCTATATAAGTGTGGGTGGAAAAACTGTTTGGGGCTGCGAGGATATTAGTCGCCACAACGCATTGGACAAGTGCATCGGCTATATGTTAATGAATGGCATAGAAAGCAAGGATTGCATCGTCTATACATCAGGGCGTGTTCCGTTAGATATGATTACAAAGGCTGACCAGGCTGGCATTAGAGTGTTGGTTGCCAAAGCCGTTCCGACTGATAAGTCAATCGAATACGCCAGAGAAAACAAGATTGTGCTAATCGCTAGAGCTAGAAAAGATCACTTTGAAGTTTTTCTATAAAAAACTAATCTAATTTATTTTTAACAAATTATAGCAAGAATTCTCCCTCCTCTATAGGTGGTGAGATGAATTGCAAAAAGATGAAAAATAGAAAATAGAACACTTGTTCGATAGCGGGAATAATGGTATAATATAATCAGACAGTAAATCGAAAGTCAGGGGGGAAAGAAATGAGCGGAAGTAAAAGAAACAAAGCATACAAGTTCAGAATATACCCCGACAAAGAACAGGAAGTCCTGTTATCAAAAACTTTTGGATGTTGCAGATTTTTGTAT
>CACYHD010000037.1 GCA_902774125.1 uncultured Lachnospiraceae bacterium
TACGTACCTTTGCTAAATATCTACTAAAGATATTTTACCATTAGGATAATCGATAGAAAATGAAACATAAAATATGTTTACAAAAAATATTATACGAGGGAGGTATAATATGAAAAAAGTAACAAAAAAGCTAGTTGCTTTGGCACTAGCATTAGCAATTGCAGTAACACCAGCTATGGAAGTATCTGCTAAGCAGACAATCGGTGTTTCATGGCTAAGTTCAAACTTAAAAGAGGCAACTTTCCAGCTTATCAGAACAGGTAGCAACTATACAGAAGTACGTGTAATGAACTACAAGGGCAAAGTTGTATCAACAGCTACTGGTCTTTCACTACCAACAGTAAAAGGTCTTAAGAAAAAGACAGCTTACACTGCTCAGTTCTGTGAACTAGATGACAACGATACACAGATTACTGATTGGTCAAAAAAAGTTGGTTTTATCACTTTCGAAAAATTCAACATCAAAATGGCTAAAGGCAAAATGGCTGCACGCCTAAAGCTTCCAAAAATCAAAGGTGTTAAAAAATACGAAGTAGCAATTTCTAAAAAGCGTGACAAAGGCTTCAAGAAAATTAAAAACGGTAAGCCAGGCAAGACTCTTACAATTAAGAAGTTTAAGGGCAAGGCAATGAAGTACTACGTTAACTATTATTTGAAAATTACTCCAAAGGTAAAAGGAGCCAAGTACAACACACCTGTAATCACAGGCTTCTACTTTACAAAAAGATATACTTTTTAAATAATTGATTATTTATTGCAAACATATAATGTTTCTCGTATAAAGCTAAACAAAGCGAGAATGTTCCTTTTTTTCAGAAACATTTCTCTCACTTTGTTTAAATGCTTTCTACGAGAAACATTTTTTGTTTGCAATATATAAATGATTTTTTTAAAAGTTTTTCTTTTTGTTCGTAACAAACAATCGTGTTATTCGAAAAGTATTTTTTAGAACAACACATTTTCTTTTAAACTCATAACGGTAACGCATAAAAAACCCTCCTTACTGGTTTGTCCAGTAAAGAGGGTAGATATCATCTTTCTCTGCCTTTTTTTATACTTTTTAATTAAGTCGGTCTACGAAGCTTTTGATTTTGCTTAGTGCTAGTTTGAGGTTATCCAATGAATAAGCGTAGCTAATTCTGAGGAATCCCTCGCCGCAATCGCCAAAAGCTGTTCCCGGCACTACTGCCACCTTTTCTTCCTGCAACAAGCGTGTTGCAAACTCTTCAGATGAGAGTCCGAACTTCTTGATGTTAGGGAACACATAAAATGCGCCGAAAGGCTCGAAGCAGTCGATGCCCATTTCCTTGAAGGAGTGCATTAGAAATCTTCTGCGTTGGTTGTAAGATTCTCTCATGCGTTGAACATCTTTTTCGCCATGCTGCAATGCATCAACTGCAGCGTACTGACTTGTTGTTGGAGCGCACATTATTGCGAACTGATGAATCTTGAGCATCTGCTCCATGATGATGGCAGGTGCTGCTGCGTAACCTAGTCTCCAACCTGTCATAGCAAAGCCCTTAGAAAAACCGTTGATAACAACTGTTCTATCTCTCATTCCAGGGAATGAAGCGATGGAAACATGGTCTGTTCCGTATGTGAGCTCTGAATATATTTCGTCAGACAAAACATAAATGTCTTTTTCCACACAAATCTTTGCAATTTCTTCTAGATCTTTTTCTTCCATAATAGCGCCTGTAGGGTTATTAGGGAAAGGCAAAACAAGAAGTTTAGTCTTGTCAGTTATGCTTTCTAATAGTTCTTCCTTAGTGAGGCGGAACTGGTTTTCTTCCTTAAGGTTGATTATAACCGGAACAGCGTGTGTTAGTTTCACACAAGGAACGTAAGAAACATAACTAGGCTGTGGCACAAGAACTTCGTCGCCCGGATCAAGCATTGCTCTGCAGGCAATATCGATAGCCTCACTACCACCAACTGTCACAATTATTTCACTGTCATAGTCGTACTCAACATTTATTTTTCTTTCCAAGTACTTGGCAATTTCTTTTTTTAATTCCTTAAGTCCTGTATTAGAAGTGTAAAAAGTTTGACCGCGTTCTAGTGAGTAGATTCCCTCCTCGCGAATGTGCCAAGGAGTGTCAAAATCAGGTTCGCCCACGCCTAGTGAAATAGCGTCCTTCATCTCACTAACTATGTCAAAAAACTTTCTAATACCCGAAGGTTTAATATCTTTTACTACATTTGATAACGGATCTCTCATTATGGCATCACCACTAACCTTTCTTTCTCATCTGTCAAAACTGTGCCATAATCCTTGTACTTCTTGAGAATGAAGTGAGTAGATGTATTGAGGATAGATTCAAGTGTAGAAAGCTTGTTTGTTACAAACTGAGCAATCTCCTTCATGCTTTGCTCCTCAATAATTAGAGTAAAGTCGAATCCACCTGACATTAAGTACACAGCTTTTACCTCATCGTATCTCATCATGCGGTCAGCTATATCGTCAAAGCCAGAACCTCTCTGTGGTGTAACTCTCACCTCAATAAGAGCTGTTACTCGATCGTCGTTAGTCTTATCCCAATCAATCATTGTATAGTAACCGCAAATAACTTTTTCTTTTTCCATCTGGGCAATTTCATTGGCGACCTCCGCCTCTTCCATTCCCAGCAGAACCGCGGCTTCCTTCAAATCGATTTTGCTGTTGTTTTCGATAAGTCTCAAAATCTCTTCTCTCATAACAAACTCCTCTCTTAATCATATATTATTCCTAGTTTTAACTAGTAATTAGCGTATTCGGTTAGGTTCAAGATAACGCTCCTCATCACCGTAAATCGCGATCTTGTCCTTAGTATTGTTAATGCTGCCAATAATTGCAGCCATATAACCTCTACTAGTACAATATTCTACCATATTAGAGGCATTATTGCACACACAAAGCACAGCTCCTCTTCCATCGCCGGTATATGGATCTGCTCCAAATTCCTCGCACACCTCGATTATTTCCTGTTTGACCGGGATTTGGGGTATGTCTATTGTCATGCCTTTATTGCAATAATAACCGATTTCCCATAAGGCAGAAAAAACACCAGTCTCACTAACCGCATACAAAAAATCCGGGTTAACCTTGACAAGCTCAGTAGTTAGCTGTTTTATGTCAACCAGCTTTTCCAACTCTTTGCACTCGTCTACGAAGTTTGAAGTAAATCTAGTTCGAAGCTGAGCTTCATTGTTTTTGACAAGGTCTGCTGCTAGCTTGATACCGACTGGACCGACCATAACAATATCCATTCCTTCTAGAGTATTCTCGCTGTTCAACAATATGTTGCTCTCGATGAAACTTCTAGACTTAGGGTTGATAGAATATTGGCTCTTGCCAGACTGCTGCTCACTATATCCACATTCATTATTTAATTGTACGCTGTCAGCGCTATCGCTGATTTTTACTTTTTCCATAACAGTCCTTTAATAAACAAAAGGCACTACTAATGCAGTGCCTTCTTACATTTCATTATTATATTATACCAAGCAACAAGGCCTATTCTTCTTCATGTTTCTTTTTTTCAGTTTCTGCCGGTTTTTCCTCTGTCTCCTTCTCGCTATCATCCTTCTTTGTGGCTTCTTCTGTTTTTTTGCTGCCACCAGTACCTTTGATAATCTTCTTAGGAGCCATAGCATACTTACTTGTGTGAAGAAGTTCCTTGCTAACTTCCTTGCCATCCTCGTATGTAATCTTGAAGAACTTGGCAACGTGGCCTTCGTGTCCTTCATCCTTAACTTCCATATAACCGCTTGGCTGTGAAGGATCCTTGACAACCTGCTTTTTAATAGGAATATCCTTGACCTTCTCACTTACGAACTCAACCTTGTGTCCTGCTTTTCTTGTATCATGTCCGTAAATATTGAATGTTATAGTACCGCCATTATATTTGCCTTGGATATAAATAGGAGCATCTGTATCGTTATAGAAAACCAAATCTTTGTAATCTCCAGCAAGTGCTGCATCTGCTCCAAGATCTACATATCCAACAGCCATAGAATGGTCGTGTCTCTCTGTTATTTTGATTTCTGCTCTAAGAAGGGCATTGTACAACGTTGTAGAAACCTGACAAATACCGCCACCTAGACTATCTTGAACCTCGCCTTCTACATATGTACCAGCAGGATGCCAACCATTGTCCTCTGTCCATGGTTCAAGCTGTTCATTACATGAGAATGACTCGCCCGGATAGATTGTATGGTCATCTAGCTTTTCTACACCGTTAGCGATGTTTTTGTTACGCTGCTCGTTGGCAGGACCGCCAGAAACATAAGTTGTGAAAGATCCCATTGGTGTGTCAGAAACCTTCTTGCAATCTTCTTCAGTGTACTTAGGCTCAGCAACCTTAGTAACAGCCTCAAAGTCGATATCACTTTTTTTGTCCCAGCTGCTCTTAACATATTTTTTGAACTTAGCTAATGTCTTTTCAACATCAACGTCTGTTCCCTGCTCGCCTTCTATAATCTTAAAGCCGTGTCCTGTAGCCTTAAGTGATGGATTCTTAACAGGAACGTTGTAGTCCTCTGCTATGTTTTTGAAGTCCTTTTTGATTTCCTTTTTGTCAAAGGCCATCTTGATTTTATAATTGATTCCCTTGTGCTCAAGGTCCTTATTGTCAATATATCTCTTAATAATGCTTCCAGACTTGCCAAAAGACATAGCCTCATAAACTATATCCTCATTGCTCCACTTGTAGCCTAACTCGCTAAGTGTAGTCTTGCATGTCTTGTCGCCAATCTTAATGTTAATGTGGATGTCTTCCTTCTTCTCTACAGCTTCTCTCACAGCCTTTTTGGCCTGCTTAGAAGTAAGTCCTCCCACATCTTCGCCGTCGATTGTGACGCCATTTTTGATTTTGTCCTTGCTCTGAGCTGAAACTGTTGTTGCTACGCCAAAAATCATAGTAGCTACGCCCAAAAGCAATAATACTTTCTTCAATCTTTTCATTTTCGCCTCGTGTATCTTATATACTCAAAACAGTAGTTACCACCATAGCCAAAACTAATAATGCGGCAATTGCGCCTGCGATTATTTTTTGGTTTTTCTTGCTGTAAAAAAAGTTCATTTTACCACCTTCTTGGACAATTAAATCCATTTTTAACATTACTATTTGGTATCGTCTGGGACAAATATCAAACTGTTAGTTGCTCAATAATTACCTACTAAAATAGTATAAATAATCATTGTTAAAATTATAACACATTTATTTATATATTCTAGTACAAAATTTTACCTTTGCTAGATATTATTAAGTCAATTTGGCGAGATGCCTCGCTTTTGGACAATTGGTCCACGTTATAGTTTACATCAAGATTGTGATAACTTATCAAGTTTATTAAATACTTCTTCTGCTTAGGCGTGATAGGCTGTTTTTTCTTGGGCTTATATGTCATTACCTGAGGCTCAAAACAAATATGGTCGTCCTCAACATAATTGTCACAAAAAATAAGATATAACTGAGATGTTACATCTGCATCGTTGAAAGCTCTATGGTGATTAGGATCACTAATGCCAAAATGCTCACACAAATCATCGAGCTTGCGGCTAGGCAGTGATCTATATTTTTTTCTTGCAATTCTAAGTGTGTCGATTCCCTTTTTTTCGAACTGCAATTTTTGATTCATTGCGTTTTGCTTCAAAAAACTGTAATCAAATCTGAGGTTGTGACCGAGCAATACATCGTCCTCTGCGAACTCCAAAAATCTAGGAAGCACCTGCTCTATTGTGTCCTTGCCCTCTACCATCTCATCTGTGATTCCAGTTAGTTGTGTGATTTGATATGGAATAGGAGTGTTAGGATCAATAAGCTCACTAAATGTAGCTACTACCTGGCCATCTCTAATCTTTACCGCACCGATTTCGATAATTCGACTGTACTCCGGCGAAACGCCAGTTGTTTCTATATCCACACATGTGTAGTCTTTGATCATTATTTTTCCCCTTTGAATAATTTGTAATGATAAAAAAAGTACATTACTAATGTGAACAGCATAAGCGCCATGTTAAAAGCAACTAAGCCAACAACCCACTGGTTAGGGAGCTTAGGAAACGCCAAAAGTGCCAAAAGAATAACATATGTTCCGAATGTACATACTTTGCCATACCACATTGCGCCTTCAATCTTCATTCCGCGCTTGAGCTGAACCATTCCCATAATAGCCATGTAGCCTTCCTTGACGATGTACAAGATTATTAGCGGCAAAACAATTCTGTACTTGATTGCCAAGCTTAGAATTATCGCGCCAATTGTCACCTTGTCGGCAATTGGATCTAGCATTTTGCCCAGGTCTGTCACCATGTTGAATCGTCTGGCAATCTTGCCGTCCAAAAAGTCTGTCAATCCAGACAAAACAATAACAAGATATATAGGCCAGTATGGTCCGCCGTGCAGTGCCTTGTAAAAAACGAATAAGTACACTGGCACAAGAGCCAATCTAAAGTATCCCATCAAGTTTGGAATAGAAAAATATTCGTTTGCTGTAGTTTTGTTTTCCATTTGTTACCTCTTTTGCAAAAGAGATACCAAACTAATATTTGATATCTCTTCTAATTATTGTTTATGTTATTTTTACGCTCTATTCTGAGCGTCAACTAAGTTTTCACTGTTGTACATCTTGCGCATCTTAGGCTTTTCAATCTTTCCTGTTGCGTTACGAGGTATATCAGCAAAAATAATTTTTCTAGGTCTCTTGTATCTAGGAAGATCCATGCAGAACTCGTTAATTTCTTCCTCATCGCAAGTCTCGCCTGGCTTAAGTTCAATAACTGCTGCAGCAATCTCGCCTAGTCTGCTATCCGCAATACCGATTACTGCAACGTCCTTAATCTTAGGATTCTTGCTTAGGAAGTTTTCAATCTGAACTGGGTATAGGTTTTCACCACCACTGATGATAACATCCTTCTTACGATCTACTAGATAGATAAAACCATCCTCATCTTTTTCTGCCATGTCACCTGTATATAGCCATCCATCTTTAAGACTTTCGGCTGTAGCTTTTTCATCGTTATAGTAGCAAGTCATAACACCAGGACCTTTTACTATAAGTTCTCCAACCTCACCGTCAGGAACTTCCTCTCCTTTAGGATTTACAATCTTAGCTTCCCAGCCGTATCCGGCCTTACCGATAGCTCCAACTTTATGTATATTTTCTACACCTAGATGAACACAACCAGGTCCGATTGATTCACTTAGACCGTAGTTAGTGTCATACTGGTGATTAGGGAAATACTTCTTCCATGTTTTGATCAAGCTCTGTGGAACAGGCTGAGCACCGATGTGCATTAGTCTCCACTGATCCAACTTGTAATCTTCCAGCTTGATATCACCCTTTTCAATTGCTAGAAGAATATCCTGAGCCCATGGAACTAAAAGCCATACAATAGTACACTCTTCGCTAGACACAGTTTCCATAACTGTCTTAGGTGTAACACCTCTTAGCAAAACAGCTTTGGAGCAGCTCTTCAAACTACCAAACCAATGCATCTTAGCACCTGTATGATATAGAGGTGGGATGCAAAGGAATACATCATCTCTAGTCTGTCCGTGATGTTTTTGCTCTACGATTGCAGAGTGAGTCAAACTCTGATGCTTGTGCAAAATAGCCTTAGGGAATCCTGTTGTTCCTGAAGAAAAATAAATTGCAGCGTAGTCATCATCTGTAATCTCGATGTCAGGTTTTTGGTATGACTGGCCATGAATTTGGCTGTCGAAGTCCTGTGCAAAATCAGGGCATCCGCCACCCACATAGAACAACTTAACATCTTTGATATCATCTTGAACCTTTTCTAATCTGTCAATAAACTCAGGGCCAAAAATAAGTAGATCAGCCTCTGATAGTTTGAGACAGTAGTCAATTTCTTCTGCATCGAATCTAAAGTTCATAGGAACTGCAAGAGCTCCGGCCTTTAGAATACCGAAGTATATTGGCAACCAATCAAGGCAGTTCATCATAAGTATTGCTACTTTGTCGCCCTTCTTGATTCCCTCGCTAATAAGAAAATTGGCAACACGGTTAGCTCTGTGATCGAAGTCTTTCCATGTCATCTCTCTTCTATAATAACTAGTCTCTGCCGGCTGGATAAGTTCATACTCCATCCAGTTGACATGCTTATGAGCATTCATATCAGGGTTAATCTCGACAAGCGCTACTTCGTCTCTTGCTTCCCTGTGGTTTCTCTCTAATAATTCTGTGATTGGCATTTTGTTTCCTTTCGGTCAGATGTGTTGCATCCGACACTGTTTTTATTAATTCCAGATCAAACGCTTAGCGTTCTCTCCTAATATAAGCTTTAATTCATCCTCTTTTAATCCTGAATTTCTTATATCTTTTAGAGCCTGTTTTTGGCTATACCATGGAGAATCTGTTCCAAACAAAATCTTGTCTGCTCCATGTTTTTGTACCATTCTAAGGAACTGTTCTTCCTTGAGATAAATCTGTACGTTCTTATTAAGACATATTGCTGTGTCCAAATAATATGGAAGTCCTAGTAGTTTTTCTTCCACCTCATCCCACATACGCCATCCGCCCATATGAGCTAGAACCAGCTTCTCCGGTTGGATGTGCTTGTGCATGTTAAGAATCATATCAGGTGTTGCGTGAATCTCGCCCGGAATTCCGATATCTTCTCCTGCGTGAATTATTATTACCAAGTCCTTTTCTGCTGCGTAATCTACTATGCGTAGATACTTATCATCAGAAAAAAGAGTGTTTTGATAATCAGGATGAAGCTTGATTCCTCTTAAGTCTCTTGCTACTACATCATCTATTATCTCTTTGTAATTCTCCACGTCAGGATGAATAGCGCCAAAACTAAATAGGTGAGTCTTATCAGTTAACTCATTAATCTTGGACGCTAGTGCGTTAAGCTTGGCAGGTTGAGTTATGTTAGTGGCAACCGGGCATATGACAGATATGTCTATTCCTTCTTCAATGCTAGTCTTGGACAAATCACTCATAAGTGCTGTTGCCTCTGCATCAACCTTAATCCCCTGGCACTTGTATATCATCTCCTCCATATGTCGAAGAGTCTGATACGCAATCTTTTCAGGGAAAATATGTGTATGTACATCAATTATCATAGTTTTTTCCTTAGTGTGTTAAGACTTCTTTAAGTCAATATTATGTAAACTATGCTAGTTCGTATCCTCTCTCAAAAGCAGCTACGTTAATGTCAATTGTCTTAGGTGGAACAGTGTTTTTGATTACCTCAATCCACTCTTCCTTGGCAAAATCCATCTTGCTAGCAGCCATGCCTAGAATGATAACGTTGAATACTCTTGAGTTACCCATTTCTAGAGCCTCTTTCATTGCATCGATTGAGTAAACTTTATATTTTTGGCTTAGCTCCTCAATAATGCCTTCTGGATATTCCATAGCACCTGTAACTACAGGCATTGGGTCGATTCTCTGATCGTTAACGATAAGAGCGCCGTCCTTTTTTAGGAAGTGAGCGTATCTGTATGCTTCTAGTCTCTCAAAAGCAATAAGAATGTCAGCCTGACCTTCCTCAACGATAGGCTCGCCTACTTTTTCGCCGTAGCGCACGTAAGTTACAACGCTACCGCCACGCTGTGCCATACCATGTACTTCTGATAGCTTTACATCGTAGCCACCCTTCTCCATGATACCGCCTAGTATTCTACTTGTGAGCAATGTACCTTGACCACCCACACCAACAATCATAATGTTTTTAGTCTCTGCCATTTTACTCACCTCTCTTTTTTAGTTCGATTGCATCGAAAGGACATGTGCTCATGCATAGTCCACATCCGTTGCACAATGTCTGGTCAATCTTTATGTTTCCTTCTGCTGTCTTAGTGATAGCCGGACATCCCATCTTGAGGCATAGTCCGCATTTCTTACATTTTTCAGGAATCTCTATGCATTTGCCCTTAGGAACGTAAGATTTGAGAAGCGCACATGGTGACTGAGCGATAATTACTGAAACCTCATCCTTGGCTACTTCTGTCTTAACAACTTCCTCGAAATGCTTGATATCAAACGGATCTGCAACAACAACGCTCTTCACTCCCATAGCTTTGCAAAGCTTATCTAGTAATACTACATTAGCTTCCTCACCCTGGAGAGTCTTACCTGTTGCCGGGTTATCCTGGTGACCAGTCATGCCAGTAGTAGAGTTATCTAAGATGATAACTGTACCTGTGGCTTTGTTATATACCATATTCATAAGTGAGTTAACACCTGTGTGTAGGAATGTTGAATCACCTATAACTGCTACCCAATTTTTAACGTAATCTTTACCCTTGGCTTTTTCCATACCGTGAAGTGTACTGATACTTGATCCCATACATACAGTAGTATCAACTACACCTAGAGGATTAACAGCACCTAGTGTATAACATCCGATATCACCTGCTGCTCTGATTCCTAACTTCTTGAGCACTGAATATGTTGCTCTATGAGGACATCCAGGACAAAGGATAGGTGGACGCGCTGGTGCTTCATTAGGCTTAGCAAGATTTAGGTCTTCGCCTAGCAAAACTTCTCTAAGTAGGTTGGCACTGTACTCACCCTGACGTGTAAAAATGTTTTTGCCGTCGCACTCAATTCCCATAGCTCTAACCTGCTCTTCGATAACAGGCTCTAGTTCTTCTACGATAACTAATCTATCAACCTTTTCTGCGAAGTCTTTAATTAACTTCTTAGGTAGTGGATTGATAAGACCTAGTTTGAGAACTGATGCATTAGGAAGTGCTTCCTTAACGTAGTTGTAAGGAATACCACTTGTGATGATACCGATCTTAGTATCGTTCATTTCTACTTTATTAATATCAAGAGTTGTTGCATCTTCTTCCATTCTGTTAAGTCTGTCCTCAACAAAAAGATGACGCTTAATAGCATTGCCTGGCATCATTACGTTTTTGGCAATGTCTCTCTTGTACTCTTTGTCTTCTGGCACAACTCTGTCTTCTAAGTTAACCAGACCCTGAGAATGGGCTAGTCTTGTTGTTGTACGAAGAATAACAGGAGTGTCATACTGCTCTGAAAGCTCGTATGCTCTCTTAGTGAAGTATCTAGCCTCTTCACTGTCTGATGGCTCAACTAGTGGAACCATAGCAGCTCTAGCTATCATTCTTGTATCCTGCTCATTCTGTGAACTATATATACCTGGGTCGTCTGCTACGCAGTAAACCATACCGCCAGTTACACCGATGTATCCCTGTGTAAATAGTGGATCGGCTGCTACGTTAAGACCAACCATCTTCATCATTGTCATTGAACGCACGCCTGCCATACTAGCACCGATAGCAACCTCTGTTGCAACCTTTTCATTAGGCGCCCACTCAGAATATACTTCTTCATACTTAGCTAGGTTTTCGCTAACTTCTGTACTAGGTGTTCCAGGATATGCAGAACTAACTTTAACGCCTGCTTCCCAAGCACCACGAGCTATAGCCTCGTTACCTAGCATAATTTTTTTCTCGCTCATTGTCTTGCCTCTTTTCTTTAAAACTAATTGTTAATAAAATCATGAATATTGTTTAGGACCAAAAATTATTAGAAGAAAAATAAAGAGTCCTAAACGAACTCTTTATTGTCTTTTATACTTTAAACTTTCGTTACTTTAAAGTCCTAAAGTAAATTATATTATATCGCCCTCAGTTAGTCAACATAAACCTCAGTGTTTATGGGCGTAATGCCGTGATTGGAACGACGTACACTCCGTCTTCTCTTTTATATGCTGCATTAGTTAATCCACACACTACAACTAGAGATTTCGGTGGCTTTCCATTTTTTTCTTTTTTTATACTATCACTTATATTCAACAAACTTTTTGCTGCTGTATCAATTTGATTAGCGCCTAATTTAACCTCTATAGCGCACCAGTCTCCACTTGGTAATTCTACAACCGCGTCTATTTCTTTATTTCTATAATCCTGATAGTGATATAATTGAGCACCAAATGATTCTGCATAGATTTTTAAGTCTCTTTCACATAGTGCTTCAAACAGAAAACCTAATGTGTTTAAATCTCCAAGTAACATTTCTGGTGTAGCGTTCAATAATGCGCAGGCCAAAGACGGATCAGCAAAATGCCTTTTTTCAGCTTGCTTAATTCTAACAGATGAACGTATCGTATTGCCGAAAGGTTTTTGGTTGTCTATTAGAAACATTCTCTCCAATAGATTTAAATATGATGCAACAGTTTCTACCACTATGTCATCATTATCTATTTCTTTGATATCATTTTTAATTTTTTGATTAGTTACTGTAGTTGACTCATTTCTGGCTAGGGATCTAAGCAACAACTCCATCTTGTGCTTGTCCCTTTTTATTCCATCAACTCTATCAATGTCATCGGAAACAAAAACCTTCATATACTCTTTAGGCAACAATGCCGCCTTGTCCAAATCTATATCTTGATTGGCAGGCCATCCGCCTCTGACAATACTATCAATAATAGTTTTTAAGTCAACCTCTCCAGTTAAAACATCCTTATATTCTCCGTTACAAATCTCTTCCAATGATATTGTTCCCGACGAAACACCTGTTTCATACAATGACATTGGTCTCATTCTTATGGTCGCAATTCGTCCTGCTCCACTATGCATTATTCCTTTTCTATTAGGCGTGGCTGATCCTGTCATAATAAATTGCCCTTTTGCATTTCTATTATCTACTTCGTGGCGCACAGCATCCCATAGTTCTGGAACCTCTTGCCATTCATCTATCAAATGAGGGGCATCACCTTCTAATACTGTTTTAGGACTAATGCTTGCAAGCCTTCTGTTCTGGAAATTTCCTGTTGGATCACCTATATATATTTCACTATTACTATGAAAAGACGATGTCCATGTCTTACCGCACCACTTAGGGCCTTCAACACATACAGCACCAAAGCTTTCCAAATACTCTTGAACTTTGCTATCTATTATTCTTTTTTTATATATTTTTTTGTCCATCGTTTCACACTCCTATATCACAAGAATAAATCAATTCGAGAGATTTGTCAATTCCAATTCGAGAGATTTGTCAATTCCAATTCGAGAGATTTTGACTTTTCAATTCGAGAGATTTCAGTTTTTCAGTTCGAGAGATTTCACATAAATCAAAAAAGAGGTAGCATCAAGCTACCTCTTTTCGATATATTAAACGTTATTTTTAATCCAAAGCTTCCTTGGCTGGAACACTTCTCTTCTCTTCATAAGAATCGAATAACTTATCAACTTCCTTCTTGCTAGGTTTCTTAGTGAATGCGCTGATGATAGGAACGATGATAAGTCCGCCTACCATAGCGATAACACCTGAGTTGATAGATGACTTAAAGATGTATCCCAAGATTGGGCCCCATCCTGTAACGTCGATTCCACCTAGTGTTACAATCAGCTGCAAAACAGCGATTCCGCAACCCCAGAAGAAACAAACGATTGAAGCTATCTTAGTTGTCTTCTTCCAGTATAGACCATATAGGAATGGTGCAAGGAATGCGCCTGCTAGAGCTCCCCATGAAACACCCATCATCTGAGCGATAAATGTAACTTCCGGATGAGCATCCTTGAAGATAGCGATTACTGCTGATATAGCGATGAAGAAGATAATGAACAATCTCATAATTCCAACCTTCTTCTTTTCTGACATTTCTTTCTTAGTTAGCGGATCGATCAAGTCGATAGTAAATGTAGAACTTGATGTAAGCACTAATGATGAAAGTGTAGACATTGATGCTGAAAGTACTAATACGATAACTACTGCGATAATCACAATAGGAAGATTAGAAAGCATGCTTGGAACAACCTTATCGAATAATGGTGTAGTTCCGTCTGCCTGCTTAGGAATAACTGCATCATATAGTCTGCCGAATCCACCTAAGAAGTAACAACCACCTGCTACTACGATGGCAAAAACAGTTGAGATAACTGTTCCCTTATGAATATCTTTTTCGCTCTTGATGGCATAGAACTTGTTAACCATCTGTGGTAAGCCCCATGTACCTAGAGATGTAAGGATAACTACGAACAATAGTGCTAGTGGATCAGGTCCTAGGAATGATGAAAAAGCACCTTTCCATCCTGCTGCATCGATAGTCGCTAGCTTTTTGGTAGCTGTCATGAATCCACCATTCTGTGTTAGAACAGCACCGATAACTGCACAAATACCAACTAACATAATCAATCCCTGAATAAAGTCATTGATAGCAGTTGCCATATAACCACCAACTATTACATAAATTCCTGTAAGAACAGCCATTATAAGAATAACTACCCAATAAGGAACATCGAACGCCATTCCAAAAAGACTTGAAAGACCATTATATAATGATGATGTATAAGGAATTAAGAAAACAAAAACTACAATAGAAGCTGCAATCTTAAGTTTTCTTGATTCAAATCTCTTGCCAAAAAAGTCCGGCATAGTCTTAGCATCTAGCGCCTGTGACATAAGTCTTGTTCTACGGCCTAGAATATTCCAAGCTAGTAATGATCCGATAAATGCATTACCAAGGCCAATCCATGTAGATGACAAACCAAAGTTCCATCCGAACTGTCCAGCGTATCCTACAAAAATAACTGCTGAAAAGTATGATGTACCAAAGGCAAATGCTGTTAGCCATGGTCCTACTGAACGTCCACCTAGGACGAATCCTTCTACGTCGCTAGTGTGCTTTCTTGAGTAGATACCTACCGCTACCATTACTACAAAGAAAACAACTAACATTGCTGCACAAATAATTGCTTTTGTTGTAAACATAAATTCTCCCTCCGTTTTGCTTTAAAGCGTAACACTTTAAAGCGCTAAAGTATTCAAGGAAGATTATATATTAAAGGCATTTATATGTCAAGGGATATAACTTGTTATATTTTTGGTTGACCTGGTCAATTATATAGAGAAGGATTCGCTCGCTATACGTTGTTAATAGCCATCAGGTCCCCCTTTTAATTGCCTACTAGGTTAGTAGGTATAATATCATTGGCACTTCTTGGTGTCAATAATGTATTTTTTATTATTATATATAAGAAAAATTTATACTTAGTTTTTGGTTTACAAAGAATTGCTCAGGTTGTACTATAAATGAAGTGTTTAATTATAGGAGATTACTATGGGTTTATTTTATAAGGAAGAGGATTGGGTTGGCGACAACCCTGTCGAATGCGAAGACGATTACGTAGAAATTTTTCACGACGGTCAGGGACATCCGGTCAAAACGTTTTTTAAGTTATACAAAGGCACTTACTGGAGATTCCTTTTAGCCGGTGTATTTTTTGTGCTCAAAAACAGTCCGGTTTGGGTGTTGCCTATTGTCACATCCAACATTATTAATATTGCAACACATCCTGCTAACCACTCAGTTCACGAAATTATACTTAACATTGCAGTTATCGCATTACTTGTTGCTTTCAACTTCCCTCTCAATTACTTGTTTAATGTGTGCCAAAGCACTGCCACTCGCGCAGTTGAAGCACATCTTAGAAGTTCCCTTGTAAGAAAAATCCAGCAGCTTTCTATTTCATTTCATATAGGTACTGAGTCCGGAAGACTTCAGTCCAAAATCATCCGCGATGTAGAAGCTATTCAGACATTGGTGAAGGAACAGTAGTAATGCCTAATGTTGTTATCAATTCTGGAGCTGTTATAGGGAAGCATTGTATCATTAATACTTGTTCAGTTGTTGAGCATGATGATTATGTTGATGATTATGCACATGTTTCAGTAGGAGCTAAGCTTGCTGGAAATGTGACAATTGGCAAAAGGTCATGGGTTGGTATTGGAGCTATTGTAAGTAATAATCTTAAGATATGTAAAGATTGTACTATTGGAGCTGGTGCAGTTGTAGTTAAAGATATAACAGAAATGGGCACTTATATTGGTGTGCCTGCTAGGCTGGTAGTTAATAAATGAGAATTTTATACACAACAACAATTGGCTTAACTATGATTTTTTTTAAGTCATTTATAAAACAGTTGATTGATGAAGGACATACTGTTGATATTGCTACAAATGAAGATACTTATGAAGTTGACCAGTGTTATAAAGCGTGGGGATGCACAATTTATCATACAAGCTGGACTCGTACTCCTATTGCATGGGGGAATGTTAAAGCAATAAAAGAATTAAGAAAAGTAATTAAAAATGGTGATTATGACATTGTTCACTGTCATACGCCGATTGCTGCGGCATGTACAAGAGTCGCATGTAAAGGTTTGAGAAATAGAGGCCTCAAAGTTATATATACTGCTCACGGATTCCATTTTTATAAAGGAGCACCATATATTAACTGGTTAATCTTTTATCCGTTAGAAAAAATATGCTCGCGATGGACAGATGTTTTGATTACTATCAATACTGAAGATTTCGAATTTGCAAAACTGCGAATGAAGGCGAAGTGTATTGAATATATACCTGGCGTAGGAATTGATTTAGAAAAATATAAATGTACATTCATAGATAGAAATGAAAAGCGAAGAGAAATAGGCATTC
>CACYHD010000038.1 GCA_902774125.1 uncultured Lachnospiraceae bacterium
TGCTGGAAACCTCTGTTCTCAAAAAGTTTTTCAGTTCTGTAGAGATGGAATCGGTTGGTTGCAACTACAACCTTGATATCTTTCATCTTTTTCGTATTATGCGAAGTAATATTACTGTCATTCATAATAATGTTAGTAATGTTGCTAACGTTTTCTTTAGTGTTAACAGCCTCGTCTTCGATAATCATCTGCTCGGCTGGAATGCCCTTGTCGTACAAGTAATTTTTCATAGCCTCGCCTTCTGGAAGGTTTTCGCCATCTCCCTTGCCGCCTGAAAGGATAAAAACAGTGTTAGGGAATTTATAGAAATAATCATATGCACAGTCAAGACGTCTCTTAAGGTTTTTGGAAGGTCTGTCGCCTATAACGCGTGCGCCAGGAACTACAACATAGTCAGCATTGTCCTGTGGCTCTGTAGTAGAAGCAAAAATAATAAGAGTTTCTACTATAGCAAAAAGGCAAATTGATATAGCAACAAGAACATGATAAATTCCGTGAACCCATCTAGGAACGTATATAGTTTCGTTATGAGAAAGAATGTGAATTGTTCCCATAGCGATCAAGAATACACCCAATCCCAAAAAGAAAAATGAGAAAGAGTTGTTAAATCCGAACTGGATAATATATCCTAAAAAATATAGTACGCTCAAGCTACCTAAAACTACATATGCTTTTCCTAACATAACTACCTCCATTATTATCACTCTTAATGCGATCGCCAGGCGTCAATTAAGAGGTTCCGTTTTTCATAAAATTATTATACCAAAAAAATACAGTGTCACATATAGAAAAAATTAAAAAAAGTGAAAAAAATGTTCGGTACTTAATGTGTCGCCACAGACTGGATATTCCCTCAATGTTAACATTATCGTTCAGACAATTCAGGCAGTGGGAAGCACTGATGATGGCTCTATGACAGCTATCGAAGATGCTTGGAATAAAGTGTTGCAATAAAGTGTTGCAATAATAAATTTAATGTGCTACAATACTTCTTGCGTAAATAAATATTGGCCCATCGCCAAATGGTAAGGCACTGGACTCTGACTCCAGCATTTCTAGGTTCGAATCCTAGTGGGCCAGCTGAAGCAATCTCAAATGAGATTGCTTTTTTTTTGTGCCTAGTGATATTTTTTCTATATTAGACAAATGTCACCATATCAATTGATTAGCGTAAGTGTTTCATATTATAATGAAAGTACAGGAAATCGGAATCGGATACAATTGAAGAAAGGAGTTATTATGAAACATTTACGCAAAGTGCTTTCTATTGTTGTAATAGTGGCACTAACTTTGACATCTGTTATGGTAGCAGATACAACTAATGTTATGGCCAAGACTAAGGTTAAGAGTTTTAAAGTTAAGGGCGCCAAAAAAACTTTGAACATGACCGTTGGTCAGACTAAGAAATTCAAGATTAATATCAAGGCGTCCAAAAAGAAATATCGCAAGTTTACTGTTAAATCTTCCAACAAAAAAGTTGTGAAGGTTTCTAAGTCAACTAAGTGGGTTAAACTCAAAGCTCTTAAAGCCGGCAAGGCTAAGGTTACAATCAAGGCTAAGTATAACAAAAAGAAGAAAAAGGTTATCACTGTAAAGGTTAAGGCTAAGATCCCACCTAAGACTGATCCTGTTAAAGTTCCACTTACTATGGAAGTTGCAGGTTATAACTATCAGACAATAGTAGTTAGATTTAATAGAGCAACAACTGTTAAGGCTGATGATATAAGTATCGAACGCAAGGAAGATGAATCATTGCCGGCAGAAAAGGTCAAGGTTAAAAAGTTAGCAACTAACAACAACAAGTCATACGGAATAATATTAGATAAAAATATCAATTATGATTTTATTAAACTATCTGTTACAGCAGAAGGCCAAACATTCACCAAAGAATTTCAGGCATTAAACTATGATATGACAGGTGACTACTCATGTGCATGTTATGGTCGCGTAGGTCAAGCTATCGACGAAGCGTTGTATATAGGTTATTTCGACTCTACAAGAAAAATCAAATCTATTACTGATTTGCCAGATGGCTTTACTTGTACTTTAAGTGGTGAGGATTGCCTCAAAGTAACTGGTACTCCAACAGAAACTGGAATATACAAGTTCAAAGTAGTTGTTGAAGAAAAAGTTGGAACTAGAACTATCACTGTTGCTGTAGTTGTAAGTAGCTCAACTGAACTTCAGGTTTATGAAGCTGAGGCAACTGCGTACGCATACAATAGTGGCGGAGCAAAGATAACTGCTTCAGGAACTATATTCCCAGACATTACTGGTGGTAGCGGTGATTATACACTAGAATTGGTTGGAAGCGATAGCGGAGTATTCTCAATACATAATGAATATGATCCAGAAAACGATATGTATCTTTGTGAAATAGACTACGAAGCTGCTAATCCTGGAATTTACACAGCTCAAGTAAGAGCAACTGATGTTCACGACGAAAAAATAACAAAGGTGTTCACAGCCACACTAGTAGTAAAGAAATATATCCAGGTTAAAGGTAAAGTGACTAATGCCAAAGGTGTTGGAATCGGAAATGTATCTGTATACACAGAATTTATGAAAGAGGATTGTGCTTACGAAGAGACAGTGACAGATTCAGAAGGTAATTACACATTATATACAGAACCTGGTAATGTTAATATTTTTGCACGCTTCGATTATAAGCTCAACACTATGATACCGGATCTAAATATTACAAGTAACTCAACATACAACATGGTTGTGGATGGTGCTTATGTAATTAACATAGCCAAAAACATTCTTATTCCTAAATATGGCAAATGGTTCGATGGAGATGCAGAGGGAGGTTTTGAACTAGTTGGTAGTAACGACAAGGTATTCCTAAGTGCAGGAAAACATAATTTGGTTTGCAATGGCTATGCAAAGATAGATGGAAAATACCAAAAATATAAAGCTACAATGTCTCTTGATGTTTCGGCAGATATGACAGTTACACCGGACATTGAAATGACATCTGTTGATTATGAAAATCAATTAGAGATGGGTGATAACGGAGTAACTCTATCATCGTCGGATAAGTATTTCTTGTTTGTCCCAACAACAACTAGTATATATAGATTTAAGAGTGAGTTCAGCGATGAGGATCCAATGTGTGAGTTGTTCGATTTTGAAAATAACTTAATAGGTGAAGCTGACGATGATATAGGTGCTAACTTCGTTCTCGAAGTAGAACTTGAAGCAGGAGTACCATATATACTATGCTGCTCAACATATGGAGATACTGAAACAGGAATAATCTCAGTAACTAATGCCACTCTTAAGTTAAAGAAGAGATAGGTTGTTGTAATACAATTGAATAACAAAAAAGTAGACATGTCATTGTGGCATGTCTACTTTTATCATGTAAGATATATTGAATAATTATAGTAAATCAGAAATGTCCATATAATCTGGAAGTCCATCTTTGTACTTGAGATTAACTTCGCCCTGAATCAAAGGCTTAACATACTGTATGAACTCATCTGTAACATCGTTACCGCGAGCGTTAATCCACTTGCGTGGGACGTGTTTGATAAGACCCGCAGCATCGTTAATATCTGTAGTAGATAGATATGTTGTATATGGAATATCAGAGATTCTATGAATTGTAATCATAACACCTGACATTCCTTCCTCGGCCTTAGTAACAGCGAACTCACCTTGCTGGATGCTTTCTTCAATATCAGTAAGACTGGCTGAGTGACCTGCAGTACGCTGAGGAATATTGATTTCTACTGATCTGGCTTTGATACCTAGGCGCTCCTTAACGATAAGCTCAAGTGTTTTGCCTGTGCCGCTCAACTGACTGTGACCAAACTTGTCTTCAGCAGCAGTAGTGGATGTTATGTAAACCCCGTCGCTATCCTTGATTCCCTCAGAGACAGCTACGACAACGTTTCCGTGCTTGTCGATCATATCCTTCAAGTCTTCCATAAACTCGTCTTCGTTGAATGCAACCTCTGGCAAATAAATCAAGTGAGGAACAACACTGTAGTTGTTTCTTGCAAGGGCAGCAGCGCCTGCCAACCAACCTGCATCTCTTCCCATAATCTCGACAATAGTCACACTCTTAATAGGATAGATAGCTGTATCATGACACACTTCAAGGAGAGTTGTTGCAATAAACTTAGCAGCAGAACCATAACCTGGAGTGTGATCTGTGACACAAAGGTCGTTATCAATTGTTTTTGGAACTCCTATGAACTGGATTGTTTCGTTGTTAGCCTCGGCATAAGCATGAAGCTTAGAAACTGTATCCATTGAGTCGTTTCCACCTATATAGAAAAAAGTAGTAACATCATTTTTTTTGAGAATGTCAAAAATCTTCTCGTACTCTTCTGGTGCGTCCTGGGCGCTAGGTAGCTTGTATCTGCATGAACCTAGGTACATAGAAGGTGTAAGGGAAAGCTTATCTACATCAACATCAGTAATATCTTTGATGCGTTCCTCCATTAAACCTTGAATGCCGCAAAGGGCACCTAGACACTTATCGAACTCATTACTATTTTGGGCTCCTCTGACAACACCGGCAAGACTTGCGTTGATAGCCGAAGTCGGACCGCCAGACTGAGCAACTAAACAATTAGCCATAATATCCTCCTAGAATGTGTAATGTTATTTTTATACATTTCATCAAAAATAGTATAACGTAGATTTGTCCAAAAACCAAGAAATAAGCCAAAAACAACATTAAATGTATTGTTTATTTGAAAGTAATCGGCTATAATATTTTAGGTAAATACGCAACTCTTGTTGCTAGTTAAGATTTATTATGGAGGTACATTATGTTAGTATCAGCAAAAGAAATGTTAGATAAGGCCAAAGCAGGCCATTATGCAGTAGGTCAGTTCAATATTAATAACCTTGAATGGACTAAGGCTATTCTTCTTACAGCAGAAGAACTAAAGAGCCCAGTAATCCTTGGTGTATCAGAGGGTGCTGGTAAGTATATGACTGGTTTTAAGACAGTTACAGAAATGGTTAAGGCTATGGATGAAGAACTAGGAATCACAGTTCCAGTTGCTCTTCACCTAGATCATGGTACATATGAAGGATGCTATAAGTGCATCAAGGCTGGATTCACATCAATCATGTTTGATGGTTCACACTATCCAATCGAAGAGAACATTGAGAAGACTAAGGAGCTTGTAGCAGTTGCTCACGCACTAGGTCTTTCAATCGAAGCTGAAGTTGGTTCAATCGGTGGTGAAGAAGACGGCGTTATCGGTAAGGGTGAATGTGCAGATCCTGATGAATGTAAGGCAATCGCTGATCTTGGCGTAGATATGCTTGCAGCAGGTATCGGTAACATCCACGGTAAGTATCCAGAAAACTGGGAAGGACTAAGCTTTGAAACTCTTGATGCTATTCAGCAGAAGACAGGTACAATGCCACTAGTACTTCACGGTGGTACAGGTATCCCTGAAGATATGATCAAGAAGTCAATCGAACTTGGCGTTTCAAAGATCAACGTTAATACAGAATGTCAGCTAGCATTCGCTGCAGCTACAAGAGAGTATGTTGAAGCTGGTAAGGATCTAGAAGGTAAGGGATTCGATCCTCGTAAACTTCTAAACCCTGGTTTCGAAGCTATCAAGGCTACAGTTAAAGAAAAGATGGAACTATTCGGTTCAATCGGCAAAGCTGAATAATAAGAGGAATCAAATTGAAAAGAATAAATGCTAAGACCTATAATTTAATAAGGGTGTTGGCGTTGTTAGTGGCTGCAGGTGTGCTTATATATGCATCCTACAGCCTAACTAATTCTTATCTAGGATATAAGAAAGACGAGGCCAAGTACGCGGCCATCAACAACATGTTTGAGCAAGATAATACGGCCGGCAGTTCATCTGGCGGTCTTTCTTATTCCTCAGGAAATAAGAAATGGGTATGGAATTACAAAGCTATGCTCAAGTACAACGACGAGGCAATAGGATATATCAAACTAGACAATTCTCGCATCCAATATCCTATCGTTCAGCACAGTGATAACAAGTTTTATCTATCTCATGGATCAGACAAGGTTTCAAACGGTGCTGGAGCAATTTTTGTGGATACACGAACTGCCAGTCTGGACAATAGATTTGCTATAGTCTATGGTCACAATATGCTAGACGGTTCTATGTTTGCAGATATAATGGATTTTCGCAAAAAAAAGTTTTGCAAAACCCACCAAACATTTGATATGTACGTCGGCTACAAACATTACTTATATTATGTTTTTAGCACGTTTTCCACAGATAGCGATAATAAAAAAATATACGCATTCGGTTTCAAGGATGATGCTGAGTACGCCAACTATATTGACAGCGTGTACAACAAAAGCACATACCACTTCGCAAACGGAAAGCCAACTGTGAAGGACAAGATTGTTTTGCTATCAACATGTGTGGATGATTACGGTAATAGACAACTCGTTGCTCTATATAGAGGCGAGGAGGTTGTAGATTAAAGGAGGTAACAAATGGCTCAGATTACAAAAGATACAATTATTGCTGATATTGTTAATATTAATATAGGATGCGTTCCAATTCTTATGGCTGAAGGTATGCACTGTGTAGGATGTCCTGCATCACAGGGCGAGACACTTGCAGAAGCGTGCATGGTTCACGGAATTGATGCAGACGAAATGGCTAAGAAGCTTAACGAATTTGTTGAAGCACAGGAAGATTAAGCCTAGGTATATTATTTATAAAAAAATGAGACAGCATTTTGTTTACTGAACAGAGTGCTGTTTTTTTATTGTCTTTTAATTAGGAAACTAATTCGAAGATTTTCCACCTTTTTCGAAGAATGTACCCATTTTTTTGAAAATCGGCTGTGCTAGTATAAAAAAAGAACGAGCCCTCTGGGTTAAGACCGGCTAATAAAAAAACTAATATCAGATTCGGATCAAAAAGTATATTAGTTAAAAAAAGCAGATCACGATTGTTTTTGTATTATGTATTCGGGGATAAAACAATCATAACTCCTTAGGGTAAGAACGGCACACAAAAAAGGAGGAAAAATTATTATGGGACAGTTGGCTAAGAAAGTCTCAGCTATAGTTTGTGCTATAGCTATTGTATTCTCAGGAATGCAGTATGTAGCTCCTAGTACAGTAGAAGTAAAAGCTGCTGATGCTAGTAAGTTTACAACATCGCTTTTTGGCGATCATGTCTATGTGTTTGGTGACAACGACTCAGACGCAGACATTCAATCAGTAGTGGATCAGGTTTACAAAATCCAAGAGACTAATCAGTTCGGACAAGATAGATATGCTCTTTTATTCAAACCTGGTACATACAACAACGTAAGAGCAAAGGTAGGTTTTTATACACAGGTTGCAGGACTTGGAAACCTTCCTACAGACACAGTAGTTAATGAGTTTGACTGTAATGCAGACTGGATGGGCGCTAATGCTACTTGTAACTTCTGGAGAAGTGCAGAAAACTTTACAGTTAATCAGACATCAACATGGGCAGCAGCTCAGGCTACATCTCTTAGAAGAATGTACTTCAAGAATTGGCTAGCACTTGACCAGTGGGGTCAGGGTTGGGCCAGCGGCGGTTTCGTAGCTGATACTAGAGTAGACGGAACAGCAGCAGCTTGGTCAGAGCAGCAGTATTGCTCAAGAAACGATAGCTACAATGCTTGGGCAGGTGGCGTTTGGAACGCAGTATTCATCGGTATGGATCCAGCATCTAAGGATCAGGATACAGGTGGAAAGCTTGCAAGCAACTGGCAGTACAATCCAAGCTATCAGTTCTACACAGGCGTAGACAAAACTCCTGTAATTAAGGAAACTCCTTATTTGACAGTTGATAATAATAACAACTACAGCGTTTTTGTCCCAGCTAAGAAGGATAACTCAAGCGGAACTTCTTGGAAGAACGGCAAAGAAGCTGGTAAGTCAATTAGTATAGATAAGTTCTATATCGCTAAGCCAGAGAAGGATAATGCAGATACAATTAACGCTGCTCTAGAAAGTGGCAAGCATCTTATCCTAACTCCTGGTATCTACAGAGTTAACAAGCCTATTCGCGTTAACAGAAAAGATACTATTGTAATGGGTCTAGGATATGCAACACTTACTCCAACAGGTAACAACACATGTATGGAAGTTGCAGACGTTGACGGCGTTACAGTAACAGGTTTGCTTTATGACGCAGGTGGTTCTTACACAGAAACACTTCTAAAGGTTGGTGACGACAATTCTAACGCAAGACACCAGTCAGACCCAACACTTCTCAGTGACTTATTCTTCAGAGTTGGTGGTGTTACATCATCAGTTGCTCAGAGTAAGACATGTATTATCGTAAACTCAGATGACGTTATCGGTGATAACTTCTGGGTATGGCGAGCGGACCACGGCGCAGGCGTTGCCTGGGGAAGCAACAAAACTAAGAACGGTATAGTTATTAACGGTGACTATATGACAATGTATGGATTGTTCGTAGAACATTTCCATGAATATCAGACAGTATGGAACGGTGAAGGTGGCAGATGCTACTTCTACCAGAGCGAGATTCCATACGACGTACCTAACCAGGGATCATGGATGAGCCATGACGGTAAGGTAGACGGATACGCTTCATATAAGGTTGGCGATCACGTTAAATCACACGAAGCATGGGGACTAGGTATTTATTCATATCACAGAGATGCTAGAATCAATCTAGAAAACGCAATGGAAGTACCTAATGCAGATAACGTAGCAGTACACAATGCATGTACAGTTATGCTAGCAGGTAACCCAGGTATTAACCACGTAATTAACGGACAGGGTGGCGCTGTAACAGTAGCAGGCCAGAGAGCCCAGGTCGTAGAATATGGTAAAGGCTCAGTTACTATTCCAGGAAGCGGACAGCCGGAAACAGAGGCTCCTACAACTACAAGAGTTCCTGAGACAGAAGCTCCAACAAGAGCAGATGCAGAAAAGAACTTTGTAATTACAGCTCCTGTTAAGAATAGTACAGTAGCAGCAGGTTCAATTGACATTAAGTGGAACGCATCAGCCCTTAAACCAGTTAAGGATTATGCAGTTTACATTAACGGTAAGAAAGTAGCTACAACAAACAGCACATCTTACACATACTACACAACAGATGTTAAGTATCATTCTATTACTATCCAGGCTGAATACACAGATGGAAGTAGTAGAAACACACCAGCTTGCAAGTTTGGTGTAACAAAGAAGGGTCTAGCTCTAACAGCTAACATGGGAGCTAAGTTGAATTTGGCTTCAATGAATCTAGGTTGGTATTACGACTGGGGTGAGACTCCAATTAACGAAAGCAAGTACAACAATATTGAATTCGTTCCAATGATTTGGAGAGAAGGTTCAGCTTCTAACTTGAAGAACAGAGCTAACAACCTTAAGAACAAAGGTTACAAGTATGCTCTAACATACAATGAGCCTGATATGACAGATCAGTGTAACATGTCAGTTAATGATGTATATAATGCATGGCAGGGACTAGATGATGTTAAGGGAATTAGCATTTCATCACCTGTAACAGCACTTTGGCCATCAGGATCACCTGATTGGTTCCAGGCATTTATGTCTAAGATAGACAAAAACAACGACCATGAGCCAGACTTCATCGCAATCCACTGCTATCCTGACAACTACGCAGGCGCAGGAATGGCTGACTGGTTTGTAACAGAAATCGTAGATTGGACATGGAACAAGTATCATAAACCTATTTGGATTACAGAGTTCTCAACAAAGGGACAGTATGTAACTGCAACAGGCGGAAACGGAACTAAGGAATTCTGGGAAGCTGTAATGCCTAAGCTTGACGAAAGAGAATATGTAGAAAGATATGCAGCATTCAACTTCGACAATGACAGCACAGGTTTATGGAGACAGTCAACAGGTAACCTAACAGCAGCAGGAAACGTATATAAGAACAATGGTAACCCTATCGATGACGGCAAGGTTTATAACATTCCAGAAATCGATGTGGAAGCACCTACACAGGCACCTACAACAAAGGCACCTGCAACAACAAAGGCTCCTGCAACAACTAAGGCACCTGCAACACAGGCTCCTACAACAAAGGCACCTGCAACACAGGCACCAACAACTAAGGCTCCAGCAACTAATGCACCTACAACAAGAAAGGCATTAGACGGAGAAAAGAATATTGCACTTAACAAGAAAGCATATGCATCAACAGAACTAGGTTGGAACAAAGCTGACCTTGCAGTTGATGGAAACAAGGGTTCAAGATGGGAATCAGAGCATGCAGACAACCAGTGGATGTACGTTGATCTTGGTTCAGTAAGCAAAATTAATCAGGTTAACATTAACTGGGAGACAGCAGCAGGTAAGAACTATACAATCGAAGTATCTAACGATGCTAAGAATTGGACAGTAGTTAAGACTATCACAGACGGTAAAGCTGGTGTAAGTGAGTACACATTTGCAGCAACTGATGCTAGATATGTAAGAATTAACGGAAAGACACGTACAACTCAGTACGGATTCTCAATTTGGGAACTAGAAATCATGGGTGTTGAAGGAACATCTACTGCTCCTACAACAAAAGCACCTGCAACACAGGCACCTACAACTAAGGCTCCAGAAACAACTAAGAAAGTTGTCAATGCTCCAGCAACTCCAGTTGGCCTAACATTTGCAGGCAACGATGACCTACCATACTACTTTGCATGGCAGGCATCAAACGGTGCAACAAGCTACAACTTCTACATTGATGGTGTACTTGTAGCAAACAACATTGTAGCAACAGCTTTCAACGCTGACGCTCAGTCAGGAATGTTCTCAGCAGGCAACCATACAATTTCTGTAACTGCTGTTAACGAAGGTGGAGAATCAGCTAAGGCTAACTACACATACACAGTAAAAGATAAGACTCCTATCGTAGGCAGATCTAACATTGCTAAGGGCAAAAAAGCATACGCTTCAACAGAACTAGGTTGGAATAAAGCTGACCTTGCTATCGACGGCGATAAGGGAACTAGATGGGAATCAGAATTCAAGAACAATCAGTATCTATATGTTGATCTTGGACAGAGATGCCAGATTGACCAGGTTAACATAACTTGGGAAAGAGCAGCTGGTAAGAACTATACTGTAGATGTATCTAACGATGCACAGAACTGGACAACGGTTTCAACAGTAGTAGACGGCAAGGAAGGTCTTGCAGAAATCAAGTTCAACACAGTTAATGCTAGATATGTAAGAATTAACGGTCGCACAAGAACTACTCAGTATGGATTCTCTATCTTCGAGCTAGAAATCCTTGGAGTAGAAGGCGCTCAGGATAATCCGCCAGAACTTGATCCTGCAGACGCATCAGCTAGTGCTTCTTCAGTAGAAGGTGGTTACATTGCAGATAACGCATTCGATAACAACAAGGGCACAAGATGGGCTTCTGACTGGAACGACAATCAGTGGATTGTAAGAGACCTAGGAAAGAGCAAAAACATTTCTAAGGTAGTACTTGACTGGGAGGCAGCATACGGCAAAGCTTATCAGATTCAGGTATCTAACGACGGCAAAAACTTCACAACTGTAGCAACAGTTAACAATGGTGACGGTGGAATCGACACTGTAACATTCAATACAGTTAATGCTAGATTCGTTAAGATGAATGGTATCTCAAGAGGAACTGGATACGGATATTCACTTTGGGAAATGACTATTTCATAAGACCTTAAAAAACAATTTAACAGGATTGGTGAGCAATCGCCAATCCTGTTTTTGATTGCCAAAAAAATATTGATCGCCTAAAAATGTTTTTGATCGCCAGAGAGCTGTTGTTTTTGGCGACAGCGATTATGACATATGTCTGGTGCAAAAAGTTTTAAAATATTTGTACGCGTTATAATCTTGAGAGTGTGATGAAAATAAGTTATATTATTTATTAGTTTAAAGCGGATTAAACAAGTTGTATAATTTGTTGTCAAAAATAGTGTTTTTGTCCATTTACGCGGGATGAGTGGATAGTGTTTTCGGAGTATAATTATGAGATTATTAGTTGCAGAAGACGAAGATGCAATCAGGAGAGGATTGGTCAAGTATATAGGGCACAATTCTAATTGTTTTGAAAATATATATGATGCGGATAACGGCGTGAGTGCTTTGGATAGTATGTTGAAGTACAAGCCAGAGGTTGTGTTGCTTGACATTAGTATGCCGGGCAAGACTGGCCTTGAGGTTATGGAAGATATCGAAAAGGTAGATTATAATCCTGTGATTATTATTATGAGCTGTCACGACGAATTCAAGTACGTTAAGTCGGCGTTGCAGTACGGTGCTAGTGATTATCTCCTGAAGCCTATAAGCGCTCAGGAAATACTCAAATGCATCAAAAAAAGCGCCAATATAACAGAGTCGGATGATGTTGTTAAGCCGGACAAAATAAATGGCGGCGTGGCAACGATTGTAAGCGAGGCCAAGGAGTATATCTCGGAGCATTATCATGAAGATATTAGTCTTGATGTAGTGGCAGAAAAGATTGGTATTACGGGAGGGTATCTTTCCTCTATACTGTCTAATTCACTTAATTGCGGATTTGTGGAGTATGTTAATACAATTCGAGTGGATAGAGCTTGCGGATATCTCAAACAGGGGTATTTGAAGGTTTATGAGATTGCTAACAGAGTAGGCTTCAACGATGAGAAGTATTTTGCTAAGGTTTTCAAAAAGATGAAGGGCGTCAGTCCGAGAGAATATAGAAGACAGGAAATGTAAAAAAAGCAGCTATTGCATAGAGCAATAACTGCTTTTATAAATGTAATGATTATCTAGTATAAATTATAGGTTGATGTCGCCTGTAACTGTGTCGATAACATAGTATGCCTTACCATCTTCTGGCTTAACATAGATGCTAACTGACTTAGCTGTCTTCTTACCAGTCTTAGCTGTGTAATCAGCCTTTACTGCATCTTCAAGGTTTGTTACATTGAACTGGTTGCCAGCGTACTCAACGTATACATTGTTTGCCTTCTTAGCTGTAGTCTTCTTAGCAGCTGTCTTCTTAGCTGTAGTAGCTTTCTTAGCTGTAGTAGCCTTCTTAGCTGTAGTAGCTTTCTTAGCTGTAGTAGCTTTCTTAGCTGTAGTAGCCTTTTTAGCTGTTGTAGCTTTCTTAGCTGTTGTAGCCTTAGCAGCTGTCTTTGTAGCTGTAGCCTTTGTAGCTGTAGTCTTAGCAGCTGTAGTCTTTGCAGCTGTTGTCTTTGCAGCTGGCTTAGCAGCAGCTTTCTTTGCAACTGTCTTAGCAGCAGCCTTAGCAGCTGGCTTAGCAGCAGTAGCAGTTGTAGTTTTCTTTTCTGTTGTTGCCATAATTCATTTTCCTCCTAAAATAATTTTGATCAAAATTAATGAATAAATTATTACAAATTGTGGAACTATAACCACAATCACTCACTACTTTAGCACAATTACAAAAAAATGCAACAAAAAACGCAAAAAAAGTATAAATATGCACATTGATGCAAAATAAATCACTACATTGACACTCAACATAAACAATGTTAAAATTTTCTAACAATGCTTTTTGTTTATTGCATATATATAGGAAGTAACAAAGCATTTGATATGAGAACAATCAGGTATTAGACAGCTTATGACAGCTGTTTGAGCAGGGAATAATAGAGGAATAAATATGAGCAAAAAAAAGGTAAAAGCGCCCAAGGAAAGAGGAAACGGATTTTTGTATGGAACAATCATTTTTCTTGTGATTCTTTTTGTGATTGGCGCAATTATCACAAGCAGAACAGCTAACCAGCCAGTGGACGAGAGCGTTACACTAGAAAGGGAAGTGACAACTAATGGAAAATAACAAGGTATTATGCGGCGCAAGCGCGTATGAAAAAAAGTTTTATATTAATGAAGAGTTTGCAGGCTTGCCTGACGAGGTCAAAAAGGAATTGCAGATTATGTGTGTTCTTTTTACCGAGGAGATTGGCGGGGTGCTACTACTAGAGTTTGATGAAAACGATGAATTGATATTCGTTACTCAGGCTCAGGAAAACGATTATATGTATGACGAGATTGGTAGCGGCCTTAAAATCAAGCAGCTACAGAGAGAAAAGAAAGAATTGCTTGAATCAATTCAGACTTACTATCAGGCACTATCACAGATTAGAGGAAGTTGAGGTACAACATGCTTTTAACAGTAGATGTAGGAAATACTAACGTTACATTAGGTCTTTTTGAAGGCCAGACTATTCGTGCGACTTTTAGAATGACAACAAAGATGCAGAGAACATCGGACGAGTTCGGTTCTCAGGTTGCCGAGATGTTGACTCGTAAGGGAATCAAAGTCAAGGAAATTACAGATGTAATTATTTCTTCTGTAGTTCCTAAGGTTATGTATTCTTTGATTAGCGGTATTATCAAGTACTTCAATATTGAACCGATAGTTGTAGGACCTGGCACTAAGACAGGTATAACAATAAAAAGAGTTGATCCTAGAGAAGTTGGTTCTGACAGAATCGTTGATGCTGTGGCAGCTTACCATGAGGTGGGTGGCGCATGTATCGTAATGGATTTTGGCACGGCTACAACAATCGACCTTATCGGTCCGGAGGGAACGTTCGATGCAGGTGTTACATGTCCTGGTATTGCAATCTCTGCTCAGTCATTGTGGGACCAGACAGCCAGATTGCCTGAAATAGAGATTAAAAAGACTAGCACTATACTTGCCAAGGATACAATAACAAGTATGCAGGCTGGCGTATTTTTTGGCCAGATAGGACAGGCTGAGTATATCATCAAAAAGATGAAAGAAGAGTGCGGCTACGATGATGTTACGGTTATTGCTACAGGCGGACTCGGTAGAATCATTTACGAAAACTCAGATTGCATCGATATATATGACAACGAGCTAACACTCAAAGGTATGCGACTTATTTTTGAAAAAAACAAATAAGCATACTTTGTTGCTTAATGATATTAGAGGAATATAATGAGCGAATTGGATTTGAGAAACAAAATATTTTTGGCACCGATGGCAGGTAGTACAGACCTGCCATTTCGCTTGCTATGCAAGGAACAGGGCTGCGATGTGCTTGTCTCAGAGATGGTAAGCGCCAAGGCTATTTATTATAAGAACAAAAACACTAAGCCGCTGCTTGAGATTGGCGACAAGGATCATCCGCTTGTGAAAAAATACATTACAATGGAGGATGCTGACGGGACAATTCCTAAGGTAGATACATTTTGTGATGTGGTGAGCGAACACCCGGTGGGAATTCAGCTTTTTGGCGCCGATCCGAGAATAATGGCGGACATGGGCCAGATTGTGGCAGAGGGAAACTGCGACTTTATTGATATTAACATGGGCTGCCCGGTGCCTAAGGTCGTAGATAATAAGGAAGGTTCTTTTCTTATGACTCAGCCCAAGCAGGTGGAAAGCATTTTGACAGAGATGGTTAATGCGATAGACAAGCCAATCACTGTTAAAATCAGAAAAGGTTTTCATCTCGGTGATGCCAACGCGGTGGAGATTGCGCGAATTGCTGAGGCTTGCGGAGTGAGCGCTGTGTGTGTGCACGGTCGTACGAGAGAGGAATACTTTACCGGCCATGCAGATTGGAGCATTATAGCGGATGTAAAAAAAACTGTAAGCATTCCGGTTATTGGAAACGGAGATATCAAAACTCCCGAAGATGCCAAGCGAATGATTGACGAGACTGGGTGCGACAGCATAATGGTAGGAAGAGCAGCTAGAGGCAATCCATGGATTTTTGGCCGCATCAAACATTTTTTGGCCACAGGAGAGTTGCTGCCGGGTCCTACTAGAGAGCAGATTGGCGATATGATTGTGAAACATGCAATGATGATGGTGGACTACAAGGGCGAGTACACTGCGGTGCGAGAAATGCGCAAGCACATTGCCTGGTACACGGCTGGCATGCGGCACTCCGCCATGCTGAGACGCGCGTCCAGCTCTCTTTCCACACTGGATGAGCTGGAAAACCTGC
>CACYHD010000039.1 GCA_902774125.1 uncultured Lachnospiraceae bacterium
AAGGGTGATGCTCCTGTAATCGCTCTTACATCTACAGAGAAGACTTTCTCATATACACTAACAAACTGGGCAGAAACACAGGAACTTAACGTTCTATTCATGCTTGGTAACTTCTCAGCTAGTTTAGACTGGGCTGGAAATGACTGGTCAAGCGTTATCACAGATTATGATGCTGGCTTCAGAGGAAATGTTTACATTTCAGACTTCAAGGTTCTTGATCTTGGTCAGAACCCAGAATATGAAACAGCTCCAGTAATCGAAACAGGTACAATGGCTCCAGTTGTTACAACAAAGGCAACACCTTCAGTTGATCCACAGCCACAGACACAGCCACAGGTTAAGAAACTTGCTAAGGTTAAAGGTCTAAAGGTTAAGAATACTAAGAAGAAAACTATCAAAGTTTCATTCAAGAAGGTTGCAAACGCTAAGAAGTACCAGATTAAGGTTGGTTCTAAGTCATTTAATACATCAGCTACAAAGAAGACAATCAAGAAGAATTTCATTAAGAAGGGCAAGAAGATTACTGTAAAGGTTAGAGCTACAGCAACTGGTTATACATCAGGTGCATGGGCAACAAAGAAAATTAAAATTAAGAAATAATTAATTTTTTATTTAATCCTAATGTGGATCTAATGCCCTGCATTAGATCCACATTTTAAAATAATATTAGGAGGAAACAACAGTGAGAAGAATTACTAAAAAGCTAATCGCAAGTATTCTTGCTTTAACATTAGCATTTGGAACACAGGCTACTGTTTTTGGTGCTCACGCTGCTAACGGTGCAAATATTGCTACAGCAACTACATGGGGATCATTCTCAGTACGTGATGACCTATATGGTAAGCCAATGACAGATTGGGAAAAGGCTTTAATAGAAACAATGGACAAGGCTAAGGCTGATGCTCAGGCCAAATTAGACAAAGGTGAAATCGATCAGAAGGAATTCGATGAACTTATCGCTCAGGCTGATGGTTACCAGAGTTATACACAGGGTGCGTTAGTAACTGGTTCTACACCAAGTTCAGCAACTCTTTATGTAAAGAACAGTGGTTGGGATGGTGAGTACAACCCAATTACAGGCGATCTTGTTACAGACAACCCATACGGACTAACACTTCAGTCATCAGGTTCTCCAATTGAAAAAGGTCGTAAATATAGAATTTCATTCAACTTAAAGACAACTCTTAAGGGTAAAGTTACACCAAAGGATGATGAAGGAAACGATATTATTGATCCAGAAACACAGCAGCCAGTGCAGTTAGATAACTACATTAAGCATATCGGTTTCAAGGCATATGATCCTGTTTCAAAGGGTGGAATGGCAGTTGAGTTTGATAATATCCAGGGCGCTTCAATGAACGGTATCATCGAAACAGATGGTTCTAACCAGGATGGTATTGACGTTGTAGCGGATGTTACTATCCCTAAGAACTACAGTGGTCAGACACTTGCTATCATGCTTTACTGTGGTGCTTACCTAAAGACATACCCAGAAGAGCTTGCTATGAAGGGTAATGTTACAATTTCTGACTTCAAGATTATTGCTGGAAACCAGTGGACAGTTAAGTATTCAGGAAATGGTAAGTCAACTAACGCATACGTTAATGGTGGTGAAAAGACTGAATTAACTCTTGCTACAAGCCTACTATTAGCTAAGAAGGGTTATACAATCGATTACTACACACTTAACGGTGCTAAGTACAACTTCAACAATCCTGTAAACAGCAACATCGAGCTAAAGGCTCACTATGCTAAGACTGTAACACCAGCTAAGGCTAAGATTGCTGTTAAGAGTAAGAAGAAAAAACAGGTTACTTTAACATTTAAGAACCCTGCTAACGCTAAGGGATATCAGTATACATATTCTTATAACAAGAAATTTAAGAAGAAAGCAAAATATGGTACAAAGACTAAGTCAACTACTAAGACAACTTCAGTAGTAATTAAGTCACTTAAGTCATCAAAAGTTCTTTATGTTAAGGCTAGAGGTTTCAATTATGACTCTACAGATTCCAAAGTATATGGAAAATGGGGAGCAAAAAAGAAATGCTACGTTAGATAATTAAAGAAATTCGGGAAGGTGACTTATGTTGCCTTCCCATTTTTGTTTTTCCGGGGATATGAGTATAAATAGTAACTTTCAAATTAAGCAAATTATTTATATGAGGGAAAAAATATGAAAACTTTAAAAAAGATAATGAGTGCTTTATTAGCTTTGGCCGTTGCCATTGCAGGATTGGCTTTCACACCATCCGTAGCTAAGGCCAAAGACACATTAGATTCTAGTGAATGGAAAAGCGTGGCAATAATTAGTCCATCAGAAGGTGAACTAATTGGCGCCGGATATATTGATGTCAAGTTCAGCAACGAACTTGACAATGCAAGCAAATATACATTGTATGTAGATTCCAAAGCAGTAAAAACTGTTAATGCTACATCAGACAAAGTAATGGCTTGTGAGTTTTATACAACATCTGTAGCAAAGCATACAGCTTATGTTGTTGCAGAGCAAAAAGACGGAAATGTTGTTACATCAGATACAAGAACTTTCTTTGTTACTAAGAAAGGTATTTGTGTTAACTCAAAAGACATGGGTACTAAAGTAGATCCTAAAGACATGAATATCGGATGGTATTATGACTGGGGAAGAACAAGATTAGAGGAAGATAGCTCTAAGATTACTAAGTTCATAGGTCTTGATTTTGTACCAATGTTTTGGTCTGATCCTATGAAGGATTATAAGATTGAATTTGATACACTCAAAGAAAAAGGATATAAGTATGTTTTAGGTTTCAATGAACCTGATTTGAAGTGGGAATCTAACAAGACTCCAGATATTGCCAAGTTAAGATTAATGAATTTCTTCATTCCTAATAAAGGCAATATGAGACTTGGATCTCCTGCAACAGCAACTTTCCCAAGTTGGTCAGACACATGGTGGAAACCATACTGGTCAATGATCGGCGATGCGGGAAGAAATGCAACAGACTTTATCGCTATTCATAGTTACTTCAAATTCTACGATGGCCCACAGACTGCATTAAAGTACTTAGAGGCAATCGACGAGTGCTATGAACTTTATAGAAAACCTATCTGGATTACAGAGGTAGCTTTGTGGAAGTTCAATAAGAACGATGCTGAGGGATGTAGAAAGACTGAAGAATTTTTGGCAATTCTTATGAAAGGTCTTAACGAGAGAAGTTATGTAGAAAGATTCTCATGGTTCTCACCAACTTATAATCCTGCACCTGGTGCCGAAGATGCAAGTGCAGCTGCATTGTTTGAATACGAAACAGGTAAGCTAACTAACAGAGGTAAGGTTTATGCTAATATCGGAAACCCAGCTGGATACAACGCTAAGACATACAGCGAAGCTATGTCATCAGTAAGCGTTGATACTTCTGTAAAATCAACAATTGGAAGCAACAACACTAACCTTGCAACAATCAAGGGCAAAAAGAAAGCTTTCAATTATGAAGTAAAAACAATTCCTAACGTTAAGGGCTTCCAGTTCCAGTATAGTACAAGCAGCAATATGGCTAATCCACAGACTGTAGATGTTAGTGTTTCCTCAACATCTGAAAAGTATATTACTGGAAATGCACCAATTGTTGTAAGTTCTGCAGTTAATAAAGTTATTAACAAGGCAAACAAAAAAATCAAAAAGTACAACAAGAAGGTTAAAAAGTATAACAAGAAAATCAAAAAATATAATAAGAAGCATAAGAAAAAGAAAAAACTTAAGAAGACTAAAAAACTAGTTAAAACTCAAAAATATTATATTAGAGTTCGCGGTATGAAGACTTTCTTAGGAACTAAGTATTATGCTGCTTGGAGCGGTATTGACTCCACTAAGATTACAGTAAAATAATTAATTTATTATATTGTTATCAATATGTTTTATTAAAATATAATAGGGTGTAAAAGCCCTATTATATTTTCAGTTAACGGAGAAAAAAGAAATGAAAAAAACAAAAGTAATACAAAAAGTACTATTAGTTTTTGCACTATGTGCAGTAGTATTTTTTGCAAAAAATGAAATTACTAAGGCGGCTGATTTTAATATCACATCACCAGCTAACGGAAGCATCTTAGGTGCTGGCTACAATGATATTAAATGGGACAGTGTTAGTGGTGCTTTTAACTACGATGTTTACATTGGAGGCACTAAGGTTACTACAACAACTGACACAACTTACACATATTACAGTGTTAGAGTTCAGGCTCAAGAAGTGTGCGTTGTTGCTAATCTAACTAATGGTTATCAGAAGGCGTCTAACAAAGTTCAGTTTGGTATTACTAAAAAAGGTCTAGGTCTTAACATGTCAATGGGTAACTATCTCGATCTTAAGGACTGGAAACTAGGCTGGTACTACAACTGGGGTGAGACACCATATGACAGAGATAACTATAAGGGTGTTGAGTACGTTCCAATGATTTGGAAGTCTACAACAGCTAACGACACAAAAACAAGAGCTAACAAAGCCAAAAGCAGTAAATATAAGTATTTACTAACATTTAATGAGCCGGATCTACCCGGACAGTGCAACATGAGTGTTGATGCTGTTAAAACAGCATGGGCAGGTTTGAAAGGTATTGATGGAATCAAGATTTCATCTCCAGTAACAGCGCGTTGGCCTAAAGCTTCATCTGGTTGGTTCCAACCATTTATGAACAAGCTTACAACTGCTGATCGTTCACCAGATTTTATTAGTATTCACTGCTATCCGGAAAACTACGCTGGAGCAGGAATGGCCAATTGGTTTGTTGAAGAAGTAGTAGATTGGACATGGAACACATATCACAAGCCTATCTGGATTACAGAGTTCTCTACAACAGGAAACAGCGTTTCTATGAGTGCTACAACAGAATTTTGGAAGGCTGTTATGCCTAAGCTTGATGCAAGAGACTATGTTGAAAGATATGCAGCATTTGGTTTCAATGCCAAAGATTCTGGCACTAAAAACGTAGGACTATGGTATTACAGCACAGGAATGTGGACAGATGCTGGAGCCGTTTATAAGGCACAGGGTAACCCTGATTTCTCTAAAGTATTGCTTTCAGGTGTTGACTACAGCAAGCTCAACTTAGAGCCAGGTAGCAGTACAGGCGGATCTTCAGTTAAATATCCTAAGCCAGGAAAGGCTAAGATCAAATCAGCTAAGTACAAGAAGTCCAAAAAGATTTCTGTAAAGCTTAAGAAGATTAGCAAGGCTAAAGGCTACAATGTACGTTGGTGCGACAACAAGAAATTTGATGGATTTGAAGGAAAGCACATCAAAAAGCTTTCTTATACTATCAAAGGCCTAGAGAAGAATACTAAATACTTCGTTAAGGCTAGAGCCTACAATTATGACGCTAATGGTGCAAAACAGTATGGCAAGTGGAGCACTATCAAAAAAGTAAAAGTTAAAAAATAATAATTGTTTACTAAAAATCCGGGATGCATAATCCCGGATTTTAAATATGCAACCCAAAATAAATAAGTAAAGAAATTTGTGCACCTAAAATATTTATACATACTATTTTGTCCTTTAATGTGGTAAAATGTTTCTTGAATATATATTTTCGGAGGTAAGTATGAAGAAATTATTATCTATCATGTTAGTTGTAGCTATGATTTTTTCAACAGCTGTAGTTAATAATACAGATGTATATGCTGCAAAGAAAAAAGTAAAAAGCGTAAAGACAACTAACCTAAAGGGAAAGAAGCTAACACTTCAGATTGGTAAAAAGAAAACTTTGAAGGTAAAAGTTTCTGTTTATGGAAAGACTTCTAAAAAATTTACAGTTAAGTCTTCAAAAAAGACAGTAGTAGCTGCTAAGAAGAGTGGTAAGAAAGTTGTTTTGACAGCTAAGAAGGCTGGAAAAGCTAAGATTACTATTGCAGCAAAGGCTAATAAGAAGAAAAAGAAAGTAATTACTGTTACTGTACCAGCACCACCAGCTAAGGTGCCTGCTACACCAGTTACACCAGTAATTAATCCGGATAAGCCAGTAGCTGCTCATGATTATATTATGACAGAGAAGGTTATTCCTCTAAAGCAAAATGTTAGAATGAAAGACTTATATATTCCGTTCAAATTGGAGAATGACTTTTCTATTACTAATGTTTCCGGCCTACCTAAAGGAATAGAGGGTGAGAAGATTGGTGATAAATATATGGTTAACGGTATTCCTACAGAGACAGGTATATTCAAAGCTAGTGTAACTGCTAAGGATAAAGTTAACAATGAAAAGAATACAACAGAAGTAACTTTTGTAATCGGTTCTGATAGCAATATCGTTGCATACTGCCCAGTAATCAGCGGATATTACTATTCTGATGCAAGTGAAAATGTATATGAATCAATGAATCAGAAGCTTTATATCGTTGGCGGTTCTGGTGACTTCAAGCTAAGTACAGTTGGCGGAAACAGTACTCAGTTCGCATTTGATGATATTCAGGCACAAGATTTTTACTCAACAGCAGATGTTATTGTTAATTTCAAGTCAGTTGGAACGTTCAAGACTACTGCAGTAGTTAAAGATATTACAAATGGCGATATGGGTAATGCAGACTTAACTCTTGCAATTTCTCAGGGTCAAAAAGTTACAGGTAGAGTAACAGATGTTCAAGGTCAGGGTGTTAAAGGTTTATCTGTTTCAGCTAGATCAACAACATATTATGACACTGTTTTTGAAGCCGAAACAGATAATAACGGATATTATGAATTGTTCGTTTCAAAGGATAGTTATTCTGTAAGTGTTATGAGCATCGATTTGGTTTTGGCTGAGACAGAAGCAGTTGCAATCAATAAGGATTTGACACTTAACTATAAGATTCAGGGGTATACAGTAACATTAGTATCATCTAATAGCAAAATAGATCTAGAGTCTGCAGAGTGGTTCAACAATGGCGAAAAAACTAAGTACTACGGAAGTGGTAACAAATTGTTTATGCCAGCTGGAACATACAGCATTTATGCTGATTTCTATGATCCAGAAGGAAGCATTACAGATAACTATGTTGCTACAGCAACATTTAGCGTATCAAGTAACAAGACGGTTACAGTAAGTGTTGTTACAGACAATCTTCCATACAACGTTGGCGTTATTTCAGTAGGTACTAACGAATTGCGTAACATCGGAGACGATATAGTATTCTACAGATTCGTTCCATCACAGTCTGGTGTATACACAATTAGATCTAAAAGTCTTGAAGGAAAAGACGTAGATGCATATCTATATGATCAAAACGGTGATTTTATTATGGCTAATGATATAGGCAACAATATAGATGGAAACGGAATGGACTTCAAGATTAGGGCTGACTTTACAGCAGGTAATACATATTACATTGCTATGACTGATAACAATGCCATACCTGATATGGATACAGAGATTATTATCGAACGTGAAGTTCTTGATTAATTGCTGCAATAAAAAAAATAGTATGGCAATTATAACCAAAACAAATAGCAGATTGGTTGACACGCAAATATGCGAATGTTACAATATAATAGAATTAAACATTAGTAGAGGCTGCGCTTATTATTAGTAAGTCAAATGATGCTCCAAAGCAAGTGATTTTGACCCAAAGGAATCGGCGCCGAAGGGAACTGTGGAAAGGTTGCCCTGGGCATATGACTAATAATCATATGACTGTCATCTGAGGATGGAGAGCTACTTATTTTATAATGATAATTGTAGGGAGCTTTCTTGAAGAAGGCTCCCTTTTAAGTAGATACTAACGTTTAATAATAAATTTTAGGAGGATGAAAAAATGAGTATTTTCAGAGGAGCAGGTGTTGCAATCGTTACACCATTTAATGAGGACGAATCAATCAACTTTGACGAGTTCGGACGTATGATTGAGGACCAGATTAGCGCAGGTACAGATTGTATTATTGTATGTGGTACTACTGGTGAAGCATCAACAATGAACGATGATGAGCATCTTGCAACAATTAAGTATTGTATTGACAAGGTTAACGGCAGAATTCCTGTAGTTGCAGGAACAGGTTCTAATAGCACTAAGGAAGCTATTAATCTATCTAAGAAGGCTGAGGAGCTAGGCGCTGACGGACTTCTTTGCGTAACACCTTATTACAATAAGGCTACACAGGACGGTCTATATGCTTACTACAAAGCTATCAGTGATGCGGTTAACATTCCAATTATTATGTACAATGTACCAAGTCGTACAGGAACTAACATTCAGCCAGAAACAGCAGTAAGAATTGCTAAGGAAGTTAAAAACGTTGTGGCTATCAAAGAAGCATCAGGCAATATTAGCCAGGTTGCTAAGCTTGCACATTTGGCAGATGGTTGCCTAGATATTTACTCAGGTAACGATGATCAGGTTATTCCTTTGATGTCACTTGGTGGTATCGGTGTTATTTCTGTATGGAGTAACGTTGCTCCTAAGCAGGTACATGATATGACAGAAGCATTCTTTAATGGTGATATTGAGACAGCTCGCAAGATTCAGCTAGATGCTATGGATTTGATTGCAGCATTGTTCTGTGAAGTTAATCCTATTCCGGTAAAGGCAGCAATGAACATTATGGGATACAAGGCTGGAATTATGAGAGCTCCACTTACTGAATGTTCAGATGCAGGTAAGGAAAAGCTACGTAAGGCAATAAAGGATTACGGCCTTATCTAAACTGTTTCTAGAATATTTAATAAAGTAGGAGGACAAAAATGACACGAGTAATTATGCATGGCTGTAACGGCCATATGGGTGTTGTTATTTCTGAGCTTGCAGCAAATGATGCTGACGTAGAAATTGTTGCAGGTGTTGATATAAACACAGAAGAAAAATTTGGATATCCTGTTTTTGCAAGCATCAAAGAATGCAATGTGGAAGCGGATGTAATTATTGACTTTTCAGTTGTGGCAGCAATGAATGACCTTTTGGAGTATTCAGCTGCTAATAATGTTCCTGTTGTTCTATGTACTACAGGACTAACTGATGAGGACATGGCTAAGGTTAAAGCTACAAGCGAAAAAGTTGCAGTTCTCAAATCAGCCAACATGTCACTTGGCATTAACACAGTTATGAAACTTCTTAGACTTGCTACAGAAGTACTAGCTGACAGAGGCTATGATATTGAGATTGTGGAGAAGCATCATAATCAAAAAGTTGACGCTCCTTCAGGAACAGCACTAGCCCTAGCTGATGTTATTAACGAAGTTAAAGATAACAAATACGAGTATGTATACGATAGAAGCCAAAAACGTGAAAAAAGATCTAAAGATGAAATCGGTCTTTCTGCAGTTAGAGGCGGAACAATCGTTGGTCAGCATGATGTAATTTATGCTGGAATTGATGAAGTTATTGAGATTCATCACACAGCTTATTCCAAAGCTGTTTTTGCAAAGGGTGCAATTGATGCAGCCAAATTCCTTGCCGGCAAAGGCGCTGGCATGTATGATATGTCAGATGTAATTGGTTAAAAACAAAATGGCAATAGTTATTGCCATTTTTGTTTTAGGAGTTAGTTTTATTGAGGTTAGATAGAACTAGGAGGAGATATGAGTAGTATTAAAGTGTGTGCTGCAACAAATCTTGTTACTGTTGCAGACCCGGTATCAAACGCAGAACAAATAATTAGTATTATCGATGAGGCATCTCAAAAAGGAACTGATATTGTTGCTTTTCCTGAACTTGCTTTGACAGGAGCTACATGTGGTGATTTGTTTATGCAAGAGGATCTTATATTATGTGCAGGAGAGCAGTTTGAACGTGTTTTGCAATCAACTAAGGGAAAAGATACTGTTGTTATTCTTGGAATGCCATTGCTAAAAAATGTTGGAGGTTTGAAAGTATGTAACAGTGCTGCGGTCATTCAAGACGGCAATTTACTTGGACTAAGACTAAAGGGAACCGTTGAAAACAGCGATATAGGTGATGAAACTAGATGGTTTGAAAAGGACTACGACGCCCAAACAGATGTAAGCAATTCTTTGTATAATAGAGAGACAAAGGTCTTTACAGATGAGCCTTTGAGAATAGAGTCATTGGGTATTGATCTTGGAATCGTAATAGGTGAGAGATTAAATGTTTTTGACACTAATGTCGATGTTGTGGTTAATATGAATGCAAGAGCGATTACAGCAGACCAGATTACTGCAAGCGAGATTGCGATTGCACAAAGTTATGATAGTAATGCATTGACTATTTATGTTGAGGCAGGAGAAGGCGAGTCTACAACTGATGCTGTTTTTGCCGGCCAAAACAATATTGTTTTGGGCGATAAGATATTGGCTAGCTCTAATACTTTTGATAACGAGAATATTTATGCTCAGGTAGAGCTTGACGATATTTCAACTTATAAGGTTAATGCTAAGCCTGATGCAGAAGAATTCGTCGAGTCATGTCGCCTCAAGCATTCGGCTGCTCGTACTAAACATCCTTTTATTCCTGAGGATAAGACGGAGCAGGCTAGAATGTGTGAGACTATTCTTAGCATCCAAAAAAAGGCGTTAGTCAAGCGCTTAAAAGTTGTCAGATCAGAAAAAATTGTAATTGGAGTTTCAGGTGGTTTGGATTCTACATTGGCTCTTATTGCAGCAACACTTGCGTGCGATGATATGGGTATAGACAGATCTAATATCGTGGCAGTTACAATGCCAGGATTTGGTACAACAACGCGTACTCATTCTAATGCTACTGATATGATGAAGTCTTTGGGCGTTACATTCCGCGAAATACCTATAGCGGCTACAGTAGAAAAGCATTTCGAGGATATTGGTCATGATGTCAATGATAGAAATGCCACATATGAAAACGCTCAGGCTAGAATGCGAACAATGATTCTTATGGACCTTGCTAATGATATTAACGGATTAGTTGTAGGTACAGGAGACTTATCAGAACTTGCGCTTGGTTGGGCTACATACAACGGCGATCATATGTCTATGTATGCAGTTAATGGAGACGTTCCAAAAACAGTAATAAGAGTTGTAGTTGGATATGTGGCTGATGAGTTACTAAAAGGTGATTATCTTGGTGAGGGTATTGATAATGAGACATTGAGCCGCGTGCTTAAGGATATTGTAGATACACCGGTTAGTCCGGAACTTCTTCCTGCTAATGAGGATGACAGTATCGCACAAAAAACTGAGGATCTTGTGGGGCCTTATGAATTGCATGATTTCTTTGTATATTATGTACTTAATAAAGGATACAATGAGATTGATTGGGTTTATAAAGCTGCAGTTGAGTATTTTGCAGAAGATTATGATGAAGCAACAATCAAGCATTGGCTCAAAACGTTTTATAGAAGATTCTTTACACAGCAGTTTAAGCGAAGCTGTATGCCGGATGGACCTAAGGTTTATAGCAGAGGTTTATCACCAAGAGGTGGATGGATGATGCCAAGTGATGCGTCTTCAAGAATCTGGCTTGATGCTATTGAAGGGTTAGAATAAAAGGTTAAAAATGTTTTTCATAAAAGTGCTAGGCTTTTGTGAAAAACATTTTTTTGTTTGCAATATAAATGTTATAATATTGGCATAAAGGGGAAAGAATATGTTGAATATTGTGATCGGAAGCCCGGGAGCGGGCAAATCTCATACATTATATAACAAACTTATAGATGAATCTATTAACAATCCTGATAATAGATTCGTTCTTTTTGTGCCTGATCAATACTCACTTGAGGCCCAAAAAGAGATAATGAGTCTGCATCCTAAGAAGGGAGCACTTAATATAGAGGTTTCAAGCTTTAATCGTATGGCGTATGAGGTATTAGAGGAACAAGGAATTAGCAAGCTTTCTATGATGGATGACCTTAAGAAATCTATCGTTATAAGGAAGGCTTTGTTGGACTGCCAAGATGACCTTAATGTTTTTAGACGCAAGGTAAATATGCCTGGATTTACAGAGAAGGTCAAGTCTCTTATGAGCGAGCTAGGTCAGTACAATATAACTGATGATGTTTTGTTTGAACTGACTGAACAGTGCCAAGAAAAAACTACTTTAAAATACAAGATTGAAGATATCATTGTTATCAAGCATTCAATCGAAAAATATATCGATGACAAGTCGCTGACAAGCGAGGAATTGCAGCACAAATTTATTGACGCGATTCCTAAGTCGGATATTGTGGCCAATACATATTTCTACTTTGATGGTTTTACAGGTTTCACACCAATACAGGTGGAGGTTATAAGCGCGCTGATGAATCATGCTAAGGATGTGACTACAACAGTGACATTGCCTACAGATCAATGTGATCTCGACCAAATAGCAAGTGATGACTTGTTTTATTTGAGTAAATCAACTATTAGAGACTTGAAAGAAAAGGCAGAGGCCAATAATGTTCAGGTTAACATAACAAATGTTGAAAACCAGATTGTAAGCGATAAGGATGCCATTATCACTAGTAGACCATATCGAATTAAAGATAATGAGCCATTAGCTTTTGTTAATCAACACATTTTTAACCAGAATTATGGTGTGTACAAAAAAAACCAGGATGCCATAAAGCTTGTTGAGAGTAATTCGCTTGAAAATGAAGTTTTGGCAGTGGCAAGGCGTATTTCTAGGCTAGTTAAGCGAGAAGGGTACCAATACGGCGATTTTGCGGTTATTTGCCCTAATATGGAGGTATATTACAAGTATATTGAGAATATATTTGATGTATACGACATTCCTGCCTTTATTGACTACAAGCGAAGCACAGCAACTAACTTATTTATGGATTTGCTAATTGCTTTAATTAGAGTAAAAAAACTGGGCTTTGATTATGCCAGTCTATTCCATTTGCTTCGCCTTGATCTTTCGCCAATTAACGAAGATGACCTTGATTATATCGAAAACTATATAATAACAATGCGCAGAACTTCGTTTAATAGTTTTGCTCATGAGTGGAAAAGAGAGATGAGATCTGTTGATATTGATCGCGTTAACAGCATAAGAGAACAGATTCATTCCTGTTTTTCTGCGTACAACAGCGCTATGACTAAGGCCCAAACAGTTGAGGATTATTGTGTGGCGCTTTATAGCATAATAAAAGAATGGAAAATAGCAGAGCAGCTAAGTGATTACACTGAGTATTTCGAAAAAAACAAGCAAGTTGCCCTTGCAGAGGAATATAGCCAAATGTATGCATCAATTATTAAGCTGCTTGATACAATTGTTGCCAGTCTTGGCGACGAAAAAATGGATCTTGATGATTTTGAACGACTTGTTTTGGCGGGAATAGAAACTCTCAAGATTGGTGTTATTCCGCCAAGCGTCGACGATGTAATGGTGGGAGATATCGAGCGTACACGTCTCAAGGACACTAAGAAAGTTTTGTTCCTCATTGGCGCTAACGAAGGCAATATTCCTAAGGAAGGAAACATTGCAACAATTATTAATGACAATGACAGAGACTTTTTGAAGCAATTTGACGTTGAGCTTGCTCCTACAACATTGGAGAATGTATACAAGCAACAGTTTTATTTGTATGCTTTGTTGGCTAAGCCTACAGAGCAGTTTATCGTATCTTATTCAACAATTGACAATACAGGAGACAGCATTAAAAAATCCTATTTCGTGGAATCGCTCAACAGAATGTTCAAAGAGCTAAAAATAGAACGCGAATACGGCGAGGAAACTGGTGTAGATGACATATATAATGAACGACTTGCGCTACAATACATGGCCAGCAAAAAAGATTTGGTTAGAAACCACTCAATGAGTCAAGATGAGGAAGATATTTATAGCTCAGTTAAGCATCTGTTGAATCAAAGTCCTAAGTATAGAGAACTTGCTGACAATGTTTATGCCGGAACATTTTATAAGTTTTCATATCAGTCTATTGAAGAAGCTGTGGCAAGAAAGCTTTATGACGGTGGGGCTATTTCTATCACACGAGCTCAGAATCAAGTTAAATGTCCATACAGACAATTTATGCAGAACGGACTTAGGCTTAAGGATCGTCAGGTATATACGCTAGAATCATATGACGTCGGTAATATCGAGCACAAAGTTTTTGAAACTTTTTTTGGCGAATGCATAAGTGATAACGTTGATCTAGATACGATAGAAAAGACAGAGATTGATTCAAGAATCGAAAAGTCAGTTGACGATGCAATAAATGAATATAGCAATGAATATGTTAGAGAAAACTATAACAAAAAATTCATACGCAGACAGTTGACCGAAATGGCCAAGGAAAGTACATACGCACTTATCAATCACTTGAGATTGGGCAAGTTCCAAATTTCTTCTATGGAAAGTCGTGACAGTTCCGGTATAGCAGACAGAATTGACACTGCAGTACTAGACGACAAAGTTTTGGTCAAAGTTATCGACTACAAAACGTTTCCTAAAGAAGTTAAATATGGCAATATTTTGTACCCAAATTCACTGTTTGAATTAAATATTATCTTTATATTATTTGCGGAACCAAGAGAATGCCGACTTGAGAGCCTCACCAATTTTACCGAAGATACGGTCAATAAGCTGTCTCAGAGTGATATATCTGCTATTGATTTCATCCTCTGCAACATTGACAACAGCCTTGGTTACTGTCTTTGCTGTAGCCTTTGTTGTATAGTCGGGATATTCAAAAGCATCGTTGAGCGCAAATTCCTCTTCGCCATCTGCGGTCTTTACTGTGTAAACCTTGTCAGCAAGAGTTGTGTCAACCTTGATTACTTTGCCGGGACCGACATTGACGTTGGTGAATGACCAGTCTTCTCTGCCGTTATCTCCGAATTTCTCAATGATAAGAGTTACAAGAGTATTCTCGTCTGATTTGATTTCGATTTCACCGTCAAATGTGAGGAAGCTGACTCTTGTGAAGTTGCTTGTATAATCGTTAAAGAAGTTTGTGAAATAACCTTCGTCAGTTGTGACTGTCTTTTCTACGCTGCCGAGTTTGGTATCGCCTGCATAGAAGAGAGCGCTTGTGTATGCGGAAACAATTGATGTAACGGGCTTGTAATCTGCCGTGGCAACATCAATAAGAGTATACTTTGCAAGATCAAGGAATGCAAGTTCTGAAGCATATTCGAAGCGGAGGTTGTAACCGAGCTGGCTCTTAACCTTGCCTACGAATCCGTTGAGCTGAGCTACCTTGAGATCGCAGAGTGTCTGTGTGCCGACCTGTCTGAGAGTAAGAGCGGTAACAAGAGCAAATTCAAATCTGTCCTTGTCGAGAACTTCTTTTGCCCAGTCAACTGCGCATGTCTCAGCATAGAAAGTGGTGTAGAGTTCATCCATAAGGACATACTGGTCGCTGGTGTTCCAGAGGAAATCAGCAACGCTTGTGCCTACCTGGTAAACCTTGAGAGCAACAGCTGTATAAGCATTTGTTTCCATTGCTATCTGAGCAGCAGTCTCAAGAACTCTTGATGCTGTGAATCCGGTTGCATTGAGAATTTCGTCCTTGATGAGATCTTCAACACTGTTCTCAATATCAACGATGAGATCAGCAGCAGCGGTCTTTACTACGCCGTAGGGGCAGTTGTCAACAAGATACTGAAGGAACTCTT
>CACYHD010000040.1 GCA_902774125.1 uncultured Lachnospiraceae bacterium
CACCAGAGGACTTCATTGATGCGAGTCATATCAAGGCTGTGGAGCTATTGTACAAGCAGCTAGAAGAGGGCAAGGCCAATCCTTCGGTCATTATTGACCAGTTTGCCGACAGCGAGGATCTTGAGATTATTTCTAATCTTTTTATGCCTCCTAAGGAGGTTGACGTTGAGACAACAGATGTGAACAGAATAGTTACAGATGCAGTTAAGCGAATCAAAACAGAAAGTATCGAACTCAAGCTTAACTCCAAGACTATGAACGATCCGGCTGTGTTGATGCAGACTATGAAAGAAAAAAAGGAAATAGACAATATATCTATTAAGCTTTAAGTTCAAAAAAGGAGCGCTATGAAATTATCCCAAAGGCTGCAGACTGTAGCCAACATGGTTTCAAAAAATAGAATAATAGCAGATGTGGGCACAGACCATGGGTATGTGCCCATATATTTAATAGAGCAAAAAATAATTAACAAGGCTTACGCATTGGATATAAGTCAGGGCTCTGTACAGAAAACTCAAGATAATATCGATGCACACGGGCTAGGAGATCGCATAATAGCAAGATGCTCCGATGGCTTTACAAACCTTGAAGCTGACCTTGTTGATGGAGCTGTTATGGCCGGTATGGGCGGTGACTTGATTGTGAACATTCTTTCTGCCTGCGCATATCTAGAGCAGCTAGACGAACTTGTTTTGTCTCCGCAAAAACATCCCGACTATGTTCGAAAGTTTCTTGTTGAGCACAACTATGCGATTGTTGATGAAAAGTTTCTTTTTGAAGATGGCAAGTATTACACGGTTATGAAAGCCGTTCGCCCCAAAGAAGCAGACAAGGCAGCGTTCACTGAGGCTGAATATATGTACGGCAAACTTCTGCTAGCCAGAAAAGACGAAGAACTCAAAAAGTTTTTGGATGATGAAAAAACAAAGTACACTAATATAAAAAAACAGATGGACCGAGCTAATGAAAGTCTAGATGCCAAGATCGACTTGATTGAGAAAGGTCTTGATTATTATGAATAATGGGGATAACAATATGAAAAAAGTAATTGGAATAATTGCGGTAATATGTCTTGTTGCTGTTGCAATATTTTGTTTGGTGTTTTTCCATAAACCTGAAAGCCCAATATTGCATCGCTCTAAACAGATTCTTCCTATTTTTGAAAATTATATGAGTCAACGAGGCTGGCAGGGCCAAACAAACGATGCCGTACCTGCGGTGCAACATGACCGACATTTTGAGTTGATGGATCAGGTTGATTCTATTGAGTTAGTAACACCTTACAGAGAAAAAATCCCTACTAAGTGGCTTTATAACAGCAGTGGTTTGGGATTTGCAAGAGAGAGTTGGGTCAATTACAAAGAAAACATTTTAGGTAAAAACGTTACGCTTAAATATAACTACAGTGACGCCTATCTTTTGAGCGATAATAAGAAAGTTGATAGTAAGCTAGCTCAGTTTTCTATGACAGCGTCAGCTATTGCGTACTATCGACAGAAAGCTGTAGAGCTTATGAAAGATTGCGGTTATTCATGTAAGGCATATTGGAACAATGGAAAACCGGGCGACGTACACCACGTGTCGTTTTTGGTGGGCCATAAGGTTATTAATAACAAAACGGTAATAGCAGTCTGGGTTAGAGGAACATCTTCGAATTTTGAGTGGGAGAGCAACTTCGAGATAGGTAAGGGCGGCACTCATCGAGGTTTCGAATTGGCCCAAAAAGAAATGGCTGAGATTATCGAGAAGTATATTAAAGATAACAATATTGAGGGCAGATTGAAGTTTTGGATTACAGGACATAGCAGAGGCGCGGCTGTTGCCAACCTTTATGCCAAGTGGCTAAAAAGATATTACAATTCATCTAATATTTATGCCTACACTTATGCGACTCCAAGAGTGTCCACAAGGGGTACTTCTAAGGGGTACATGTATATACACAATTTTTTGAATGTCAATGATTTTGTAACAGAACTTGCGCCAGCCAAGTGGGGTTATAAACGATATGGTGAGGATATCAAACTGCCTCATAATGTAAAAACAGATAAGTTGTTGAGCCAAATCGATTCAAGATTGTTAAATGGATTTACTAAAGAGGAAAACGATGAGCTCATTGACGCATTTTTGGATTATGCTGGAAATGGTGTTCTTGATTATTATGAAGAGTCAGGATTCATGTTTACCAAATTCCTGTCTCCGGCTGATGTTTTGAAAAATATAGTGTCTGTTGCTACAAGCAAAAAAAGTAATATAACAAAAGCCAAAGAGGCTGTACCGAGATTAGTTTTTTCAGCCGATACTGATTCTGTAAGAGTGTTAGTTAAACTGGCAAAAGATATGAATAAACTTAGAAGAACACATTGTCCGACAACATATGCAGTTTTGATGCAAAGTGTCGAATAAGGCTAGTTATGTTTTTGAATTATAGTCTATATTATGATAATATAGATTTCGAGTAGGGCAGATGATCGCGGCTCTTAGGAGACGAGGAAAGTCCGGGCATCATAGAGCAGGATGGCTGCTAACGGCAGCTGGAGGTGACTCCCAGGAAAGTGCAACAGAAAGTATACCGCAGCATGTTTAGTGCTGTAAGGGTGAAATGGCAGGGTAAGAGCCTACCGCGCTGGTGGTAACATCAGTGGCAGTGTAAACCCCATCCGATGCAAGACCGAGCAGGAATCATATAGTTGCTCGCTAGATTCCGGGTAGGTTGCTTGAGCCTAATGGTGACGTTAGGCCTAGATAGATGATCATCCACGACAGAACCCGGCTTACAGCCTTGCTCATACAATGTATATTAGTGAACACTTATATAAGTGTTGCTTTATTATAATTTTACAGTAGAAAGGAATTGAGATGAGACATTTACTAAGTCCTCTTGATATGTCAGTGGAAGAGTTGGACAGCTTGTTCGACTTGGCCAATGATATCGAAAAGAATCCAGAGAAATATTGTGAAGCATGTAAGCACAAAAAAATCGCAACTCTTTTTTATGAACCAAGTACAAGAACACGTCTTAGTTTTGAGGCAGCTATGATTAACTTGGGAGGTCAGGTTCTAGGCTTCTCTGAGGCGACATCAAGTTCGGCTGCTAAGGGAGAGAGTGTAGCAGATACAATGAAGATTGTTTCATGCTATGCGGATATTTGTGCAATGAGACACCCTAAGGAAGGTTCGGCTTTTGTAGCTGCACAAAACGCGGCTATTCCTGTCATTAACGCAGGTGACGGTGGACACGAACATCCAACACAGACTTTGACAGACCTTTTGACTATTAGAAGTATGAAGGGGAGACTGGGTAACTTTACTATTGGTCTTTGTGGTGACCTTAAGTTCGGTAGAACAGTTCACTCTCTAATTAACGCATTGCTTCGCTATGAGAATATTAAGTTTGTTTTGATATCACCTCAGGAGTTGAGAGTGCCAGATTATATAATTAGACAAATTGAGAACGCTGGAGCTACATACGAGGAAGTAACTAAGCTTGAAGATAGTATGTCAGAGTTGGATCTTCTTTATATGACAAGAGTACAAAGAGAACGTTTCTTCAACGAGGAAGACTATATAAGACTAAAAGATAGCTTTATACTTACTAAAGACAAAATGCAGCTAGCGAAGGATGATATGCTTGTTTTGCATCCGCTTCCAAGAGTAAATGAGATATCTGTTCAGGTTGATGAAGATCCTAGAGCAGCATATTTCAAGCAGGCTCAGTACGGAGTTTACGCTAGAATGGCATTGATACTCAAGTTGTTAGAAATAGAAGTATAGGAGATAACTATGGTGAATGTAGATGAAATTCAAAACGGTTTTGTGTTAGATCATATTCAGGCAGGAAGAGCTATGGCGATTTATCATTATCTTAATCTAGAAGATTTGGATTATCCTATAGCGATAATAAAGAATGCCAGAAGCTCAAAAATGGGCAAAAAAGATATTATTAAGGTTGAAGGTCCACTAGATATGGTTGACCTAGATACAATTGGTTTTATCGACCATAATATTACAGTTGATATTATTAAGGACGGCAAGCTAATCGAGAAGAGAGAGCTTAAGCTTCCTGAAAAAATAATCAATGTTCTTCACTGCAAGAACCCACGATGCATTACATCAATTGAGCAGGAAATTAATCACGTTTTCGTTTTGACAGATCACGTGAAGGGCTTGTACAGATGTCAATATTGTGATGAACAGCAGGGAAGATTGTGGGAAAAACTCCAAAAACAATAAATATTAGTATATTAAAAAAGTGCGACATGTCGCACTTTTTTATTGTTTGCATTATTAAATTAATTTTGTGAATCTTCCTCGTCGCTGTCTTCTTTTGGAACAATTTCAACTTTGACATAGTCAATTCGATTGCCTTCCATCTTGATAACAGTGAGAGTACAATTGTCGACTGTAACTGAGTCGCCTTTTTTTGGAACTCTGTCTAGCTCTTCAATAATAAGACCGCCTAGTGATTCGTAGTTTTCCGAATCAATCTCAGTATTAAGTTCCTCGTTGAAGTCATCGAGGTTGATTGAACCTTCAACGATATATTCGTTTTCACCAACTTGTCTTACGACAAGATTTTCTTCCTCGTCGAACTCGTCCTTTAAGTCGCCTACGATTTCTTCAAGAATATCTTCAAGAGTGATAATACCATCTACAGCACCGTATTCGTCCAATACAATTGCCATACCAGCATCTTCGTTTTTCAACTCTGATAAAAGGTCATCTAAATCTTTAGTGGCAATAGTGAAGTATGGCTCTCTAATAAGCTCGCTCATATTAAAGTTTGACTCGTTGATCTGATTGATAATCAAATCTTTAATGTTGAGAATACCAATCACATGATCGTCGTTATCCTTGTACACAGGAATACGAGTATGCTTACCGTCGTGAATAGCCTCAATAACTTCTGCATAAGTAGCGTCGGCAGAAACCATTGTAACTTCAACTTTTGGAACCATTATATCTTTGGCAGTTGTATCGCCAAAGTCAAAAATGTTTTTGACGATATCAACTGTATCGTTTTCAAAAATACCTTCTTCCTGTCCCATGTCCATAATTGTTTTGACTTCATCTTCAGTAATAGATACATCTTTTTGGTCAGTCTTTATTCTGAAAATGCTCAAGAAACCTTTTGAGAATATGTTCAAAACAAAAATGATAGGAGTAAACAATATCATAAGGCTGTTAATAATTCTGACGTATCTTAGAGAATATTTTTCTGCTTGAATGTGGGCGGCTGTTTTTGGAATGATTTCACCGAACACAATAATAACAAGTGTAAGAATACCTACACCGATACTTGCATAAATATTTCCGAAAACATTTTGTGTGAAAATAGTTGCAAGAGCAGACGCCGAAAGATTGACGATATTGTTTGCAATAAGAATAGTACTTAACATTTTGGACTTGTTATCCAAAACTTTGTCAAGTGTAAGAGCGCGCTTGTTTCCCTCGTCAATCAACATTCTGACTCTAACAGAACTAACAGTTGTAAGAGCAGTTTCTGCTGATGAGAAAAAAGCGGATAGTAATAGTAGAATAAAAATAATACATAGCATCGCTATGTCAGTCGGACTCGGTCCCATAATACCTCCTTAATTCCGTTTAATAATAATATAAGAAAATTATAAAAAACTATGAAGACCTTGTCAACAAATACACACCAACACAATTTCTTTCATGTGGTAACTTTACTGTAAAATATAAATAAATAAAAACACAAAAAAAACCTCGTTTTATCGTGGAAAAAATGTAATTGTTATGTTATAATCTAACAGGAAATATGTTTGGACAGTATAATTATGCCCAAATACTAGGAGGATAATGAAATGAAACATATCAAAACATTAACAAACAAAACACTTAAAGAGACTGTAAAAAAAGGTGGTTGTGGTGAGTGCCAGACTTCATGCCAGTCAGCATGTAAGACTAGCTGTACAGTAGGCAACCAGACTTGCGAGCAGAAATAATTATACTCGCATAATATAGTTTTTATAACTAATACAATTTAATAGAAATTCAACGTATAACAGAGCCCGCAAGGACTCTGTTATACTGCGATATAAGATATGATTAAAAGGAGATTACAATGATTCATCAATACAAATCTAATGGATACAATATTGTGATGGATGTTGAAAGTGGATCTGTCCACGTTGTGGATGATGTAACTTATGATGTGATTTCCTTGTATGAAGAAAAAAACACTGATGAAATAAAGGATTCTTTGAAAGACAAGTATGATATGAGTCTTATTGAAGAATCGCTAGAGGAAGTTAAGACATTAGTCGATGAGGAACAGTTGTTTACTGAAGACAAGTATGAACCTATAATCGACGAGTTTAAAAAATATCACAAGCCTGTTGTTAAAGCTTTATGTCTTCATATTGCTCATGATTGTAACTTGGCCTGCAAGTATTGCTTTGCAGAAGAAGGTGAATATCATGGTCGCAGAGGTATGATGAGTTTTGAAGTGGGCAAAAAGGCTTTGGACTTCTTAGTAGAAAACTCTGGTACGAGAGTAAATCTTGAAGTGGACTTCTTCGGTGGAGAACCTTTGATGAACTTTGATGTTGTTAAGCAGCTTGTTGCTTACGGTCGTTCATTAGAAGAGCCACATAACAAGAAATTTAGATTTACTCTAACAACTAACGGAGTTTTACTTAACGACGAAGTTATGGAATTTTTGAACAAAGAAATGTCTAACGTGGTTGTGAGTCTTGACGGACGTAAGGAAGTCAATGACAGAATGAGACCTTTTAGAAACGGCAAAGGCAGCTATGACTTGATTGTTCCTAAGTTTCAGAAACTTGCTGAGAGTAGAAATCAAACCAATTATTACATCAGAGGCACTTTTACAAGGAATAATCTAGACTTTGCTGAAGACGTTAAGCATTTTGTTGATCTGGGATTCAAACAGATTTCAATAGAACCTGTTGTAGGACCAGAGGAAGATCCATATTCAATTAGAGAATCAGATTTGCCAAAGGTATTAGAAGAATACGACAAGTTGGCTGATTTTTATATTAAGAGTCATAAGGAAGGTAATGACTTTAATTTCTTCCATTTTATGATAGATCTAACACAGGGACCATGTGTCTATAAGCGATTATCGGGATGTGGTTCGGGATCAGAATATCTTGCAGTTACTCCTTGGGGTGAGTTTTATCCATGCCATCAGTTCGTTGGCGATGAAGATTTCCTTATGGGAAATGTGGATGAAGGTATCACTAGACCGGAGATTGGCCAGGAATTTGGTTCATGCAATGTATATACCAAAGAAAAATGCAAAAACTGTTTTGCTAGATTTTATTGTAGCGGTGGCTGTGCAGCTAATTCGTACAATTTCAACGGTACAATAAATGATGCCTATGAGCTAGGCTGCGAAATGGAACGAAAAAGAGTGGAAAGCTCTATAATGATAAAAGCAGCGTTGGCAGATGCTGACGTAGAAAGAGGTTAAAAATGAAATTTAAAATGAACAAAACGAAAGCAGTTATTGCTTTCATCGTAGGTATTGCGCTTATCGGATTAGCAGCGTTTACAATCCTACATGGTATTGGCGATCGTGGCCAAGCTAAGTACATCACTCAGGGTCTTGACCTTAAAGGTGGTGTAAGTATCACATATCAGGTTTCTAAAAAAAAAAAAAAGTGGTCACAGTCTGATGTTGAAGATACAAAGAACAAACTTGAACTAAGAGTTCAGAACTTCTCAACAGAAGCAAATGTTTATACTGAAGGTTCTAACAACGATAGAATCACAGTTAATATTCCAGGTCAGTACGATGCTGATGCTGTACTAAAAGAACTAGGTAAGCCTGGTTCACTATATTTCTGTACTAAAGCTGACGAAACTCCATCAGAGAAGCAGCTTCAGAACAAGGAATATGTTCAGGTTAAAGGCAACACTGGTGAAGATGGTTACTACAAGATTTGGGTAACTGGTGACCAGATTAAAGATGCTAAGGGTCAGGCTACATCTGATCAGCAGACAGGTGGTACAGAATACATCGTTAGCTTAACATTTAATGACAAGGGTGCTGATGCATTCGGTAACATGACATCTCAGTATGTAGGTCAGCAGACATACATCATCTATGATGGCAAGATTATTTCAGCTCCACAGGTTAAGCAGGCAATTACTGGTGGACAGGCACAGATCGACGGACAGAAGTCACTTGAAGAAGCAGAGCAGCTTGCTTCAAACATCCGTATCGGTGCTTTGACACTTGAACTAGACGAAATCAGCCATAAGGTTGAAAGTGCACAGCTTGGTAATGATGCTCTAGATAAGAGTATTCTAGCTGGTCTTATCGGTCTTCTAATCATCATTCTATTTATGTTACTAGTTTATAGAATTCCAGGACTTGCAGCTGGTCTTTCACTTATCGCTTATGTAGAATTAATTCTATTAGCTCTTAATGGTTTTGATCTTACATTAACACTTCCAGGTATCGCTGGTATTATCTTGAATATCGGTATGGCCGTGGATGCTAACGTTATTATATATGCACGTATTAGAGAAGAAATCGCAGCTGGTAAGACAGTTAAGTCAGCTATCAAGATTGGTTTCCAGAAGGCTGCTTCAGCTATCGTCGATGGTAACATCACAACACTTATCGCTGCATTGGTATTGCTATGGTTAGGTTCAGGTACTGTAAAGGGATTTGCACAGACTCTAGCAATCGGTATTGTTTTACAGCTATTCACATCACTTGTTATCTCAAGAGGTCTTGTTTGGGGACTATATCACATGGGATTCCAGGATGTTAAATTCTATGGTAAAGAAAAAGTTAGAAATATTATTGGTTTCGTACAGAAGAAGGCAATCTTCTTTGTAATCGCAGCTGTTATGATTGTTGTTGGTATCGTTTCTGGTATCGTTAACGGAAGCAATGGTTCTGTATTTAACCTAGGTATCGAGTTCGCTGGTGGTTCTTCAATTTCTGTACAGTTCGAGAAGGATTACACAATCGACGAATTCAACGATACTATTAAGAAAGACCTTGAAAAGGTACTTAAGACATCTAACGTTCACGGTCAGAAAGATACAGCTCACAAGGGCTTATTCACGATTAAGACTAAAGAATTAGATGGTCAGACATTTAAGAAATTCAAAAATACACTTATTAAGAAGTATGGCGCTAAGAACACTAAGGATAACTTCAATGATGAGAAGATTTCTAAGTCAGTAAGTAGCGAAATGACAAAGAACGCTATCTTGGCTACAACAATCGCTATTATCCTTATGCTTATCTATATTTGGTTTAGATTTAGAAACGTACACTTCGCGTTGTCAGCTGTATTGGCATTGTGCCACGACGTTGCTATCGTAGTAGGTTTCTACATCTTAGCTAGAGTAACACTAGGTACAACATTTATTGCTTGTCTTCTAACAATTCTAGGTTATTCAATTAACGCTACAATCGTTATCTTCGATAGAATTCGTGAGAATATTAATACTATGAAGAGAGGCGACAAGATGATCGATGTTGTTAACAAGAGTATTACTCAGACACTTACAAGAAGTATCTATACTACATTTACAACATTTGTAATGGTATTTATGATTTACATCATGGGTGTTACATCAATCAGAGAGTTCACATTACCACTTATGGTAGGTTTGATCGCTGGTGCTTATTCATCAGTATTCGTAACAGGTTCTCTATGGTATACACTTAAGGGTAAATCATACGACAGAGATTAATATATCTTTGGTGGTAGCTCATACGTTTACGTAGGGCTCAGGCCTTAGACACCAAAACAGTGTCATATGCGGTATCACTAAGTTAGTGATACCGCTTTATCTTTTTTGCAAATTATTGCAAAACATAATAAATAAGGAGCAATAATGAAAGAACAATGGTTGATGACTAATCGGTATATATCCGATGAGGACAAAACTATATTCGAACAATTACATATAAGTAGACCATTGGCCAGAGTTATTGCCAATCGAGATGTGTCAGGACAAGATATAACCAACTACGTTAATGGCACTGCAAATGATTTGTCATCTCCATGGCTTCTCAAAAACATGGACCAGGCAGTGGATATAATCGGAATCAAGATTGCATTAAAATCCAAAATTAGAATTATTGGTGATTATGACGTTGATGGTATTTGTTCAACATACATTTTATACAAGGCATTGTCTCAAATGGGAGCAGATGTTGATTATGCCATTCCACACAGAGTGGAGGATGGATACGGTATCAATGAAAAACTTATAGAGGATGCTCACAAGGCTGAGGTTGATACAATCATTACATGTGATAATGGTATTTCTGCTTCACGGGAAATTGATTATGCCAAATCTTTGGGAATGACTGTTATTATTACGGATCATCATGAAGTTCCTTTTGAGGAAAGTGATGGTGGCAAAAAATATATTTTGCCAAAGGCAGACACAGTTATTAATCCCAAACAGCCGGATTGCACATATCCGTTTAAAGAAATATGTGGTGCCTATGTGGCATTACAGCTTGTGAGAGCATTAGTTGAGACTAATGAGCTCGATATGAAAGATTATAATAATTTGTTTTTGTACGCAGCTGTTGCTACTGTATGCGATGTAATGGATTTGATTAAGGAAAACAGAACCTTAGTCAAGTATGGCCTAAAATTATTTGCGACGATAGAAGATTTGGGTATTGTTGCTTTGACTGATGTTTTGGGCTTGTCTAGAGATAGCATTAGTTCGTACAATATTGGATTCATGATAGGCCCTTGCCTCAATGCTACAGGCCGATTGGATACAGCTCGCAAGGCTGTTGAACTGTTTACTGCAAAAAGCGAGGAACAGGCCAAGGCAATTGCACAGGAGCTAGTTGACCTTAACAAAACTAGGCAGGAACTAACAGAGCAAAATGTTAATGAGGCTTTGAAGATTGCTGAGAATATGGAAGAAAAGGTTTTGGTTGTTTTTCTCCCGGATTGTCACGAAAGTATTGCAGGAATTGTAGCAGGACGAATAAGAGAAAAATACAATAAGCCAACTATTGTTTTGACGAAGTCGGAAGAGGGCGTCAAAGGCTCGGGACGTTCCATTGAAGCATATAATATGTACGAGGAACTGACCAAGGTTAGCGATTTGCTGACAAAGTTTGGTGGACATACAATGGCTGCGGGTTTATCATTAGAAGAAAGCAATGTTGATGTTCTTCGCAATAGGCTTAACGAACAGACAACATTGACAGATGAAGATATGATTCTCAAAGTTTACATGGATGATGAGTTGCAGATTAATGAGATAACAGAATCTTTTACTAATAGTTTGGACTTGATTCAGCCGTTTGGTAAGGCTAATCCTAAGCCTTCTTTTGCTAATCGCAATCTTTCTATTAAAAAATTGCAAATAATTGGCAAGGACAAAAGTTCAGTCAGACTTACTTTGACTGACTCAAACGGTGCAGTTTCTATAACTGGTTTGATATTTAAAAAAGCTAGTGAACTGCTTCAATTGATTAGAGAGGTTTACGGTAGCGAGGAGCTCGAGAGAGTTTTGGAAGGAAGACATAACAGTGTTATGATAGATATTGTTTTTTATCCATCCATAAATGAGTATAATAACAATAAGTATATTCAAATAATAATTGATAGATTTAGAATAGGAGGGCGCTATGCATCCAATTGAAAAATACATTAGAAGTGTTCCAGATTTTCCTAAAGAAGGAATTATTTTTAGAGATATAACAACTATAGTTCAAAGTCCTGAAGGTTTTCAGATTGCTATTGATGGACTAGAAGAGCTTGTTAAGGATATAGATTTTAATAAGATAGTTGTTCTAGAATCAAGAGGTTTTCTGTTCGGTGCACCTATGGCAAGGGATTTGAAAAAATCAGTTGTTTTGGTTAGAAAGAAAGGCAAGCTTCCTTTTGAAAAAATTGCCCAAGACTATGAGTTGGAATACGGCACAGCAACATTCGAAGTCCATACTGACTCCATCGAAAAAGGTGATAAGGTAGTTATTGTTGACGACCTTTTGGCTACAGGTGGTTCCATAAAAGCTGCTGCAAAGTTAGTAGAAAAACTAGGTGGACAGGTAATGGATTGTATATCTATCATTGAACTAAAAGGTCTCAATGGCAGAGAAGAATTAGAAGGGTATAGAGTAGATAGTGTAATTGCATTTGACGGCAAATAAGCATGCATTAAAATATATTAACAACGCAAAGGTATATAAAATGAGTAATATTACTGAAAAACGAAATGTAGAAGTTCACGGAATTATTCCTAAGGAGCAGGAGCAGGCTTCTCCAGAAAAACTATATGCTAGATTGATTGATAAGATTAAAGCTTATCATCCATCTTCTGATATTAAATTGATTGAAAAGGCTTATGAGTTCGCAAAAAAATCACATGGGGATCAGAAGCGTCAATCTGGAGAACCATATATTATTCATCCGCTTCATACAGCATTAATTCTTGCGGATTTGGAGTTAGACAAAGAGTCCATAATGGCAGGGCTTCTTCATGATGTGATGGAAGACACAGAAGTTAACCGTGAGGTTATGATAGAAAACTTTGGCGAAGAGGTTACTGACTTAGTAGACGGCGTAACAAAGTTGACAAAGTTAGATTACAATCTCGATAAGGTTGAAGAGCAGGCCGAAAACCTACGTAAAATGTTTTTGGCTATGGCTAAGGATATACGAGTTATTCTTATTAAGCTAGCCGATAGACTTCACAACATGCGTACACTTATGTATATGCCTGAAAACAAGCAAAAGGAAAAGTCTAGAGAATGTATGGATATTTATTCTCCAATTGCTGACAGACTAGGTATTTCCAAGATTAAGATTGAACTTGATGACTTGGCACTTAGATATTTGCATCCTCATACATATCAGAAGTTAGTTGACGGTGTTCATGCGAGACTTGAGCACAGAGAAGACTTTATGTATGAGTTGATTGAAGAGGTTGCTGGATTTATCGAGAAGTCAGGTATTAAGGCTACAATTGATGGACGTGTTAAGCATTATTTTAGTATTTACAAAAAAATGATTAACCAAAACAAGTCCCTCGATCAAATATACGATGTTTTTGCAATCCGTATTATTGTGGATACAGTAATGGATTGTTACGGAGCGCTCGGTATCATTCACGAGCAGTACACACCGGTTCCTGGACGTTTCAAGGATTATATTGCTATGCCTAAGCAGAATATGTACCAATCTTTGCATACAACACTTATGGGACCTAACGGACAGCCTTTTGAAATACAGATTAGAACAATGGACATGCACCGTACAGCAGAGTATGGTATCGCTGCCCATTGGAAATATAAAGAAAACATAACAGGAAGCGAGAAGGACACAGAGGAGCAAAAAATTAGTTGGCTTCGTCAGATTCTTGAGTGGCAACGTGACTTGTCAGATAACCACGAGTTCATCAATCTGCTCAAAGACGACCTTAACATGTTCTCAGAGAAGGTTTATTGCTTCACACCTGATGGTGACTTGAAGAATCTTCCTAATGGATCTACTCCAATTGATTTTGCTTATAGTATTCACAGTGCTGTAGGTAACAGAATGATTGGCGCTAAGGTTAATGGTGAGATTGTCAACAATGATTATGTTATCCAAAACGGTGATAGAGTTGAGATTCTTACATCCAACAACTCTTCAGGACCTAGTCTTGACTGGCTTCATATTGTTAAGAGTACTCAGGCCAAAAACAAAATTAATCAGTGGTTCAAGGCACAAAACAAAGAGTATGACGAGGAGCGCGGTCACGAACTATGCGAAAAATATGCCAAGTCTAAGGGCATTAATCTTCCTGAAATTCTCAAGCCTCAATATATGGAAGGCGTACTTCGCAAATATGGCTACAAAGAATGGGATTCTTTGATTGCGGCTGTAGGTCACGGAGGTCTCAAGGAAGGCCAGATTGTCAACAGACTTTATGAGGAATATAACAAGGATCACAAAGCTAACATTTCTGATCAAGAGGTTATTAACAACCTAGCAGAAAGCAACCCTAAGAGTAATGCTATTAGAAGCTCTAAGAGTGGCATTTTGGTCGAGGGAATGAACGATGTGGCTGTAAGATTTTCTAGATGTTGTTCCCCAGTGCCTGGTGATGATATTGTTGGTTTTGTCACTAGAGGACGTGGTGTTTCTATACATAGAACAGATTGTACTAACATTATCAACATGCCTGATTACGAAAAAGGCAGACTTATTGATGTGACATGGGCAGGAAATATGGAAGAACAGCAAAGCTCATATATGACAGAGATTATCATCTATGCTCATAACAGAGTAGGAATTATTGCCGACTTGTCTAGAATATTTACAGAAAACAACATTGACTTGACTGCGATTAACAGTAGAACTAGCAAGTCCAACATTGCAACAATTACTATGTCATTCTCCATCAAAACTACAGAACAACTCAATGTTATTATAAATAAGATTCGTCAGGTCGATAGCATTATTGATATAGAAAGAACAAAGAATTAAAGGTATTAGTATGGAAGTAAAAAACATATTAGTTAGTGAAGCATATACTAACTGCTATTTGGTAAAAAATGAAAAAACTAACGAAGGTTTTATTGTAGACCCGGGCGATGCTGCGTTTAAAATTGCAGGTCATATCAACACAATGCAAATGAAACCTAAGGCAATTCTTTTGACTCACGGTCACTATGACCATATTGGCGCTGCAAAGGAACTAAAAGATAAATATGATATAGATATTTATTGTTCTAACGAGGAAGTTGATCTTTTGGCGGACCCTAGAGTTAACTTGTCTAATTGGTTTGGTGCTAATATGACACTTAAGGCAGATCATACACTTAGCGATGGCCAAGAGATTGAGATTGCAGGCATCAAAATGAAGTTTATTCTTACCCCAGGACATACTAAGGGGAGTGGCTGCTATTATGTGGAGGATGAGAACATCTTGTTCAGCGGAGATACATTGTTTTGTATGAGCAGAGGAAGAACTGACTTCCCAGGCGGCTCAGAGAGAGAAATACTAGACTCTATTAGAAACAAACTTCTTACACTTCCAGGCAATACAACTGTTTTTCCTGGTCATAATGAAGAAACTAGTATTGAATACGAGAGAAGATTTTATTAAAATAGTAATGTTGCATATTTGAATGTGCACTAATCTAAAATACAAAGGAGTTTTTATGGCTTTAACTAAAAAACCAGTAACAGGCATGAAGGACATTATGTTTTTCACAGATTGAGACACCTGTTGTTGAGAATATTAACAACCTTACAAGTAAGCAGGGTGGCGAAAACGAAAAACTAATCTTCAAAATTTTGAAGAGAGGCGAAAAGTTGAAGATTGATCAGGCTGAGACTGATATGGACCTCACTGATAGCGGTCTTAGATACGACCTTACAGTTCCATTGGTTCGTTATTATTCAAAAAATGCCAACGATCTTCCTAAGCCATTTAAGGCATTGCAGATGGGTAATGTTTTTAGAGCAGACAGACCTCAAAGAGGAAGATATCGTCAGTTTATGCAATGTGATATTGATATACTAGGTGATCCAACTAACTTGGCTGAGATTGAGTTGATTCTTGCTACAACAACTACACTTGATAAGTTAGGTTTCAAAAACTTTGAGATAAGAATTAACGACAGACAGATTCTCAAGGCTATGGCTGAGTACAGCGGTTTTGCTGAGGAGGATTTTGATAGTGTATTTATTACATTAGATAAGATGGACAAGATTGGCATCGACGGCGTCAAAGAAGAGTTGATCAAGGATGGCTATGATGAGGCTGTTGTTACTAAGTACATCGCTATGTTTGACGAAATTAGCTCAAGCGACGATGCTGTTACTATGATATGCGACAAGTTGGCAGATTATCTTGACGAGAAGGTAGTAGATTCTTTCAAAGAGATTATTACTACAGTAGAAAAAACTAAGTCAGATTGCTTCGAGATTGTTTTTGACCCAACACTTGTTAGAGGTATGTCATACTACACTGGAACTATTTTTGAAATCGCAATTCCTGAGTTTGGAGGAAGCTGCGGCGGTGGCGGTAGATATGACAAGATGATTGGTCAGTTTACTGGCAATGATGTACCAGCATGTGGATTTTCAATTGGATTCGAGAGAATTATTCTATTGCTTATGGAGCAGGGCTTCAAGGTTGATAGCAGTGATGATAAGATTTGTTATTTAATTGACAAAAAGGTTAAGGGAGCTAAGCTTGCAGAGATTGTTGAGCAGGCTCAGGCCGAGAGAAAGAAGGGCAAGCAGATACTTGTTTCCTTTATGAACAAAAACAAGAGATTCCAAAAAGAACAGCTTGTTGAACAGGGATATGAAAACTTTGAGGAGTTTTATAACGATTAATAGATTGGTTGACATAATATTTGATTATTAATGCTTTAGGAGGAAATATGGCAGAATCATTTGAAGGACTTCATAGAAGTCATAGATGCGCAGAAGTATCTAATAGTAATATTGGTGAAAAGGTTACAGTAATGGGCTGGGTTCAGAAGAGAAGAAACCTAGGAAGCCTTATATTTATTGACCTTAGAGATAGAAGTGGTCTAGTACAGCTTGTTTTTGACGAGAACGACGGAGCTGTTTTTGAAAAGGCTGGATTGCTTAGAAGTGAGTTCGTTATTGCTGCTACAGGTACAGTTAGAAAGCGTGATGGCGCGATTAACGAGAATTTGAAGACAGGTGATATCGAAATCACAGTAGATGAACTTAGAATTCTTTCTGAGTCAGATACACCTCCATTCCCTGTAGAAGAGGATGCTAATACAAGAGAAGAACTAAGACTTAAATATAGATATCTAGATCTTAGAAGACCTTCACTACAGAAGAACATAAAGCTTAGAAGTCAGGTTACAACTTTTGTTAGAAAGTTTATGGCTGACGAAGGATTCTTAGAGATTGAGACTCCAACATTTTGTAAGAGTACTCCAGAGGGAGCTAGAGATTATCTTGTGCCTAGCCGTGTTCACCCAGGACATTTTTATGCTTTACCACAGTCACCTCAGCTATATAAGCAGCTACTTATGTGCTCTGGATTCGATAGATATATTCAGATTGCTAAGTGCTACAGAGATGAGGACCTTAGAGCTGACAGACAGCCTGAGTTTACACAGATTGATATGGAAATGTCATTCGTAGATATTGATGATGTTATTGATGTTAACGAGAGACTAATGCAAGCTATGTTCAAGGATGTTTTGGATGTAGATATTAAGATTCCATTTGATAGAATGTCATGGCAGGAAGCTATGGACAGATTTGGTTCTGACAAGCCAGATACAAGATTTGGCATGGAACTTGTTGATGTTACTGATGTAGTTAAAGATTGTGGTTTTGGTGTTTTTGCAGGACCTGCTTCAGAGGAAGGATCTTCTGTTAGAGGTATTAACGTCAAAGGCCAGGGAGCTATGTCACGTAAGAAAATTGATAAGCTAGTTGAGGCTGCTAAGGGTAATGGCGCCAAAGGTCTTGCTTATCTATGCATCAATGAAGACGGAACATACAAGTCAAGCTTTGCTAAGTTTATGACAGAGGAAGAGCTAGATAACTTGGTTAAAGCTATGGACGGTGAGGCAGGAGACCTTCTATTGTTTGCTGCTGACCGCAATAAGATTGTTTGGAATGTACTTGGCGCACTTAGATTAGATTTGGCTAAGGAATTCGATATGATTGATGAGAGCAAGTTCAACTTCCTATGGGTTGTAGAATTCCCTCAGTTCGAGTGGAGCGACGAACAGGAAAGATTTATTGCAATGCATCATCCGTTCACAATGCCTATGGAAGAAGATATTCCATACCTTGACACTGACCTATCAAAGGTTAGAGCAAAGGCTTATGATATCGTGCTTAACGGTTCAGAAATCGGCGGTGGTAGTGTGAGAATTCACCAGGCTGACGTACAGGAAAAAATGCTAGAAGCACTTGGTTTTAGTGATGAGTCAGCTCACGAGCAGTTCGGATTCTTGCTAGATGCTTTCAAGTATGGAGTTCCACCACACGCTGGTCTAGCTTACGGCCTAGATAGACTTGTAATGCATATGGCAGGGGAGGATAACATTAGAGAGGTTATAGCATTCCCTAAGAACAAGGATGCTGTATGCCTAATGACAGATGCTCCTGGTACAGTTGATCAGACTCAAATTGATGATTTACATCTTAAAGTAGTTATAGACGAATAAATATTTTCTCATAAATAGTATATAAATAATAATAAATGACAATAGCGAGGCTTTCGTTAGGAGGTGCATTCTAGCTACGGCCCCGTGCGAGTGTTTGAGCGTAGCGAGTTTTCGCTAAGGGGGCGTAAATAGGCGAATGCGCCGAGTAGAAAACGTAGCGTGTCAGAGATTATTATTTATATACTATTTATGTTGAACATTTTTTTTGCTATAATTAATAAAGATGTGCAAATAATAAATATTACGGAGGATAATTATGTTTTCATTTGATGAAGTAAAGAATTTTGATCCTGAAATAGCTACAGCTATGGAGCAGGAGAATGACAGACAGCAATCACACTTAGAGTTAATTGCTTCTGAGAATATTGTAAGCAAAGCTGTTATGGCTTCAATGGGAAGTCAGCTAACTAATAAGTATGCTGAAGGATATCCAGGAAAGAGATATTACGGCGGTTGTGAGTACGTTGATATCGTTGAGGATATTGCAAGAGAAAGAGCTAAGAAGTTGTTCGGTTGTACATATGCTAACGTTCAGCCTCACTCAGGTGCTCAGGCTAACATGGCTGTATTTTTTGCTTTGGTTAAGCCAGGCGACACAGTTATGGGTATGAGTCTTGATGCAGGTGGTCACTTGACACACGGCTCTAAGGTTAATATGTCAGGTACATACTTCGATATCGTTCCTTACGGTGTTGATGACAACGGTTACATCGATTATGATGAAGTTCTAAGAATCGCTAAGGAGTGCAAGCCTAAGCTTATCGTAGCTGGTGCAAGTGCATACCCTAGAAAAATAGATTTCAAAAAATTCAGAGAGATTGCTGATGAAGTAGGAGCATTCCTAATGGTAGATATGGCTCATATTGCTGGTCTTGTAGCTGGTGGTATGCATGAAAGCCCAATCCCATATGCTCACGTTACTACAACAACAACTCACAAGACATTACGTGGACCTAGAGGTGGTATGATTCTTTCAAGTGAAGAATTCGCTCTAGAGCACAAGCTTAACAAAGCAGTGTTCCCAGGTATCCAGGGTGGTCCATTAATGCACGTTATTGCTTCTAAGGCAGTTTGCTTCAAAGAAGCTTTATCAGATGACTTCAAGACATATGCTGAGACAGTGGCAGCTAACGCACAGGCTTTGGCTAAAGGTCTTTTGGATAGAGGTTTCGACCTAGTATCAGGCGGTACAGACAATCACCTAATGCTTGTTGACCTTCGTAGTAAGGGTATTACAGGTAAGGACTTTGAGATTGCTCTAGATAAGGCCAACATTACATGTAACAAAAATGCAATCCCTAACGATCCTGAAAAGCCAGGAACAACAAGTGGTGTAAGAATCGGTACTCCAGCAATTACAACAAGAGGTTTACAGCCAGAAGATATGGATACAGTTGCTGAGTGCATGAACCTAATCGCAGAGGATGCTGAGGCTAACACAGAGAAGGTTAAAGCAATGGTTAAGGAACTTACAGACAAGTATCCTATTTACAAATAATTATAGAGGTAGAGATATCTTTTACAAAAGCAGCTATTTGTCTAATGACAGTAGCTGCTTATTGTTTTTTTCTAAATTGACGGAATATTTGATCTAAATATTTTTTCTAATGTTATTTTAATGAAATTGAATTATTATATAACTTGTCTGAACGTTGCAGACTATAATTTTTTTGTTTAAAAAAAATACATGAGAGGTTATAAAATGAAAAAGATTATTGTGTCACTAGTAATATGTTTAGCTTTATTTGGGTCGATAGCAATTGCCACTAATGAGACAAAGGCAATGTCCTGGTGTGAGTTTAGTACCAATGTCAAGTATAATAAAATAAAAATAAAAGTTGATAATTATGAAAAAGGTAATAAACCTAAGTACATTAAAGTTTATCGCGCGGAATTATCTGGTAAACAGTTTAAAAAAACTTTTAAGCACAACTACGAACTTTCTATCAAAAAATTCAAATATATAAAAACAGTTAAAAAACTTACTTTTACAGATAAGAATATCAAAAAAGGTAAATACTATGCATACGGAATCAAAGCATATAATAAGAAACACAAGAAAATTTCAGAAGCTTTTCGAAATATGAAAGGTGGTTTTTATACAACAAAAGTAGTATGCAAACCAAAGATAAAGATTAGCGAAAAAAAATATGAGTATATCGCTAAAAAACATTACAATACAGGTTCTAGAATAAGCATTTATATTAAGGAGAATAGTAAAGGTTCTTCGGTTGACTATTACGTTATATATAGACGAGAAGCCCAATCTAAAAAGTATAAAAAACTTAAGACTATAAAGTGTAGAGCTAATGAAACATTATTTGATGATAAAAAAGTAAAGCCTAATAAAACTTATTTTTACAAGGCTAAAGCTGTTGCAAAAGTTGGCAAGAAAAAATATTATTCACCAAAATCTTCTACATGTGAAGCTAAAACTATCAATTATTTTGGAAAATATAAGGTGGGTGCAATTACAGAACCATCAGATGATGTGAAAGAAATTATTTTTTGGATTCAAAATAATTCTAAGGGTAATGGGGAAATGACACTATATCCTTTGACACAAACTGAGCCAGAGTACACTTATGATGGTGAATACCTTCCAGGTTATTGTTATGGTTATTATGAATTTCAAAAGAACAAATATTCTGCGAATCGTGAACATCTGTATCATCCGAATTTTGCTAAGTACAGTTATGATATGGTAAATTGGAAAAATATTACAGATTCTGGTATTGATGTTCCTAAAAAGAAAAAAATATACATTAAAGCTGTTATGAAGCTTGATTGGACTAATTATTATCATTGGTTTTATGGTAAATATGGATATTCACCAGATGGAATAAAGCCTGATGAGCCATATGAGATTCCGTTCGGTGGTAATCTTGCTTACATATCACGTATAAATATCATTGGAGAAGCAGAGTATACTAATTCAACATCAGATCAAGGTATTACCTATGGAACATTTGATTTTGTAACAGGAAAAGGCAAAATGAGCGTGTATGAATCTGTGGATAGCCCTGACTAAAATTTGAACAAAAAAACATCCTATATAATGATATTAGGTATAGAATATAAAAATTGTCGAGGTGAAAAAATGAAACGAATTATTAGTTTGCTACTTATAGCGGTAATCCTATTAGGCTCTATATCTTATACTAAAAGTGTGAAAGCTCTCCAGAGTACAGAATTTGAAGCCTTGCCTAAGTACAGTAAGGTTAAACTTGTAATGCTAGAATATTATGATTTTAAACCGTTCTATTACAAAATTTATAGAGCAAACGTTTCTAAGAAGTATCTTAAGAAACATTCATCTATTTCTCACAAAAAGTATAAGTACATAGGCAAAACTAAAAAGATTAAATACACTGATAAGAGCGTTAAATCTGGTAAGACATATGCATATGCTGTTAAAGCGTATAACAAGAAGAATAAACTTATAGGAAATTATTATAAAGATCAGATGTCAGAGGTTGTAAAGCCTGGCTTTGCGGGTGTACCTAAGTTAATCAATTCGGAAAAATATGATGAGTATGGCACTTATTACAATATGGCTAACAAAACTTGTATGGTTGTAGACAGTGATAGTACTAAGCCAGTGCCTAATTCTATAGCCATATATCGTAAAGCTGCAGGTCAAAAGAAGTTTAAGAAAATTAAGACTATAAAAACAAAAAAAATCAGAAATTTTAATGAGTCATTCAATGTTGTTAAGGATAGTAAGGTGAAACCAACTAAGACATATTACTATAAGGTCAAAGCCATAACAAAAGTTGGTAAGAAAAGATACTACTCTAAGTTTTCAAAAACAGTAAAGATTAAAGCAATTAATTATTATGGACAATATGATATTGATTGCTTGACTCCTAAGAGTGAAGATTGTGAAGAATTTGTTTTTTCTATCAAGAATAAAGTTGGTAATGGAAGTACTACAATATATCCTACTAGCAGTGAAGAGTCATTCTATGAATATCAGGAAAGTAAAACTAGTACCCCTGAGTATTATAGTTATATTTTTGATTTCAAGGAATATAGTTATGATAATAAGACATGGAAAACGATAGATATGGATGGAGTTAGCCTTCCTAAGAGCAAACCACTATATATTAAAGTGGGATTAGGTGTAAATAAATCAAATTATGCAACTAATCATGGACTTGATATTGATGTTATACGAAACCAGCATATACCTATTCCATTCGGTGGTAAAGAAACTTTTACTTCACAGCTAAGATTATATGGCGAGTTTGAATATAGCTCATCGACAGTTAGTGATGAAAAAGCCGAAGGATTGTTAAACTTCGTGAGTGGTAAGGGCAGCGTACATCATATTGGTGCGGAATAGAATGAAATAGTATATAAGATAATAAAACTATCTACTAGATATTTATTAAAAGAAAAAAAGGAGCCTTTGGATATTCAAAGACTCCTTTTGTTGTTATATTAAAAACTATTTATAAAAATCAATTACATTATCAAGCTTTGCTGCCATATTCTCAAATAGCATATCAAGTAGTGTAATGGCTACCATTGACTCAACAACTACGACAGCTCTTGGAACAATTACAGGATCGTGGCGACCTTTGATTTCAACATCAATCTCTTCCCCAGACTTGTTCACAGTTTTTTGAACCTGTGCAATGGAAGGAGTAGGCTTGATTGCTGCTCTAATAATGATATCAGAACCATCGCTCATTCCTCCAAGAATACCACCTGAGTGGTTAGTAGATTTATCTATGGCACCATTACTTGAAGTGAAATTATCGTTATTGTCAGAACCAACGGTCTTAGCAACATCCATGCCATCACCTATCTCAACAGCCTTAACAGCTCCAATAGACATAACTGCCTTTGCTAGATTGGCATCAAGTTTGTCAAAAACAGTTTCACCGATCCCAACAGGAGAATTCTTCACAACGCATTCAATTGTTCCACCTACTGAATCCATAACGCTTCGTTTTTCGTTAATTAATTCAACGGCTTTAGTAGCGGCATCAGCATCCGGCATACAAACAATGTTTTTGCCTATCTCGCTAACATCAAAACTTGTAGCGTACACATCGCCGATTGACTTAGTATATGCTGTAACACTTATGCCCATTTGTGCAAGAATCTTAGAAGCAATAGCACCTGCAGCAACTCTTGCTAGAGTTTCTCTACCAGATGAACGACCGCCACCTCTGTGATCTCTATGTCCGTACTTGGAAGCAAATGTGTAATCGGCATGTCCTGGTCTGTATATATCCTTCAAATTGTCATAAGCATTTGAGTTTTGATCCTTGTTAAAAACAACTATTGAAATAGGAGTACCAGTTGTTTTGCCGTCAAAAACACCTGATAAGATTTCAACCTTATCAGATTCATTTCTCTGAGTTGTTATCTCTGACTGACCTGGTTTTCTACGATCCATAAAAGGCTGGATATCGCTTTCTGATAATTCAAGTCCCGCTGGACAACCGTCAATCACGACACCTAGAGCCTTACCGTGAGACTCTCCCCAAGTGCTTATTCGAAATACCTTACCATAAATAGAACCTGCCATAATTACCTCCAATTCTTCTAAAAATTATAACAATAATAATCTTTTATGGCAAATAATTATTAAGTTGGCATCGTTCTAATGTTTTTTTAATAAAACAGGATTACAATGTGGCTATAAATAATATATATTACCCAAAAAATAATTGTATTGTTGTATAATAATAAAGGTGGTTTGTGCCGACCGAATAATTTCAATCAATAGAAGGAGTTTTTATGAAAATCGCAAAAAAAGTATTGGTTTTAACTATTTGTTTTTGCCTAGGGCTAGGTAGTGTTATGGTTCAGGATTCAGTTTGGGCCAAGTCAAAAAAGATCAAACTGAACAAAACAAAAGTTACGATTAAAGTTAAAAAGACAGTAAAACTTAAACTTAAAAATGCTAAGGCTTCAAAGGTAAAGTGGACTAGTTCTAATAAAAAAGTTGCCAAGGTGTCAAAGAAGGGTTTGGTAACTGCAAAAAAAGCAGGTAAGGCAACTATAAAGGCTAAGTATAAAAAGAAAACATACAAAGCAAAAATTAAAGTTGTTGCAAAAAAGAAAAATGTTAATAAAGAAATTCCTTTGCCAATTGACGGTAACGAATTGAGCCAGGGAATATATTTGGTTGACAAATTATATGACGGTTCTAATATTCTTGTTTCACCATCATCAATAAATATGGCGCTAGGAATGGCTGCAAATGGAGCTGATTATGAAGCAGAGGCTAGCTTAGAAAAGTATTTAGGAAGACCTATTGTTCAGAATAATATAAGAGCGAATAATTTGATTAATCATCCTCACGATGATAGTCTCAAGTACTCTAACAGTTTTTGGTATAAGACTGGTTTTGTTCCTGAAAATAGATTCAAATTGGATCTGGAAATGTATTATAATGCTGATTTTTTTGAAACTCCAATGAACAACGTAACAGTTGATGAAGTTAATAATTGGTGTGCTCAAAAAACAGATAATAGAATAAAAAAGATTATTGATGAGGGTGATTTGGATATCAATACTAGATCACTTGTAGTTAATGCACTTTTGTTTGACGGAAAATGGACTGATGAATTTAGTTCAAAAGCTATAACAAAAATGAATTTTTCTGCTTTTGATGGAAAAAAATATCAAGTTGATATGATGAAAGACAGTCTAGATGCATATTACGAGAATAAGTATGCACAGGCATTTGAAAAAACATACGGTGCGGACGCGGGTTATTCATTTATAGGCATTCTCCCTAAGGAGAAGGGGCAGTTTAATTTGAGTGATTTGAATATTGTTTCATTGTTAAAAACCAAAAAGAATGAAGATGTTAATATAGGATTACCAAAGTTTGAATATGGTTGGAATAAATCTTTGAAAAAACCTTTAGAGGAAACTTGTATTAATAATGTTTTCGACGACCTTAATCCACATTTTTCCAAAATTTTAAGCAATACTTCGTTGTATGTAGAGGACGTAATCCATGCTACAAACATAAAGGTAGGAGAGAAGGGAACAGAAGCAGCTGCAGTAACTGTAATAGATTTATCAGCAAAAAGTGCTTTACATGTGCCTACAAAGCCACATAATGTTATACTTAATAGACCTTTCGCTTACGTGATTGTGGACAACGCTAAGAAAGAGATTCTATTTGTAGGAAAGGTTACTAATTTTAAATAGAGGCATAAAGGAGGCGGCTATGAAAAGAATTATATCTATTTTAATGACATTAACTATTGTTCTATCTTTAGGAATTGCTACACCTAAGAATGTTAATGCCTCAGGAATTATTGAGTTTGAATTTAAGAACGAAGTTGAGCAGATTAGTATTACTTGGAAAAAGTATAATAATGCATCATACTATGATATCCTTAAGCGAGATTTAACTGATTATGCTAAAAATACGAAGATTGATCCTGACGATATTAAGTTTCAAACATTTAAAACAAAGTTAGCAGAAACAAACATTATCGATAATGATGTTGTTTTTGGTCATGTATATGAATATGTTATTAACGCATACGATTCTAAAGGCAATAAGATTGCTTCAACAAGAGCTGACGATGATACTTCATTGAATACGGTTAATGCAGGAGTGTCAGTGCCTTATATTGATTTTAGTCCAAAGTCTCGTAATAAAAAATTATACATAACTATATACACAGGAAACGATGGCGATATCAAGAATTGTAGTACTGAAATATGGAGAAAAGAAAGTAACGAAAAAGACTATAAACTTATTGATACAGTAAACAATGTACAGTCTGGGGTTGGATACAGAGATAAGAATGTAAAGGCAGGATGTGTTTATTCATATATTGTAAAATCATACATAGAAAAAGATGGTAAAAAGATTTATGGTGTTACTTCAAATGCTGAAAAAATAATTGCAGGAAATACTAATGGTTCATATAAGGTTAAGTGTTATACTAAATCTAAGACAACTAACAAGAATAAGTTCACAGTAAAATTCAGAATGAAGAATAAGGATAATAATAACGGTAGAACAATTCTTGTTAATAAACAAAAATCTTACATTTATCAAAAATCCAAGAAGTCAAAAGAATATAGATATAAGTTTAAATTAACTAAGTACAGTTTGGACAATAAAAATTGGAAAAAGATTCCTAAAAAGGGAATTGAAATGCCAAGAAAAGGTATTTACCTTAAAGGTGTTATAACAGCCAAGAAAAAAATACGTTTTGCTACAAAAAATGTTCGAAAATCCCAAATTGGTGACATAATTAAGTATGATGGTAATACAGGTGATGCCGATTATTCATATATTGATCTTGTTAAGAAGAAGGGTAAGGCTGTTTCAGAGTATTTGGATGAATTCTAAATGTTAATTGTAAGGCAAGTTATTTTCTGACAACTGGATTTTTGAGATTGTTACACTAAATTGACATAACTTTTCTTATATGACATAATTACAAGGCACTATTTGGTGCCTTGTATTTTTATTAGATAATAATCTAATTGAATATAAATGATTTGTTCTAAAAAGTAGTAATAGAGGTATATATGTTTAAAATTTTAAATAGAGAAGGCATGGCCAAAAGAGGAGAATTTCATACAGTACATGGTGTTATTCAGACGCCTGTTTTTATGAATGTTGGAACTGCAGCTGCTATTAAAGGTGCGGTTTCATCCAAAGACTTGAAAGATATTGGATGCCAGGTAGAACTTTCTAATACATATCATCTTCACGTTCGTCCGGGGGATGACGTGGTCAAAAAGATGGGTGGTCTCCATAAATTCATGAACTGGGACAGACCTATCCTTACTGATTCGGGCGGATTTCAGGTGTTTTCGCTAGCAGGACTTCGTAAGATTAAAGAAGAGGGCGTAAACTTTAACTCCCATATTGATGGCAGAAAGATTTTTATGGGTCCTGAGGAAAGTATGCAGATTCAATCTAATCTTGCTTCAACTATAGCAATGGCATTTGACGAGTGCCCTAGTTCTGTAGCATCAAAGGAATACATTAAAGAGTCAGTTGATAGAACAACACGTTGGCTTGTTAGATGCAAAAAAGAGATGGATAGACTTAACTCTCTAGATGATACTATCAACAAGGAGCAAATGCTTTTTGGTATCAATCAGGGTGGAGTTTATGATGATATAAGAATAGAGCATGCTAAACAGATTTCAGAGCTGGATCTTCCTGGATATGCTATTGGTGGCTTAGCAGTTGGTGAGACACACGAGGAGATGTATAGAATCTTAGACTCGGTTGTTCCTCATCTTCCAAGTGAAAAACCAGTTTATCTTATGGGAGTAGGAACTCCAGCCAATATACTGGAGGCTGTTGAGAGAGGTGTAGACTTTTTTGACTGTGTATATCCATCTAGAAACGGCCGTCACGGTCACGTTTATACTAATCACGGCAAGTTGAATCTTATGAACAAAAAGTTCGAGCTAGATGAGAGACCTATTGAGGAGGGGTGTGGCTGTCCTGCATGCAAGGATTACAGCAGAGGATATATCAGACACTTGCTCAAGGCCAAAGAAATGTTAGGCATGCGCCTTTGCGTACTTCACAATCTATATTTCTACAATACAATGATGGAAGAAATCAGAGACGCAATTGACGAAGGTAGATTCGCCGAGTACAAAAAGCAAAAGCTCGAAGGAATGGAACAGGGGCAAGATTAGTTGCTTACTGTAGCAAAAATCACTTGAAAAAACAGTATCTATAATTTATTATATTATCTATATAAAGTAAGATAATATTTAGGAGGCAATATATAATGAACAACTTATTATTAGCTGCCAAGACGGCAGGTGGTGGTAGCAGCGTGGTCATTATTGTACTATATGTCGTCGTCATTATCGGCGCAATGTATTTTTTGATGATCAGACCACAGAAGAAGCAGGATAAAAGACAAAAAGACTTACTCGGCAATGTCGAAGTAGGCGATAGTATTCTTACATCTAGTGGTTTCTACGGTGTAGTTATTGATGTGCAAGATGATACAGTTATTGTAGAATTTGGCAACAATAAGAATTGTAGAATTCCAATGCAAAAACAAGCAATTGTTGATGTAGAAAAACTAGAATCATAATATTTGTTTTTTGAGGCTATCAGAAGTGTCTGATAGCCTTTTTCTTTTTGGGTTTTTACCTTGAAAAACAGTGTCATTGTGATATAATTTATAAGATACCGCGTTTTGAAACGGTGTAGAAAGAAGGTTAGATATGAACTTTAACGTAGGACTTATTAAAGGCGACGGAATCGGACCTGAAATTGTTAACGAAGCAACAAAGGTTTTGGATTACGTTGGCGAGAAATTTGGACACAGCTTTAATTATACTGATATTGATATGGGTGGTATATCAATAGACAAGCACGGAGTGCCTTTGACTGATGAGGCTCTAGAAACTGCTAAGAAGAGTGATGCAGTGCTTCTTGGAGCTGTCGGTGGTATTGTAGGCAAGGATAGTTGGTATGAACTTCCTCCTAATCTTAGACCAGAGGCCGGACTGCTTGCTATCAGAAAAGGTTTGGGCTTGTTCGCTAATTTAAGACCTGCTTATTTATACAAGGAACTAAAAGCTGCTTGCCCACTTAAAGAAGAAGTGGCAGATGCAGGCTTTGATATGATAATAGTTAGAGAGCTAACAGGCGGTTTGTACTTCGGCGAGAGAAAAACAGAAGAAGTTGACGGAGTTATGACAGCAACAGATACTTTAACATATAACGAAAACGAGATTAGACGTATTGCCAAAAAAGCATTTGAAATTGCTATGAAGCGTAAGAAGAAAGTTATTAGCGTTGATAAGTCTAATGTACTAGATTCTTCAAGACTTTGGGATAAGATTGTCAACGAAGTTGCAAACGATTACCCAGAGGTTACACTTGAGCATATGCTTGTAGACAATGCAGCAATGCAGTTAGTTAAAGATCCAGCTCAGTTTGACGTTGTTGTCACTGAAAATATGTTCGGTGATATTTTGTCAGATGAAGCTAGTATGATTACAGGCTCAATCGGAATGCTTTCATCAGCATCTCTAAGAGAAGACAAGTTTGGTCTATATGAGCCTAGTCACGGTGCTGCTCCTGATATTGCAGGACAGAACAAGGCTAACCCAATTGCAACAATTCTTAGTGCAGCAATGATGCTTAGATATTCATTTGATTTGGACAAGGAAGCTGACGCTATCGAAAAAGCAATTGAAAAAGTATTAGAAGATAATATTCGTACAATCGACATCTACTCAGAGGGAATGACTCTTGTTGGATGTAATGAAATGGGCGATGAGATAGTTAAGAGAATATAGGAGGTTAGGAAATGAAAAGTGATGCAGTAAAAAAAGGCATGGCTACAGCCCCACAGAGATCATTGTTCAATGCTCTAGGGCTAACAGAAGAAGAATTAAAGAAACCGCTTGTAGGTATTGTTTGTTCTTATAATGAAATCGTTCCGGGTCATATGAATCTGGATAAGATTACGGAAGCGGTCAGACTCGGTGTCGCGGAAGCCGGCGGCTTTGCCAGAGAAC
>CACYHD010000041.1 GCA_902774125.1 uncultured Lachnospiraceae bacterium
TAAAAAATTCTTCATCCTCTTCCCAATCTAGGAATTCATCAAATTCGTCCCATCCCATAACAACCTCCTATACCAAAAAGCATATGTATGTTTACATCTTTATAATACTATTTTTGTTGTCTTATAAATTGGACAGATCTTTTACAACTTCAGATGCAATAATCAAACCTACAACAGAAGGTACGAAAGCCACACTGCCAGGTGCCACCTTGCGCTCCCCTGACGAATTAGGTACACTTATAGGCTTTTCCTTAGAATAAACCACTTTGAGACTGTCTATTCCGCGTTTTTTGAGTTCCTTGCGCATTACTTTAGCCAACGGGCACACAGATGTATCCTTTATGTCTGCAACTTGAAAATCCGCCGGATTGAGCTTGTTGCCAGCCCCCATTGAACTAATTATAGGAACTCCCGCCTCTCTAGCTCTCTCTATCAACTGAAGTTTTCCAGTAACAGTATCAATTGCATCCACAATATAGTCGTACTGCTCAAAGTCGAATTGGTCCGCAGTATCTGGCAAGTAAAATGTCTGATACGCCTCAATATTAATATCGGGATTAATGTCTAGGCATCGATTCTTTGCAACCTCAACTTTGGACTGACCAACAGTTGACTCAAGCGCAATAATCTGCCTGTTAATATTCGTTCTATCCACCGTATCTTTGTCCACCAAAACAAGGTTGCCCACACCTGATCTCGCCAAGGCCTCTACAACATAACCACCTACGCCGCCTACGCCAAAAACAGCAACCTTGCTATTATTTAATTTTTTTAGCGCCTCACCACCTAGAAGCATCTCAGTTCTATCAAAACTTCCCATACTAATCTCTCTTTATTTTTTTATATATTTTATTCTAATATATTGAAAAGGAATTGGCTATACACCAATTCCTTTTTAATAATCATATTATTAATATAATTAGTTCTGCTTTTCAGCCCATTGCTTAAACTGCTGTACTGCATCGCTTGAAAACTGATTTCCAACGATAGCAAGAATAATCCATAATACACCGAAAACTACACCGATGATACTTAGTATTAAACCAGCTTTGCAGATACCTTCGTCGTTTCCGTTTTTCTTAGCCATAACAGCTAGTACTAAACCAATTACAGATAGTGCTATTCCTATATAATAGAAGCAGCAAATTAGTGTACAGAATACAACGCCAAGAATACCTAATACTAAAGATGCAACAGCCATACCGTGGCTAGGTTGTACATTAGTTGTTTCAGTTGTTTCAGCTTCAACTACTGTGTTGTTTTCAAAATTCTCGCTCATAATTTCCTCCTACTTATAAAAAATTTTTTTACACTAAATCATTATACCATAATGGTGTCTTTTTTCAAAGCATTAAAGTGTTAATACGCTAAAGGTTGCAAAAATTCGAAGCCCGGAATGTTTCTCAAAACAAAGAAAACTATCCACAAAATAATAACAACGATAAATATTGCAAGATATGTTTTGTTTTTGGTGAATATCTTAGGTCTGCCTATGACGGCAAAAACACTAAGAACAACACACATTATTGCAGTAACAACAAACAACGGATGGTTTCTAAAAGCTCTTGCGAAGTCACCATTAATCAAATTGAGACATGACCTAGTCAGACCGCAGCCCGGACAGTATAATCCTGTGCTCTGATAAATAATGCAATCAAATCCATCTCCCGCTTTTCTAACGCCCATATAATATATTAGACCCACCGCTATTATCGATGCATATGCTATAAGCACAACTCTTTGGCGTATATTAAGTTTTGAAAAAAAATTTTTTATTCGTTTTATCATCTATACCTCTTTTTAAAAAGAAAAGCCGGCATACACCGGCTTATTTTTATTCAAATGGGAATCGATAACTGTCTAGTCCAAGTTCGTCTCTAAGCTCAATCAATTCTTTTTGGATAGCATCGCCAACTGGAACGCCCTTGTCCTTTCTATCCTGCCATGACAAATATTCTTTCTCACCTGCTGTGTAAATTCTCTCAGCACCTGGAGCTTTCTCAGAAGCTCTAAGACCTCTACAAATATCACCAGCTGTTTTTTCAAATGTATCAAGACCCATGAAGAATTCTGGATTGATAACAAAGAAGAAATGTCCTAGCTTGTACATACGTGGATTGCCATTCTCGTCAACACCATTAAGATCTTTCATAAATGGACCACCTGCCAAAGCACTAGACAAGATTTCTACGATTGTTGTAAAACCGTAACCCTTGTATCCGGCTGTTTCTTCGCCAAGACCGCCAAGAGGAAGTAATGCTGCATTACCAGCTCTCATATCTTTAAGAATCTTACCTGAGTCTGTCATAGTCTCGCCATCTCTGCTTACTACGCAGCCCGCTGGAGTTTCTTTGCCCTGTCTCTCGTAGAACTCGATTTTGCCGTTCTGCATAATACATGTAGCACAGTCAAAATTGAAAGGAAATTCCTCATCAGTTGGCATTGTAAATGTCATAGGGTTAGTTCCCATCATTGGCTCAACACCAAATGTTGGTGCAACAGATGGTCTAGCGTTAGTACCTGAAATACCGATAAGACCTTCCTTCTGTGCCATAGTTGTCCAGTAACCAGCGATACCATAATGAGTTGAGTTAAAAATAGTTCCGCCAGCCATACCGTACTTCTTAGCTTTTTCAATAAGCATTTCCATCATCTTATGACTTGCAACCATACCCATACCATCATGAGCATCCATTACTACAGTTGTAGGTGTATCTTTAATAATCTCTATTTCTGTTTTTGGAAGAAGTGTTCCATTCTTAATTCTATCTAAATAAATAGGCTTGAAACGGTTACATCCGTGGCTCTCGATACCACGTCTGTCACTCTCTAGCAAGACATCTGCACAAATAGCAGCGTCTTCTCTAGGCACGCCGTATTTTTCGAATACGTCAATCATAAAGTTATTCATCAAATCCCAATCAACATATGGTCTTGTCTCTGTCATTTTTCTACCTCTCTTTATATAATCAATATTTAACTATTAAAAACCTGTTCCATTCTACCACAAAACAAGCATTTTGAACATTATTTCTTTATTGCAAATTGAGACTTAAAAAAGCTGGCTTCGCAGCAGAACTGGTAATATAACTATTGAATAAGTGGATTTCTAAAAAAACATTTTAATAAAGTGCGAAAGATTTCTGAAAAAAATAACAAAAATATGGGGTAAATTTATCTGAACACAAGTCAGATAAATTTAGGGCAGCCTGAAGGAGTTTTCATCAAGAAAACTCCTGAATCTGCCCGACCCCATATTTTTATTATTTTTGAAGAATAAATCTTCGTGCTTTATTAAGTTTTTTTAGAAACCACTTATTAAATGCAATGTTGAAACAATCGTTCAACAAAAATTAGCCCGAATTATTCAATAGTCTTATTGCCTGTTTTGTAGTAGTGGTCGGAAATGCGGCGAATGATTCTGAAGAAAGGTGGCTGTAATCTTCTTTTTACCTTTTTAATCTCTTTTCTAATCGGTATCTGCTGTGGACACACCTTCTCACACTTACCACATTGCTTGCACTGGCTTACTAGCCCCTGCTCCTCTTTCATAGCAATAGACATTACATATTCTGTCTCGCCTCGAATGAACCCATCATTGTAGCTAGTATTGTAGCATCTGAATGCACCTGGAATATCCACTCCAAAAGGACATGGCATGCAATATTTGCAGCCTGTGCATGGTATATGCTTTTTGGAATTAATGGCATCTTTGATTTTTTCAATCACCTTATAATCCGCCTCATCAAACGTCTTGAAGTTGTCTACTATGCGAAGATTTTCTTCTAAAACCTCCATTGTTTCCATTCCGGACAAAACACAAGTGATTGTTTCCTGGTTATATAACCATGAAAGTCCCCACTCACCGGCTGTTTTGTCAGTCTTGGCAATGACTGCCTGAGCTTTTTTATTAAGTCCTTTTGTTAAACGTCCGCCGCGAAGAGGCTCCATAATAAACACTGGTATGCCCTTGCTTGCAGCTGTCTCCACACCTTTTCTGCCTGCCTGAGAGTTCTCATCTAGGTAATTGTACTGAACCATACAAAACTCCCAATCATACGCATCTAAAAGTCTCAAAAAGATGTCAGTAGATCCGTGAAAAGAAAAACCTACTCTCTTGATTTGGCCTAGTTCTTTTTTCTTCTCAAGCCACTCTATAATGCCCAAGTCTACCAATCGCTTCCATGTTGTTTCATCCGGAAGCATATGCATCAAATAGTTATCTACGTAATCTGTCTGTAATCTTTTTAATTCTTCATCAAAAAACTCATCGAACTGTTCTCTTTTTCTTATCATATATACAGGAAGCTTTGTTGCAACTGTAACTTTTTCTCTAATATTGTTTTTGGCTAGTATCTTGCCAAGCTGCTCTTCCTTGCCCTTATAAACATATGCAGTATCAAAATAGTTTATACCGGAATTATATGCTTTCATTATCAATTTTTCTGCCAACTTGTCATCACTTGGCAATCTCATACATCCATATCCTAATATTGAATATCCATTTCTCTGTATCATAGTTTTCTCCTTAAAAAATAGAGGTATCATGCGATACCTCTATTATAGACTATTTTGTTATTGTTTTTGCATATTAATTGCAAAACTTATAGTCATTTATTTATTTTTTTGTCTTCTTAACAGCTGACCATGCGCCAAATTTCTTGTAATCGTCTTCATCGTAAACGTATGCTCTAGCTCTAACGAATAAGAATTTGAGTTTTTTGAACTTAGCTGAAGAAATTGTTGCACTTGCTTTTACGATGTTCTTCTTTACAATTGCGCCTGAATTCTTTTTGGCCTTCTTAGCTGTCTTGTATACAGCAACCTGATATCCGTCGGCTCTAGAAACGGCTTTGAGCTTAACAGTAAGCTTCTTAGCTGATTTCTTCTTAACGGCTTTCTTTACTGCTGTCTTGGCTGGCTTCTTAACCGCCTTCTGTGTCTGTGGCTCAACATATGGAGCATCTGTTTGAGGTGCAACTGTTGGAGCCTTTGTGACTGGCTTAGTTGTTGGCGCCTTTGTTGTTGGTGCCTTAGTTGTTGGAGCTGTTGTAGGAGCCTTTGTTGTTGGCTTATCCTTTACTTGAACAGGATGATCATTTCCTAAGCTCTCGTAACCGTCTTTGCTTGCAACTACTTTGATTGTATGAAGACCACCTGCGACAGTAAATTCGTGTGTACTAGCATCGTCATGTGTGTAAACACCAATTGAACTACCGTCCATATATATTCTGTACTCAACAGCTTCATCGTCTGACTTATCGTATGATACAGTAAACTTGTTATCCTCTGTTGAAGAAACTTGTACATTTTTTATTCTACTAGGAATAACCGAATCATCACGCATAATTGCTATTTCTCTTAGAAGATATCCGATAGCTTCCCAGTTTTTAGTTCCATCGTCCTTGTAATATGGAGCAAATGGGCCGTCCTTCATAAAATACTTAACGTATCTAACACTCTCCTGTGTATAGTGTCTGAAGTCGAATGTTGCTTCCATAAATTCTTCGTACTTAGCGTTATCAGTAGAATATACTTCCTGATAATTCTCGCCGTCAGCTGACATCAAAATTTCATAAGATGTAGCTGCTGTATATGCATCATTGAAAACCATAATAGCTTTAACCAAACTTTCTGGTTCGTAATCCTGGCCCAAATCAAGATCTACTGTAGCTTGCTTACTATCAGAACGAGTCTGTAGGTAACCTGTGTGGTGTCCGCCATCTACGTAAATACCATTATTAACAGCCTGAACACCTGCACTGATATCCTGTCCGATTGGATCCCATGAATCTGTACGAATGTTGTCAGAATCTGTTGTAGCAACCGCTTTGTGGAAGTTTCTATTAGCCACATTCAAAGCAGTGTTGATATAGTTTCTGTATCCAACTACATTGAACTCTTTTTTGATACCTTTTGATAGCCATTCGCCTTCAATTGTTGAAGCTGTAACTGTATGCTTACCAATTGAAAGATCTTCAACAGTATATTGCTGGCCCACCTTAGCTTCATTATTTACAATTGTTCCATCAACTGAAACAATAAATTTGGCATTTTCATCCTGTGATTCATCGGGAATAATCTCGTATGAAAGTGAAGCTAGCTTCTCCTGCCATACTTCGATTGCTGATGGATCCGGAATATCTGATCCTACAATAGTAGGCTCGTCTGTATTAGCCAAAAGAGATATTTCATTAATACAGAATCCATAATTGTTTTTTCCGTCAAATGTTAACTTAACAAATCTAACAGCTTCTTTAGTATATTCATTAATCTTTGTCAAATTGATACGGTTAATTCCGCAAGTGTTATTTCCACTTGAGAATTCATATCCTTTTTTGTTTGCTACTTCAATAAATGTATTGCCATCCTGTGAGAAGTCAACTTTGACATCACTTGGGCATGTATCTTTGTTAGTGTGAGCTGTCAAAACATATTCTAGTTCACTTGGTGTATAGTACTCTCCCAAGTCAATAACTACAGACTGCTTGCCGCCCGCTGCAGTTCTTAGACAAGCATCAGAACCTTCGCCTGACTTAAGCTTGCCATCTAGTGCCATTAATGCAGTATTGATTGTATGACCATCATAAAACTTAGCTTCAGATACTACTGCTGGGTAACCCTTAGCTCTGTTAACGATATTTTTCATACTATTAACAACTGTAGAAATATCATCTACATTAAAGCCTTCACTGGCAATACCTTCTGACGCAGCGCCATCATGACAGCTGACAACTTTCAATGTATAGTAACCTGCTGGCAATTCGTCATAAACATATTCTTGGTTGGCATCAACAGCATCTCCAATTAATGTTTTTGTACTACCTTTTATTACATATACAAGATACTTGAAACCATTCTGGTCAGCACTTGGTGTAATAGAATACTTAATAGTGTTGAAATCTGTAACTTCTACGTTAACTGCTTCTGCTTCACTACATCTGTCAGGATCAACAGTCTGTGCATTACCTTCTGTTGAAAGAAGCGCAATCTCTGTTGCCTGAATACCCCAGTTATATGCAGCCTTATATAGAATCTTAACAAATCTTACTTTTCCAGTAATACCTGCTAAACTTTCAACTTCTGTCGTATTTTCTGCGTTTATCTGCGCTTTAACCTGACTACCTGTAACTGTTTTTACCTTAGTAAAATCGATTCCGTTAGCAGAATAATAAACTTCATAACCATTAACTGGTACGTCACCGTCATTGTTCTCCTTATATCCAACTACTAACTTGTCAATTGTTGAAGCATCATAAACGTCACCCAAGTCAACCAAATAAAAAGTATTAGCTGTACCAAACTTTGTAGCAGCGTAATTGCCACCCGGTGTAAGTTCACCATCGCTTAGATAACTTACTGATCCTTCCTGAATAGATGGATGTCCAGTAATAGTCTTTCTGAGAGCTACATTGTAACCAGACAAAGCAACCATCTGTTCAATAGTATAATCAGCAGCACCAACATAATTGAAGTTGCCCAATGTAGCAACAATAGCCAATGCTGTGATTACAGATAGAATTCTTTTACATAATCCTTTCATAAAAAACCTCCCTATTCCTATCCGCAACTTTTTGTTTCACAAAAAAGTATATATCAAAAAAATGACAAAAAATAGATAAAATATTATTAAAATATGCATACCTATTTCCTTTGACGGACACCAAAAGCCACAATATGATGTGTTTTGCCGGCAAAAATAACATAAAACTGTACAAAAACAGCAATAAAAAAAGGACTGAAATGTATATTTATACATTATTCAGTCCTTTTTTATAATACTAAATAGTTAAAAACTATTGATATTATTTGTTAGCATTAGCAGCTTTGATCTGCTCTGTTAGCATTGGAACAATCTTGTTAAGATCACCAACTACACCGTAATCTGCAACATCGAAGATTGGTGCATCTGGATCCTTGTTGATAGCGATGATGATGTCAGACTCTTCCATACCTGCTACGTGCTGGATTGCTCCAGAAATACCGATAGCGAAGTAAACCTGAGGACGAACTGTCTTACCAGTCTGACCTACCTGAAGGTCTCTATCCATCCAACCGTTATCTACAACTGCTCTTGAGCATGATACTGTACCACCAATTGCATCTGCAAGATCCTGAAGAATCTTGAAGTTTTCCTGAGAACCAACACCACGTCCACCAGATACAAGGATCTTAGCGTCCATAATGTTTTCTACATCAGATACAGCCTTAACTACATCAAGAATCTCAACGTACTTGTTGTTTTTCTCTAGCTTAGCGTCAAACTCAACAACCTCAGCCTTCTTAGAAGCGTCTGGATCATTTTTCTGCATAACACCAGCTCTTACTGTAGCGATCTGTGGTCTGTTATCTGGACAAGCGATTGTAGCGATTGTGTTACCACCGAAAGCTGGACGAGTCATAAGAAGCTGATTGTGCTTCTGCTCTCTTCCTGGGATAGCTACAAGTGGGAAATCACCAATCTCTAGCTGTGTACAGTCAGCAGTAAGACCTGTCTTAACTCTAGCTGATACAGTAGGACCTAGATCTCTACCGATTGCTGTAGCACCTACTAGCATGATTTCTGGCTTGAACTCATCGATAACTGCTGTCAAAGCCTGAGCATATGGCTCAGTCATATAAGTTTCTAGTGCTGGGTCATCAACAACGATAACTCTGTCAGCACCGTACTGACCTAACTGATCAGCAAGATTTTTTACGTTAGAACCTAGAAGAACAGCTGTAACTGTTTTTTCTTCAAGGTTAGCTGCTAGTCTTCCAGCCTCACCAAGCAATTCGAAAGCGATTGGGCTTAGTTCGTTATCTACCTGCTGAGCGAAGACAAATACGCCTTTATAATCTTCTAAATTGATATTCTGCATAACTTTTCTCCTCCCTAATTAAATAACGTGCTTAGTAAGTAGCTTATCCATAATGTAGTCAACTGACTCATCTGGAGTATCTAGTTCAACCTTCTCACCTGCGCCCTTACGAACTTTGTCAGAAGCCTTAGCAATCTTTGTTGGAGAACCGTTAAGACCTAGGTCACCGTCCTCAACATCCTTAAGGTCTGCTCTTGAGAAAGTAGTAATTTCCTGTTCCATAGCATCGAAGATTCCGCCTGGTGTCATGTATCTTGGCTCGTTCAATTCTGAAAGAGCTGTGATTAGACATGGAGTCTTAACTTTGATGCTGTGATATCTATCTTCATACTGACGCTGAACGATAACATCTTCGCCATCAAGCTTGATGTCTTCTGCGTATGAAACTACAGGGATGCCAAGGTGCTCTGCGATCTGTGGTCCAACCTGAGCTGTATCACCGTCGATAGCCTGACGTCCTGTAATAATAATATCGTAATCTAGGTTTCTAATAGCACCAGCGATTGTTGTTGATGTAGCCCATGTATCAGCACCACCAAGAACTCTATCTGTTACTAGTACACCCTTGTCAGCTCCCATAGCCATAGCTTCACGAAGAACTTCTGCAGCCTTAGGAAGACCCATTGTAAGAACTGTAACTTCAGCACCAAACTCATCTTTAAGTCTTAGAGCTGCCTCTAGTCCTGCCTTGTCATCTGGGTTCATAATTGCAAGCATTGCTGCTCTATTCAAAGTACCATCAGGATTGAACTCAACGCCACCCTTTGTATCAGGTACCTGTTTTACACAAACTATAATTTTCATTCTTAGTACCTCCTTACTTTAATAGGTTAGCTGAGATAACCATACGCTGAACTTCTGATGTACCTTCGTAGATCTCTGTGATCTTAGCATCTCTCATCATACGCTCAATATCGTACTCTCTGATGTAACCATAACCACCGTGTAACTGAACTGCCTTTGTTGTTACTTCCATAGCAACCTCTGCAGCACATAGCTTAGCCTGTGCAGCTTCAACTGAGTAAGAAGTTCTACCATCAGCCTGGTACTGATCCTTCTTAAGAGCTGCCTTGTAAACTAATAGCTTAGCACACTCAACCTTTGTAGCCATATCAGCTAACTGGAACTGTGTGTTCTGGAAAGCACCGATAGCTCTACCGAACTGCTTTCTTTCCTTAACATACTCTACTGTTCTCTCTAGAGCACCTTCTGCTAGACCTAGAGCCTGAGCAGCGATACCGATACGACCACCATCAAGAGTATGCATAGCAATCTTAAATCCTGCACCCTTCTTACCTAATAGGTTTTCTTCTGGGATTCTGCAGTCTTCAAAAATTAACTCGTATGTTGATGAACCTCTGATACCCATCTTCTTTTCTTTAGTACCAAAAGTAAATCCTGGAGTATCCTTATCAACGATGAATGCTGAAATTTCTTTCATCATTCTACCGCGCTTTTCAATCTTACCTGTAACAGCAATTACGATGTAAACATCAGCTTCTTTACCGTTAGTGATAAAGCACTTAGAACCGTTAAGAACCCACTCGTGAGTCTCTTCGTCCAAAACAGCCTTTGTCTGCTGTCCCTGTGCATCTGTACCAGCACCTGGCTCAGTTAGACCGAAAGCACCAATCTTCTTACCTGAAGCTAGGTCAGGAAGATATTTCTGCTTCTGCTCTTCTGTACCAAATGTTAGGATTGGGTCTGCGCAAAGTGATGTGTGTGCAGATACGATAACGCCTGTAGTACCACATACTTTTGATAGTTCTTCTACGCACATAGCGTATGTAAGAATATCACAACCCTGTCCGCCGTACTGCTTAGGAATAGGAATTCCCATGAATCCGTACTTGGACATTTTTTCTACTGTCTCTTTAGGAAATCTCTCTTCTTCGTCAACTTCCTGAGCGAGATCTTTTACTTCGTTTTCAGCAAATTCTCTAAAAAGAGTCTGTGCCATTTTATGCTTTTCGCTCAACATAAAATCCATAATACTTTTCCTCCATTAATATTAATTATGATTATTGTTATATTAAAACGACAATAATGCAGGCGCTAAATAGCGCTTGCATTTGTCATAATTAAACAATTATTTACTGTAATCGTAGAAACCTTTGCCTGTCTTTCTACCAAGGTTACCCTCTGCAACCATCTTCTTTAGAAGTGGAGCTGGAGCGTACTTATCATTACCTGTCTCTGTGTGTAGTACTTCCATAATTGCAAGACATACATCAAGACCGATTAGATCGCCAAGAGCAAGAGGTCCCATTGGATGTGAAGCACCCAACTGCATAGCAACGTCGATATCTTCAACTGATGCTGTACCTGCTTCATAAATACCAATACCTTCATTGATCATTGGGATAAGAATTCTATTTACTACGAAACCAGGAGCTTCTTTAACCTCTACTGGAGTCTTACCGATTTCTTTTGAAATCTCTTTGATTTTCTGAACTAACTCATCAGGTGTGTTTTCACCAGCAATAACCTCAACTAGCTTCATTCTGTCAGCTGGGTTAAAGAAGTGCATACCTACCATTGGTCTGTCTAGACCTTCACCAATCTTTGTGATTGAAAGTGATGATGTGTTTGTTGCAAAAATACAATCAGCTGGAACAATATCCATTAACTCTTTGAATGTTGCCTGATTGATTTCCATCTTCTCTGGTGCAACTTCGATAACAAGGTCAGCATCTGTACAAATGTCCTTAAGACCTGTTGTGATCTTTCCAAGAATTTCAGCACCTTTCTCAGCTGTAATCTTTTCCTTACCAACTAAGAAATTGATGTTTTTTTCAATCTTAGCTTTACCACCATCAGCAAATTCCTGCTTGATGTCGCATAGATATACTTCATAACCATCTGTCATAGCAAATGCCTGAGCAATACCTGAGCCCATAACACCTGCGCCAATAACTCCTACTTTCATCTTTTTTTCCTCCATTGATTTAATATATAAAACGCTTTATATGCATTTTCGAAATCTTATGAAACGACTAATGTGGATATATACGATACGAAAATGCTCTATGTGCATTTTCGTATCTATCTATTCTGGAAAGGAACAACCTTAAGTTTCTTTTCCTTATCCTTCTCAAGGAAGTTACCCATTCCTGCTCTTTGATCCTCGCTCTCAAAGCAGCTTCCAAATAACTTCTCTTCGATAACGATAGCCTGATCCATATCTACATCAAGACCGTCGTTGATAGCTTTTTTGCAAGCTCTAACAGCTATTGGTGCCTGCATAGCAATACCGTTAGCCATCTTCTTAGCAGCATCCATAAGTTCTTCTTGTGGGTAAACTGCGTTAACAAGACCGATTCTGTAAGCCTCATCAGCCTTAATATTTCTTGCTGTATAGATCATCTGCTTTGCCATACCTGGTCCAACTAGTCTAGCAAGTCTCTGTGTACCACCAAAACCTGGTGTGATACCTAGACCAACTTCTGGCTGACCAAAAATAGCATTATCAGAACAGATTCTGATATCACAGCTCATAGAAATCTCACAACCACCGCCTAGAGCAAAACCATTAACAGCAGCGATTACTGGAATCTCTAATGTTTCTAACTTTCTGAATACGTCATTACCTTTTTTACCAAAAGCTTCACCTTCAGCCTTTGTAAGTGTAGACATCTCTCCGATATCAGCACCTGCAACGAATGACTTATCTCCAGCACCAGTAAGTACTAATGCTCTTGTTTCATTTGAATCAATACTATCTAGAACTTCGTTAAGTTCATCAAGAACCTGGCTGTTAAGAGCATTAAGAGCCTTAGGACGGTTAATAGTAATAACTCCGATAAAACCTTCTTTTTCAAAAGTGATAAATTCCATTTTTTATCCTCCTATATAAACATGACAACAGCTGGTAGGTATTCTACCAGCTGTAAAAATGTTTTATTAATTAGTCTCTCTCAACGATTGTAGCACAACCCATGCCACCACCGATACATAGAGTAGCTAGACCCTTCTTAGCGTCCTGCTTCTGCATTTCGTGAAGAAGAGTTACAAGAATACGGCAACCTGAAGCACCTACTGGATGTCCTAGCGCAATAGCTCCACCGTTAACGTTAACCTTGCTCATATCGAACTTAAGATCTCTAGCAACTGCTACAGACTGAGCAGCGAAAGCTTCGTTAGCTTCGATAAGATCCATATCATCAACTGTAAGACCAGTTTTTTCCATTACTTTGTTTGTTGCAGCCACAGGACCTACACCCATGATTTCTGGAGCACATCCACCTAGAGCACCACCAACGAATGTAGCCATTGGTGTAACACCTAGTTCTTTGGCCTTTTCTTCGCTCATTACAACTACTGCTGCAGCACCATCGTTGATACCTGAAGCGTTACCAGCTGTAACAACGCCGCCTTCTTTACCTGAGCAGCAACGAAGTTTTGATAGAGATTCTGCTGTTGTACCAGCTCTTGGACCTTCGTCAGTATCTACAACGATAGTCTGCTTTCTAGTCTTAACCTCTACAGGAACGATTTCGTCCTTGAACTTGCCCTCAGCCATAGCCTTTTCGCATTTCTGCTGTGAGTTAGCTGAGAACTCATCAAGTTCTTCTCTTGTTAGATTCCACTGATCAGCAACGTTCTCAGCAGTAATCATCATATGGTAGTTGTTGAATGCATCTGTAAGAGCATCGTTTACCATTGTATCTATAATAGTAGCATTGTTCATTCTGTAACCAAAACGAGCCTTTGTCATTGCGTATGGTGCAAGTGACATGTTTTCCATACCACCAGCAACAACGATGTCAGCATCTCCTGCCTTGATCATCTGTGCAGCCATGTTTACACAGTTAAGACCAGAACCACATACAACGTTAACTGTAACAGCTGGTGTCTCAACTGGAAGGCCTGCGTTAAGTGAAGCCTGACGTGCAACGTTCTGTCCCTGTGCTGCCTGGATTACGCAACCCATGTATACGTGATCTACAGCATCAGCTGGAACGCCTGCTCTGTTAAGTGCTTCTTTGATTACGATTGAACCTAAATCTGCTGCAGGAACTGTGCTTAATGCTCCACCCATCTTACCGATAGCTGTACGACAAGCGCCTGCGATTACTACTTTCTTTGACATAACTTTTTCCTCCATAAATTAATAATCATAAAGATTGTTATAATTTTAACAAAAGACTTTATATTTGTCTAGTGCTTTTATTTACAACGTCTGAGCACCTTTATTTTTTGAGCCCATACAATTCGATTGTACATTTATATACTACTAAATTCAAGCATAATAATTTTATTGTGACGTTCTTTTTCAAAACCATTGCGCAACAAAAAAAGAGTTGCCCAGTCAGACTTCATAGTCCGAATAGCCAACTCTTCTTTTTAGTTGTTTTATAATTTTTTATTATTTGATTTTGCTCTTCTTAATTGACTTTTTGGAAATAATATTATTTGAACTGCTTACGCTTACATACCTAGGTTCATGTACATCATCGTAATATGACATAACTTTCTTTCTCATCATCGCGCCAAAATCATTAGTGCTTCCAAAGTCAATCATTACAACAGGAACTTTTATTTTGTTTGTATAAATCTGCTTGCTATAGCCTTTGTAAACATTGTAAATTTTTAATTTATCAGGATTGTTTACATTATCTTTAATCTCTCTATATGTTTTTTTGGCCAGCTTGATATAATCTGTTACAACTAACTTAATAGTGAATTTCTGCTTGCCCTTCTTAGCTGTAATAGTTGTTCTTCCGCCCTTCTTAGCTTTAATTTTTCCGGACTTTTTGTTAATTGTAGCAACCTTTTTCTTAGAACTCTTCCATTTTAGTTTTTTGAAACCTACAGGCTTAGGCATCTTAGCCTTACTTCCTTTGGCCACGAACCACATACCGCTTCTTACATACGCTGTAAATTTACTGCTGTTACTTCCCGTAAGTTGTAATGTAAGCTTAGTCTTACCAATAAACTTACCTTCCGCCCTTACATAACCGGTTCCATTGCTGTTCAAAACAATGCTAGTGGACGCCACCTTTTTGTTTGAGTTCGTTAGTTTGATACCCGTCTGAGCCTGAGCATAGGAACACGTATACGTAAATGGAATATCTGTGCGATCCTTCACATTGCCAGATGTTTTTTTGAACTTAACAGTACCTAGTCCAATATCTGAGATTTTGGCAATGTACTGAGCCTGGTATCCACTTAATGAAAGTACATATGTACCAGGTGTTACAGTCGCCACACCTCGACTATCTATATCCACATAGTTGCCAGACTGCGTTTTCAAAGAGCCACTGCATGATCCGCTATATTTTACATCAACCAGAATATTAGTTTTGCGAGCAATAG
>CACYHD010000042.1 GCA_902774125.1 uncultured Lachnospiraceae bacterium
CGTTCCAGAAGGAGCTACACCTAAAGATGGTCCATCAGCAGGTATTACTATGGCAACAGCATTTTTGTCAGCAGTAGCAGGCATTAAAGTTGATTGCAAGGTGGCTATGACAGGTGAGATTAACCTAAGAGGCGATGTAATGCCTATAGGCGGAATCAAGGAAAAATTACTGGCTGCAAAGACTGCAGGAATTAAGACAGTATGCGTTCCTGTAAAGAATAAGCCGGAAGTTTTGGAATTATCCAAAGAAATAACAGAGAATATTGATATTGTTTTTGTAAGCAAGATGAATCAGGTTCTCAACGTTGCATTGAAGAAATAATACTAATATAATCAAAAAAGAGGTTATCAAGTGAAGATCAAAACAGCAGAATTAAAAACAGTATGTGGAATAACAAGCAAGATTCCGGCAAACACTTTGCCGGAGATTGCTTTTGCTGGAAAGTCCAATGTGGGCAAGTCTTCACTAATTAACGGGCTACTAGGACGCAAGTCATTGGCTAGAACATCATCATCACCGGGCAAAACACAGACTATTAATTTTTATGAGATTAATAAGGAATTGTTTTTTGTCGATTTGCCAGGGTATGGCTATGCTAAAGTTTCTATGAATGAACGCGCTAAGTGGGGCAAGATGATTGAAAATTATCTCCACAAGTCTGAACAACTAAGAGCAGTTTTTTTGCTAGTTGATATCAGACATAAACCGGGCGCTAATGACATCGAAATGTATGAATGGATTCTAAGTATGGGATTCGAGCCAATTATAATTTTGACTAAACTAGACAAAATCAAGAGAAGTCAGGTTGCTAAGCATGTCAAAATGATTAAGGAAGGCTTGGACGTAGTAGATGGAACAATAGTAATTCCGTTTTCTGCCCAGACAAAGCAAGGCAAAGAAGAAATACTTGATTTGGTTGCCCAAATATGTAAATAATGTAAAGGTAGTACAATGGCTTTAGAAGTAACAGTTTTATTCAAATTAATAATCATGCACATGATCAACAAGGTTGATTTTCCGCTTACCAATTCTCAAATTTCCCAATTTTTTTTAGATAATGAATATACTAATTATTTTACCGTTCAAAAATGTTTGAACGAGTTGATAGAAGATGACTTTGTTTTTTCTCATGAGAACAGAAATACAACATATTATCATCTATCTGCTGAGGGTAGAGAAAGTTTGAAGTTTTTTGAGAGCAAAATTCCTAACGCGATTGCGGATGAGGTGGATACATTTTTGCTTGAGAATAAGTATGAATTGCGCAATGAAGTGGGAACGATTTCTGACTATTATCAGTCATCTAATGGTGAGTATACAGTTCATTGTCAGATTAAAGAAGGAACAGGAACAATAATAGAAATCAACATTGCTGCACCTGATAAGGATACAGCATCATATATGTGCTCTCGATTTGATGAGGGCGAAAACAGCCAGGAAATATATCAGTTTATTTTGGAAAAACTTAATTCATAAAAGAGGTTTGTGATATGGATAACAAAGTAGAAAATACAGAAGAAAAAGTAGAAAACAAAAATGATATTCCTAACGAAAAAGGTGAGGTAAAAACAGGAATACTAGAAATTTGCCCAGATGGATATGGTTTTCTTCGCTCAGATAATTATTTGTCAGGTAGCGAGGATGTATATGTGGCGGTTTCTCAAATCAGACGTTTTAGACTCAAGACAGGTGATTATGTTACAGGAAAAGTTCGTCCTAAGAGAGAGGGCGAAAACTACGGAGCTCTTTACTACGTTGATGAGGTTAATGGCGAGTCTCTAGACAAAGTTTTGAACCGTCCTAATTTTGATAATCTCACACCTATTTTTCCGGATGAGAGAATACACTTAGACACTGATGGACATAGTCTTGCAATGAGAATTGTTGATCTTGTGAGCCCTATAGGCAAGGGACAGAGAGGCATGATTGTATCTCCTCCTAAAGCGGGCAAAACAACATTGCTCAAGGAGACAGCTAATGCCATTTTGAAGAATAATCCGGAGATGGAAATACTTATTCTTTTGATTGACGAGCGACCAGAGGAAGTTACAGATATTAAGGAAGCAATTGTTGGAGATAATGTTCAAGTTATTCATTCAACATTTGATCAGCAGCCAGAGCACCACAAAAAAGTGGCAGAGATGGTTATAGAAAGAGCCAAAAGATTAGTAGAACACGGCAAGGATGTGATTATTCTGCTTGATAGTATTACTAGACTTGCTAGAGCGTACAATATGACAATTCAGTCATCTGGTAGAACATTGTCAGGTGGTTTGGATCCGGCAGCTCTTCATATGCCTAAAAAGTTTTTTGGCGCTGCAAGAAATATGAGAGAAGGCGGAAGTCTTACAATTCTAGCTACTGCATTAGTGGATACAGGAAGTAAGATGGACGACGTTGTCTATGAAGAATTTAAGGGAACAGGTAATATGGAACTTGTTCTAGATAGAAAACTTTCTGAGAGAAGGTTGTTCCCGGCTGTGGATATTGTTAAGTCAGGAACACGTAGAGATGATCTGTTGTTAGATAGTGATGAGTTGGATGCTATGATGTTTATCAGACGCGAACTTAACAGTAGCAGACAGGAAGAAACACTAGAACAGATGATAGATATGATGCAAAAAACTAAGGATAATAAAGAGTTCTTAGCAAGAATGAAAGTTATAATAAACAATTAGGAGTTGGGGGTTCAAGTAACTATATTGTTATCTATGAAAAGCTGTACATATATGGTTGCATACTCCAAACTCTTGTGATATAATGTTATGGCTATTGAATTGTCGGACTTAGTTCGGGATATTCGTCAGTTCCATGAGCATTATAGGCATAAGCCTAAGAATATATTTAGAAGAGGTGAAGAAAATGAGAAAAGGAATCCATCCAGAGTACCATCAAGCAACAGTTACATGTAACTGTGGTAACACATTCGTTACTGGTTCTACAAAGGAAGAAATCCACGTTGAAATTTGTTCAGCATGTCATCCTTTCTATACAGGACAGCAGAAGGCTGTTACAGCTCGTGGTAGAGTTGACCAGTTCAATAAGAAGTATGGTATTAAATAATTTAAGAGATTTCGGGCTGAGATTTTCATCTCAGCCTATTTTCTTACTATTATGAAAGGAAACAGTTATAACTGTATTGATATAAAATGAGAAAAGGCAAAAGATTACCTTGTTCAGGTATCGGCGGCCAAGCTGTTTTGGAAGGCATAATGATGCGCAATGGTGATGATTATGCCGTGGCTGTAAGAAAACCTGATAAGGATATTGAAGTAAAAAAAGATACTCACAAAGACTTTACAGAGGGGAAGAGAATTATTTCACTTCCGTTTGTCAGAGGTATGTTCAAGCTTATCGATTCTATGGTTTTGGGCATTAAGACTTTGACATATTCTGCTAATTTCGTTGATGAGGAATCAATCGAACCTGACAGATTTGAGACATGGCTTTCTAACAAGTTTGGCAAGAAGGCAGAAAAAGTTATTATAAGTTTTACAATTTTGCTGTCAGTTCTTTTGGCAGTTGGTTTGTTTGTTGTATTACCTTTGTTCGTAGCAGAGTTAATGCAAAAATATATTCCTCAAATTGGACCTAAACAGGTTCCGGTTATTGAGGGCGTGCTAAAAATTTTTATTTTTATATTCTACTTAATGCTTACTGCGTTAATGAAAGATATAAAGAGAACATATATGTATCACGGTGCAGAACACAAATGTATCAATGCTATAGAAACAGGAAAGCCACTATCAGTTGAGAATGTTAGAAGAAGTTCAAGATTTCACAAAAGATGTGGAACAAGTTTTATTTTTGTAGTTTTGTTAGTGAGCATACTTATATTTTTGCTTATTAATCCATCTAATGTATGGTTGAGATATGGAATAAGAATAGTACTTATTCCGGTTATTGCAGGTTTTGCGTATGAGTTCATTCGCAAGGCAGGAACATCTGATTCGCTTCTTGTTAACATTTTGAGTAAGCCGGGATTGTGGATGCAGAGAATTACAACAAAAGAGCCAACAGATGATATGATTGAAGTTGCAATTGAGGCGGTTGAAGCTGTTTTTGACTGGGAAGAATATCTGGTAAAAAATGGTGTAGAGATTATTCCTAAAAAGGATAATACAGAGCCGGTCAAGCATATCAATCTAGACAATACATTTGATAGACCATTACCTCAGAGAAACAGTAATTCCAAGTCAGGTTATAACTGGAAGTTTTAGCTAGAAGGTAGAGGTGCTATTATGAATAATTTTTGTAAAATGGGACTAGGATACAATTGGAAATATTAGCAAAGCAGTACATAGATAATCAAATAGAAATATTGAAGCAAAACGATATAGATGATGCCGAGTATGACATGTGGCTTATGGTAGAGCACTATACGGGAATCAAAAAAATCGATCTAATACTCAACCCTGATTTGAAGTTGGAGTCTGAGCAGATAGATAAGTTGAACGAGGCCTGTGACAAGCGAATAACACATATACCGGTTCAGCATATCATCGGCAAGCAAAATTTTTGCGGGCTTGATTTTCAAGTTAATGAAAACGTATTGATTCCAAGATTCGATACAGAAGTGCTTGTTCAAAAAGCCCTTGAGCATGTTAAGGATGGATGGAAGGTTTTGGACCTTTGTACTGGTTCGGGATGTATAGCTATATCAATAGACAGACTTTCTAAGTGCGATGTAAGTGTTTTGGCTAGCGATATATCAGCTGATGCATTATCTGTTGCTTCAAAAAACAATGAGATTAATCAAGGGAATGTTCGATTTGTTAAGTCGAATTTATTCGCGAATATAGATGAATCCTTCGATATGATAGTTTCCAATCCGCCATATATTCCTACAAAGGATATAGATGACTTGGCCATAGAAGTTAAGGACCACGATCCTATGGGGGCTCTTGACGGTGGCGCTGATGGTTTGGATTTTTATCGACTAATTACGTCTCAGGCTTTGGAACACTTGAACGACGACGGTTATATTATTTTTGAAATTGGATATGACCAGGGTGAGGCCGTGACAAGTTTACTAGAGTCAGACTTTGAAGATATTGAAGTTTTGAAGGATTTGGCAGGAAATGATAGAGTAGTTATTGCTAAGAAAGGAACAAAAAATGTTTGATAAATTAGAAGGAATTGCTAAGCGACAGGAGCAGATAACAGAAGAGTTAACTAAACCTGAGGTTGTAAGTGATCAGAATAAGTTCAGAAAACTTATGAAGGAACAAAATGATCTTGCTCCAATCGTTGAGGCGTTCAAGGAATATAAGGAATGTAAGGAAACAATTGAAGATAGTCTTATGATTCTTGAGGAAGAGTCAGATGACGAGCTTAAGGAATTTGCCAAGGAAGAAATGAACACTGCAAAGGCGCGTCAGGCAGAACTAGAAGATGAGTTGAAGATTCTTCTATTACCTAAGGATGAAAACGATGACAAAAACGTTGTCGTAGAAATCAGAGGTGGTGCCGGTGGTGACGAGGCAGCTTTGTTTGCAGCAGAGCTATACAGAATGTATTGCATGTATGCAGAAAGCATGAAATGGAAAACAGAGCTTGTGTCACTTAACGAAAACGGCCTAGGCGGCTTCAAGGAAGTTGTATTTATGGTTAACGGTCAGGGTGCTTACTCTAAACTTAAGTACGAGAGTGGAGTTCACAGAGTTCAGAGAATTCCAGTAACTGAGTCTGGCGGAAGAATTCATACATCAACAGCCACAGTAGCTGTAATGCCAGAAGCAGAAGAAGTAGACGTAGAAATCGATATGAATGATTGTAGATTCGACGTATTTAGAGCTTCCGGTAACGGTGGTCAGTGCGTAAACACAACTGACTCAGCTGTTAGATTGACACATATCCCTACTGGAATCGTTATTTCATGTCAGGATGAAAAATCACAGCTCAAAAACAAGGACAAGGCATTGAAGGTTCTTCGTGCTAGATTGTACGAGCTAGAACTTCAGAAAAAGCAGGACGAGGAATCAGAGGCTAGAAGAAGTCAGATTGGTACAGGTGACAGATCTGAGAAGATTAGAACATACAACTTTCCACAGGGTAGAGTTACAGATCACCGTATCAAATTTACATCTCACAGACTGGGCCAGATTATGGATGGTTCAATCGAAGAGATTATTGATAACTGTATTGCAGCAGACCAGGCTGCTAAGTTGGCAAAAGTTGAATAATAATAATAACGTCTGTGATTTTTCACAGACGTTTTTTTTCGTAAATAGCGTATAATCTGCTATAATAGATATGATGATTACTAATATGTTTGGGGAATCGGCAATGGATGCAAAAAACAAAAAAACTAAACAATATACGATAGCAGACATCAAAATACTTATGACTACATATTTTCAGGAGACTAGGGACAGGGCAGCTGATTATGAAGATGACAGCTGGGATGTTAATGATGCTGATGAAGTCATAAATATTAAGCCGGAAATATACGATATTGAGCACCAAAACTGTATGGATCATTATGACGAATCTGTTGGTATGGACCGAAGTCAGGCATCGATTTTTGCATATAACAGAGTCGAATACAGTCTTACCGGAGCATTGTTCAACCGCTATATTTTAAGACATAGTGGTATTATGCTACATTCCTCTGCGGTTGTAGTTGACGGCTATGCATATTTGTTTTCGGCTAACAGCGGCGTGGGCAAGTCAACACACACAGGCTTGTGGGTCAAAAACTTAGGGGACAAGGCGTATATTATAAACGACGACAAACCAGCCATTAGATTAGTTGATGGTGAGTTGCGTGTCTTTGGAACTCCGTGGAGTGGCAAAACAACTCTCAACGAGAACAAAGGAGTTAAGCTCGGCGCCATTGTGTTTTTGGAAAGAAGCGAGAACAATTGGATCAAACCGATGTCGCCTAATGATGCAATTAAGTTGTTTTTTCCTCAGACAATTCGCTATATTGTAAAGGAAGAAAACATGCAATTGGCTCTTGGCAGAATGGAGGAAGTTTTGACTAACTGTCCTCTATACAACATGGGATGTAACATTTCTGATGAGGCTTTTGAACTAGCCTATAAGACTATAAAAATAAACAATTAGCTTGGAAGGATTTATTATGAAAATCAAAGAAGGATTTATATTGAGACAAATAGCTGACAGCTATGTAGTTGTGCCTGTAGGTCAGGCGACAATAGACTTTAATGGTATGATGAATCTTAACGAAACGGGCGCTTTTTTGTTCCAAAAAATGATAGAGGGAACGACTAAGGAGCAGCTCCTAAGTGACATGCTAGCAGAGTACGATGTTGACAAGGATAAGGCTCAAAAAGATATTGACGCCTTTGTTGAGAAGGTTCGAAAGGAGAATCTCTTTGAATAAAGTAGTTACGATGGATGACATCATTCCAATAATAAGCCAAAAACTTAGTGCCAAGGGACAGGTTGTTTTTGCCCCTAAGGGAATAAGTATGTATCCAACGCTTGTTGGCAATAGAGACTCAGTTACATTGCAAGCTATAGAAGATGAGGTCAAAAAATATGACATTGTTCTCTACAAGCGCACAAGCGGAGAGTACGTGCTTCATCGAGTTATTGGAGTAGAGAAGAACTCTTACGTGATGCGCGGTGACAACCAGATTGTGGCAGAGGCAGGAATAAGCAGAGCACAAATAATTGCTCGAGTTGTACAGTACAACAAACGTGGAGTTGTATATAACTGCGGCAGCATGAAGGAGCGCTTGTACAGCTTTTTCATTGTGAAGACAGCTAGAATGAGAAGATTTTATTATAGACTAAGACGAAAAATAGGAAGAATTATTCACGGACGTTAATATGAGAAAGAAAAAAACAACTAACAAAAACGGATTGAGATGGGTAATAGGAAATAGCAAGCGACAAATACCCAAAATAATTTTTTTGAGTGTGGCAAACGTTGCAATTGCCGCTGTTTTTACGTTGCTTGCATTGTTTAGCAAGTATGCAATTGACGCGGCGCAAAAAGCAGCAGAAGTTTCTGCTAATTCAGCATATGAAACATACAAAATTCTTTTTTGGAATATAAGTATTCCGACTAAGTCGATACCATATATCAAAGATATATTCTTTTATGCAGGTATTATTCTCATAATTATTACAGCTAGATTGGTACTTAGAGTAGTGGCTAATTCGTTGGCTATTACAATTCAGGCCAAGCTGGAAATGAAAATGAGATCCAAGCTGTTTTATGAAATACTAACTAAGGAATACAGCCAGATTAGTGACTATCACAGTGGAGAATTGATCAATCGAATTACAAGCGATATCAAAATAATAACTGACGGCGTTACAACAATTGTTCCGGAATTGTTGTTTTATGTGACACAGTTCGTCAGTGCGTTTGTCGTGCTTATATATATTGCACCAAGATTAACACTTGTTTTTGTTGTGGCAGGAGTTTTGGTATCTTGCGTTACAATCTTTTTTAGGGGCAAGCTCAAAAGTCTTCACAAAAAAGTGCAAGAGAGCGATGGCGTTGTGAGATCTTTCTTCCAGGAGGCCATTGAAAGTTTGCTAGTTGTCAAAACTTTTGGTGTTGAAAAGACATTCAAAAACAAAGGCGATCAGCTTCAAAAAATCAATTATAAGGCGAAGATGAAGAGAAGAAGAATTGCTATTGCAGCTTCAGCCGGTTTTGGTTTTATTTTTAACTCCGGTTATTTGCTAGCTCTTGCATGGTGTGCTGTCAAAGTCGCTACAAAGGCTATGAGTTACGGTACGCTAACAGCTGTTTTGCAGCTTGTGAGTCAGCTTCAGACACCGTTCGCCAATGTTACTAAGGTTATTCCGCAGTACTATGCAATTATCGCTTCTGCGGAGAGAATTATAGAAATCGAAAACATTGATCCAGAAGAAAACATTCATGATATTGATAGAGACAAGTTTTATAGCAAACTTGACCAAGTAAAAATTGAGGACATCAAGTTTGACTATGGCAGGGAAAGTGTTATCGACCAGGGTAACGCAAGCTTCGCCAAAGGTGACTTTGTTGCAATTCACGGTATTTCAGGAATTGGTAAGAGTACATTGATGAAAATGTTGCTTGGCGTTTTTAAGCCAACAGAGGGCAGCATTAAACTATATAAGACTGACGGTTCTAGCATTGTGGCAAGCCCTGATACTAGAACGCTGTTCTCATATGTGCCACAGGGCAATTATCTTTTTAGCGGCACGCTTCGAGAGAATATTACACTTATTAATCCTAAGGCAACAGAGGAGGAAATCCAGAGAGCCCTCGTTGTCAGCGATATTAAAGAATTTGTGGACAAGTTGCCGGACGGCCTAGAGACTCAGATTGGCGAAAACGCAGCTGGTATATCAGAGGGACAGGCTCAGAGACTTGCCATTGCGCGTGCTTTGGTGAGCAAGGCGCCAATACTGTTGTTGGACGAGGCCACTTCAGCTCTTGATGCTAACACAGAAAAAAGAGTTTTGGCTAACATTAAGCAGCTGGAAGAAAAAACATGTATTATCATAACTCACAAGAAGGCGGCGCTAAGCGTTTGCAACAAGGAGTTTAGAATAGAGGACAAGATGCTAACTTGTCGTGATATTACCGCTGATATGTGGTAAAATATTATGGTGAATTTATAATTGGAGGAAAGTGAAATGGGAAAATATTTTGGCACAGATGGCTTTAGAGGAGAAGCTAATGAAGTTTTGACAGCAATGCACGCTTTTAAAGTTGGAAGATTTTTGGGTCATTATTATGGACAAAACAAAAAGTGCTCTGTTGCTATCGGAAAGGATACAAGACGAAGCAGTTATATGTTCGAGGATGCTTTGTCAGCCGGACTTACATCAACAGGTGCAGATGTTTATCTTCTTCACGTTACAACAACACCTAGTGTGTCATATGTAGTTAGAACTGAGGATTTCGATTGTGGCATTATGATTTCTGCTAGCCACAACCCATTTTATGATAATGGAATAAAGCTCCTTAACGCTGATGGCGAAAAAATGGAGCAGGAAGTTATAGACAAGATTGAAGAGTATCTGGATGGCGATTTTGATGATATTCCTTATGCTAAGCGTGAGAACATTGGTCGCACTATCGACTACTTTGCAGGTAGAAACAGATATATGGGCTACCTAATGACATTGGCTAACAATTCATTTAGAAATGTCAAAGTCGGACTAGACTGCGCTAACGGTAGTGCGAGTGCGATTGCTAAGTCTGTTTTTGACGCTCTTGGCGCTGAGACATACGTTATTAACAATCAGCCTAACGGTACTAACATTAACGTAGATTGCGGTTCAACTCATGTAGAGCATTTGCAAAAATTCGTTGTTGATAACAACCTTGATATCGGTTTTGCATACGACGGCGATGCCGACAGATGTTTCTGTGTAGATGAGAATGGTAGTCTGGTTGATGGCGATTTGATTCTTTATGTTTGCGGTGCTTATCTTAAGGAGCACAACAAACTTAAGGGTAACTCAGTAGTTACAACAATTATGTCTAACATTGGTCTTTATAAGGCGTTTGATGAAATTGGCATTGATTATGCTAAGACTGATGTCGGCGACAAGTTCGTATATGAGTGCATGAAGGACAATGAATATCGTCTAGGCGGTGAGCAGTCAGGTCATATTATTTTTAGCAAGTATGCTACTACAGGCGATGGTATTTTGACTTCACTTAAGCTTATGGAAGTAATGCTTGAGTCCAAGAAAAAAATGTCTGAGCTAACAAAGCCATGCGTTATTTATCCACAGTGCCTCAAGAATGTTAGAGTTACTGACAAGGATGTTGTACTTAACGATGCCGATGTAAAGGCAGCAGCTAAGGAGGCTGAGGCTAAGCTTGAAGGAGATGGAAGAATTCTTCTAAGAGCAAGTGGTACAGAACCTGTTATTAGAGTTATGGCTGAGGCCAAAACAGATGAGATAGCAGAGAACGCTGTTGATACAGTTGTAGCTCAGATCAAAGCAAAAGGTTACGAGGCATAGAGTTGAAAAAGATAATAATAGCTCGTATCGTTTTGATTGTGCTGATTCTCGGCTGGATGAATATGATTTTTGGATTTTCGGCAGCTACAGATGTTGAATCCCAGAGTCTAAGTGACAAGATTACTATTAAGGTTGTGCATATTATAAAGCCGGACTACGACAGTCTTTCGGAGAAGGAACAATTGATAATTTTTGGCAGGACAAGTTTTGGTGTGCGCAAACTTGGACACTTATGTGAGTATACGATGCTAGGTGTTTTGACAAGTTTGTTTCTTGCAACATTCGCTTCTATCAGAGAGAGTTTGCGATACAGAAGGCGCATTCTCCTAGGAGCAGGTTTGTGGGTGTTAGTTTATGCCATAAGCGATGAAATACATCAGGGGTTCGTACACGGAAGAAGTCCGGAAGTGAGAGATGTGTTAATAGATCTAGTCGGCGGATTAATAGGAGCACTTATTGTTTTGGTAATTGTTAGATTGATAAAAATGAAAAGGACAAATAATGATTAAAGAAGAAAATATAAGAAGAGTAGAGCCATACGTTCCAGGCGAGCAGCCTAACGGAATGGATATAATAAAACTTAATACTAATGAATCACCGTTTATGCCATCAGACATGGTTGCTATAGCGTTAGCTTCTATGACACCGGATCAGATGCGCAAGTACCCTGATCCAGAGGCTTCAATGCTTGTGGAAACTATCGCAGAGTACTATGGTGTTGACGAGGACCAGGTTTTTGTTGGCGTTGGTTCTGATGATGTTTTGGGAATGGCATTTTTGACATTTTTTAACTCAGGAAAGCCTATTTTATTCCCGGATGTAACTTACTCATTTTATGATGTGTGGGCCAATCTATATAAGATTCCATTTAAGACTATTCCGCTTGATAACAACTTTAGAATCAAGGTGGATGATTACAATCAAGAAAACGGCGGCATTGTTATTGCTAACCCTAATGCCCCTACTGGAATCGAACTACCATTAGACGCAATCGAGATAATTATTAAGAATAATCCGGATTCGTTAGTGATTGTAGACGAGGCGTATATTGATTTTGGAAGACAGACGGCTTTGGGGCTTATCAACAAGTACGATAATCTTCTTGTTGTGAGAACACTATCCAAGTCAAGAGCTCTAGCCGGTATGAGAGTGGGCTACGCTTTTGGTAACAAAGAACTTATCAAGGCGATGAAGGATATTAAATATTCTTACAATTCATACACACTTAGCGCAGCAGCTATTAGAGCGGGTGTTGCAGCAATTAGAGATGACGATTACTTCAAGCAGCTTGTTAAGGAAATTGTTGACACACGAGAAGAGGCCAAGGTGACACTTAAGAAAATGGGATTTGATATGACTAATTCAAGTACTAACTTCTTGTTTGTGACACATGAGTCTATGAGTGCTAAGGAAATATTTGAAAAACTACGTGAGCGTGATATATACGTTCGTTATTTCAATAAACCAAGAATAGATAACTACTTGCGCATTACTATTGGAACAAAGCAGCAGATGCGCGAATTATACGAAGCACTAGAAGAAATACTAGCGGCTAAGTAGCAGGCACTAGAGCCTTTAGGAAGGTTGCTTCTAAAAAATGTTTCTCGATTTGTTTATTATATCGGGAAACATTTTTTGTTTGCCAAAAAGTTGTTAATGATTTGTTTACAATTAGTTTAAAACATAAATGATAATTTGAAATATATGAACGACATAATGGTATTGTAACAAGTGGAGTAAGCTCCACGGTTAGGAGGTATTCGCTATGAATGTACAAAAATTTACACAAAAGTCAATTGAGGCTATTCAGAATTGCGATAAGATTGCATCTGACTATGGCAATCAGGCTATTGATCAAGAACACTTTTTGTATTCATTGATCACAATTGAGGATAGTCTTACTAAAAAACTTATAGAAAGAATGGGGATTGAACCTAACTACTTTGAAAACGTTGTAGTCCAGGCTATTGAAAAGCTACCTAAGGTTCAAGGTGGCGAGCGTCATATGAGCCAGAGTCTTAACGATGTTTTGACTCACGCAGAGGACGAGGCCAAAAAAATGGGAGATGAGTATGTTTCAGTAGAGCATTTGTTTTTGGCAATGCTCGGTAAGCCTAACCAGGCTGTATCCCAGATTTTTAAGGAGTTTGGCATCAACAAAAACAAGTTCCTTGAAGCACTACAGACAGTTAGAGGTAACAATAGAGTCACATCAGATAATCCAGAGGCAACATATGATGCACTTGGCAAGTACGGTGTCGAACTTGTGGAGAGAGCTAGGGAGCAAAAACTTGATCCTGTTATCGGCAGAGACCAGGAGATTCGCAACATAATACGTATTCTTTCAAGAAAAACCAAAAACAATCCTGTGCTTATAGGTGAGCCTGGCGTAGGTAAGACTGCGGCAATCGAGGGCTTAGCTCAACGTATTGTAAGAGGCGATGTTCCTGATGGACTTAAAAACAAAAAAATATTCTCTTTGGATTTGGGTGCCCTTGTGGCAGGTGCCAAGTACAGAGGTGAGTTTGAGGAAAGATTGAAAGCTGTGTTGAAGGATGTTAAAGATTCTGACGGCGAGATAATTCTTTTTATCGACGAGTTACATACAATAGTTGGCGCGGGAAAGACAGAAGGTTCAATGGATGCAGGTAACATGCTCAAACCTATGCTTGCAAGAGGCGAACTACATTGTATCGGAGCTACAACTCTTGATGAGTACCGCGAAAACATTGAGAAGGACAAGGCGCTAGAGCGTCGATTCCAGCCTGTTTTGGTCAACGAGCCAACAGTTGAGGATACAATTTCTATTCTTCGAGGTATCAAGGAGAGATACGAGGTTTTCCACGGCGTCAAGATTCAGGACGGCGCATTAGTAAATGCTGCAATTTTGTCAGACAGATATATCACTGATAGATTTTTGCCGGACAAGGCAATCGACCTAGTTGATGAGGCGTGTGCATTGATTAAGACAGAAATGGATTCAATGCCAACAGAAGTTGACGATTTGCGACGCAAGGTAATGCAGCTCGAGATTGAAGAGGCGGCCCTCAAAAAAGAAAAGGACAACCTTAGCAAGGAAAGATTAGAAGAACTTAGAGGTGACTTGGCTGAGTTGAAGGCTGAGTACGACAACAAAAAAGCTCAGTGGGAAAATGAAAAAGATTCTGTTAACCGCCTGGGCGAGTTGAGAGAGCGTGTCGAGGCAATCAAAAAAGATATTGATAAGGCCAAAAATGACTATGACTTGGACAAGGCTGCGCAGCTTCAGTACGGCGAGTTGCCAGAGTTAGAAAAACAGCTTGCCGAGGAAGAGCAGAAAGTCCAAAACAAAGACTTATCTCTTGTTAGAGAAAGTGTGACAGAAGACGAAATTGCCCGCATTATAAGTAGATGGACTGGTATTCCTGTGACAAAGCTTACTGAGACAGAGCGTGAAAAAATTCTTCATCTTGATGATCAGTTGCACAAGCGTGTTGTTGGACAGGATGAGGCTGTGACGAAGGTTACAGAGGCTATACTTAGATCCAAGGCAGGAATTGAGGATCCTAGCAAGCCTATCGGTTCGTTTATGTTCCTAGGACCTACAGGTGTTGGTAAGACAGAGCTTGCCAAGGCTTTGGCTCAAAATCTTTTTGACGATGAAAACAATATCGTGCGTATCGACATGAGTGAATATATGGAGAAGTTCAGTGTGTCACGACTAATCGGAGCGCCTCCGGGATATGTTGGATACGACGAGGGTGGTCAGTTGACTGAGGCAGTTAGAAGAAAGCCATATTCAGTTGTTTTGTTTGATGAGATAGAAAAGGCACACCCTGATGTTTTTAACGTTCTATTGCAAGTTCTAGATGATGGACGTATAACAGATTCCCAAGGTAGAACTGTCAATTTTAAAAACACAATATTAATTATGACATCTAACTTGGGCTCAAGCTACTTGCTTGATGGAATTGATTCTGAAGGTAATATCAAGGAAGAAAATGCCGAATTGGTGAAGGCTGACTTGAAGAATCATTTCAGACCAGAGTTTTTGAACAGATTAGATGAGATAATTATGTTTAAGCCTTTGACTAAGGAC
>CACYHD010000043.1 GCA_902774125.1 uncultured Lachnospiraceae bacterium
CAGGCTGGTGGAAACAATGATGAGACAGAAAATGATGGAGATATCGTTACTCATCCATGGGCTGGAGAGTTTACAGAAACTCAGACAACAACAGCTGCAGCAACTACAACAAAGGCTGCAACAACAACAGCAGCTCAGACAACAACAGCGGCAGCAACAACAACAGCAGCTCAGACAACAACTAAGGATGAAACAACAAAAGTTTGGGTGACAACAGCTGCAGCAACTACAACAAAAGTTGAAACAACTGCTGAGCAGACAACTAAGGCACCTAACTATGAAGATATGACATGGGTTCCTATTGCAGCAACAAACGAGTATTTCTACAATGAAAACCATACAGTTCATGAGATTGTTAGTGTTCAGACACCACCATGGGCTCAGGGTAATGAAGGTATTTACTTTAACGTAACAGCAGGAATTAGTGAAATTAAAATTAATGGTTCTACAGAAGGATCAATCATTGATGGAGCAGGAGCACTTCTTTGCCTATCAGCTCTAACAGAGACATATAATGAAGTTGAAGTAACATATGGCGGTAGCCAGAAGGCTTCATTAATTATCAAGTATGTTCCTGAAGTTACAACAAAGGCAGCAACTACAACAGCTGCACAGACAACAACAAAAGCAGCTACAACGGCAGTACCTACAACGGCAGTACCTACAACAAGAGCTGATGTGGCAACAAGCGAGTCATCAACAGGTGAGAAGCTAGATACACCACTAGGTTTTGCTGATGTTAGTACAGCCGAACAGCCATATTCATTCTCATGGAATGCTGTTGAAGGCGCTGACGGATATATCATTTCTGTTAATGAAGAGAATTTCGAGACTGTAACTGGTACTAATGTACAGCTTGATTCATCTATTTTCTCACATGCAGGAGAGTATAAGATTGACCTTGTAGCTTACAAGGGCGACATTAAGTCAGGTAAAACTACTATTTATGTAACAGTAAATGAAGAAACAACAAAGGCAGCTACTGACTATGAGAGCATGACATGGATCCCAGTAGCAGCAACAAACAAGTATTTCTATAACGAAAACCATACAGTACATGAAGTGGTTAGTGTTCAGACACCACCATGGGCTGACGGTAATGAAGGTATTTACTTTAACGTAACAGCAGGAATTAATGAAATTAAGATTAATGGTTCTACAGAAGGATCAATCATTGATGGAGCAGGAGCAATTCTTTGCCTATCAGCTCTAACACAGACATATAACGAAGTAGAAGTAACATATGGCGGAAGCCAGAAGGCTACACTTGTTATTAAGTTCGTAGACGAACAGCAGACAACTAAGGCTGCAACAACAAAGGCCGAAACAACTAAGGCTGACGAACCGGGTGAGTCAGAAAGTAATGAAACATCAACAGAAGAAATTACAACAGCTGATTACTCACAGTATGAGTGGGTTGCTGTACCAAATGGTAGCAAGCTATTCTACAATAGCAACAATACAGCTAAGGAAGTTATCAATGTTCAGAAGCCAGGTTTCGCTGCAGAGGAAGGTGTTTATATAACAGTTTCTAGCGGAATTAGCGATGTTACAGTTAACGGACAGCAGACAGGTTTTGCCAAGGACGGAGCTGGAGTAGTTATTTATCTATCAGCTTTGACTAACCAGTACAACGAAGTTGTAATTAAGCACGCTGAGGGTACTGCAAATGTTATTCTTAAGAACGATAAGAATGCACCTGCAGATGCTACAACAGTAGCACCATCAGAGTCTCAGACAAGTGCAACAGAAGACATTCAGATGAATCAGAATCTTCCAGGTAAGGAAGCTCACAACAATTACAAGATCGGTGCTTATGACATCTACGTAGGTGGATGGGGCGGATCTAACGCTATGGCTGGTGTTGACCTAAGCAACCCTAACCACGTTATGATTCAGCAGACATCTGCTAACTTGAATGGCGGCACAGACCAGAATGCACTTCAGGTTAAGGCATTAGTAAAAGGCCTTACAGCAGGAGAAGAATACACAGTATCATGGTTGATTCAGTCAGCTAATGATGATGGTAATATCCAAACTAACTTTACTAACGGAACTATCTTTCTAACAGGACAGGAGCAGGAGTTAGCAGGTTCATTTACTGCAACAAGTGATGAAAAAGAACTAGCTATCCTTATGGGATATGTTGGAATAGATAATCCGGTAGAGATTAAGAGTCTAACAGTAAAAGATTCTCAGGGTAGATTAGTTTATCCAAATGATAATGAAGATGCAACAACTAAGGCGCCTGAAACAACAACTAAGGCACCTACAACAACAACTAAGGCACCTACAACAACAACTAAGGCGCCTGAAACAACAACTAAGGCACCTACAACTACAAAGTCATCTACAGTTATTCCAACTGTTAAGCCAATTCAGCCAACTGTAGCACTTAAAGATGCAGCGGCTGTAGAAAACAGCATTCTTAGCGCTAAAAGTGACAAAGATCCAGATGGTTCTACATTCGGACCTTTGAGAGCTCAGGTTAAGAAGTCAGCTAAGAAGACTAACAAGGTAGTTTGGAAGAAGGTTGCTGGAGCAACTAAGTATGTAGTATACGGCGGAAAATGCGGCAAGGGCATTAAGAAACTTAAGACTACAACAGGTTCTAAGTTTACACATAAGAGACTCAAGAAGGGCAACTACTATAAATATCTAGTAGTTGCTATTAACGCTCAAGGTAAGGTGGTTGCTATTTCTAAGATGATCCACTCAGCTACAAAGGGTGGCAAAAACAGAAATGCTAAGTAACTCAAACTTAACAAGAGCAAAGTTACACTAGCTGTTGGTCAGAACTCAGCTAAGATTAAGGCTAAACAGGTTAAGGATGGCAAGAAGGGCAAGATTAAGAATCATAGAAAGATTTACTTCGAATCAACTAACCCTAGTGTAGCAACAGTATCACCAGCAGGTGTTATTACAGGAAAAGCTAAGGGAACTTGCCAAGTACTAGTATTCGCACAGAACGGTGTATACAAGACAGTTAACGTTACTGTTAAGTAATAACAATAATCAAGAACTGGTTACAAATGTAGCCAGTTCTTTTTTTTGAAAAAATCCCAGTTGTATCAAAGTCAGCTGCTAACTGTGTCTGAACCCTCTTTATTAAATGACAACATAAAAAAACAATCACATAAAAAACTAAAAACACAAAAAAGTCCTTGCATTATTGTGAAATACTGATATAATATTCTTTGTCTTTGGCTCGTTGGTCAAGTGGTTAAGACGCCGCCCTCTCAAGGCGGAATCACGAGTTCGATTCTCGTACGAGCTGCTATATTTTTTACAGGTGCAAGATACTTGCACCTTTTTATTTTTTGGAATACTATTTAATTAACGGTAGCAATTGTTTTTCGAGTAGAGGTTTTTATGGAGTGGATTAACAAAAAAACAGTATTAGTGACTGGTGCGTCATCAGGTATTGGCAAGGAAGTTGCAGATATTCTTGTAAGACAGCACGGTTGCAATGTTATTGCAATTGGCCAGTCCGAAGAAAAATTGCAAAGAGCCAAACTATCTCTTACATACATGCAAGATAGGTTCCATTGTTATGCCTTCGATATTTCAGTTGAGGAGGAGTGGAACAATATAGCTAGACAGTTGCAGGACAAGTTTGGCAAGATAGATTTGATTGTTAATTGTGCAGGCATGTTACCTATCATTAACAGAATTAATATGTACAATGATCAGTTGATTAGCGAGTGTATGGGGGTTAACTTTAACTCTATGACATATATGGTTAGAACGATGATTCCGTTGCTTCGCCAATCTAATATGTATGGAATATTTAACGTAGTAAGCTCAGATGCTTTTTTGCCTATAATAGGTAATTCTATACATGGCGCATCTCAGGCGGCTAGACTATCTTATGCCAAAAGCCTTGTTGCTGAGCTCGGACGTGAAATGTACGTAGGTTATGCAGTAGTAGGACGCTGCAAGACGAATTTCTTGCGTTATCAGTTTGGCGGTAAGGATAATAATACAAACAAGTATTTCAAGAAGTCACCGGCTGATGTTGCTGCGACTATTGTAAAAACAATTCAAAAACAGCATACAAGAGCTTTGATTGGAGGAGATACTAAACGCATGTATTACATGTCTAAGTTCTTCCCAACATTAAGTATTAAACTCTACGAAATAAGAGTAAAACATATCAAGCTTAGAATGCTAGATAACATTAAATAATTCTTGACAATACAAGGCAGGAAGCCTATAATAGTAAAGAATATGATACTAGTAAATTAAGAAAGCGGTCCGCAAAGGCCCGCTTTTTTATATGATATGAGGAGGCAAAATGGCAGTTAGGAAAACTATTGAAGCAAAAGCAGAACAGTTGGCTATTCCTGTTATTGAGGAAAAGGGCTTTCAGTTCGTGGATGCAGAGTATATCAAGGAAGGCGAAGACTACTACCTTAGAATATACGCTGACAAAGAAGGCGGCATAACTATTGATGACCTAGAATCTGTTTCTAGAATCATTAGTGACAAGCTAGATGAAGACGATTTTATTAATGATCAATATATCTTAGAGGTAAGCTCTCCAGGATTGGGAAGAGAAATCAAAAAAGATCGTGATTATGAGCGCAACATTGACAAGCCAGTAGAAGTTCATTTGTACAAGGCAATTGAAAAAGAAAAAGTATTTGTTGGAACACTGGTTAAGTACGACGACTCGGTAATTACGCTAAATATAGATGACAAACAATTAGAAATTGAAAAGAAAAACATTTCACAGATCAAAGAATATTTTGAGTTTTAAGGAGGAAAAAATGGCAAGCGAATTTTTAAAAACAATTGAAATTTTGGAGAAGGAAAAAGGTATTAGCAGAGATGCATTGTTTGATGTAATCGAAACTAACCTACATGTTGCTTACAAGAAGAATTTCAAAAAGGAAGAAAACGTTAAGGTAGAGATTGATAGAACAACTGGTGATTTTCACGTTTACTCACTAAAGACAGTTGTTGAGGAAGTATTTGATGATATTTCTGAAATCACACTAGAGGAGGCTAAAAAGTATGAGCCAGACGCAAAGATTGATGATGTAATTAAGATTGAGATTCAGTCTAAAGAATTTGGTAGAGTAGCTATCTCAGCTGCCAGAAATGGTATCCTTCAGAAAATCAAAGAAGAAGAAAAGAAGAGCATTTACGAAAAATATGTTGAGAAGAAGGGACAGGTTATTACAGGTATCGTTCAGAGAATTAATGCCAAAAACATTAGCATTAGTCTAGACAAGGCTGATACAGTTCTTACAGAATCTGAGCAGGCTCCTGGCGAATATTTCCGTCCATCAGATAGAATCAAGCTTTATATCGTTGATGTTAAGGAAGAAAAGCACGGTCCTAGAATTATCGTTTCTAGAACACACGCTGAGCTAGTTAGAAAGCTATTCGAACTTGAAGTATCAGAAATTCAGGATGGTACAGTAGAGATTAAGGGTATTGCAAGAGAAGCAGGCTCACGTACAAAAATGTCAGTATGGTCTAACAATGACGATGTTGATGCAGTAGGTTCATGTGTAGGTGTAAACGGCGAGAGAGTTAACGCTGTCGTTGATGAGCTACACGGTGAAAAAATCGATATTGTTAACTGGAGCGATAACCCAGCTATCTTGATTGAAAACGCACTAAGCCCATCTCAGGTAGTTGACGTTTTGGCTGATCCGGAAAACAAGGAGGCTATTGTTATCGTTCCTGATAATCAGCTATCACTTGCTATCGGTAAGGAAGGACAGAATGCAAGACTTGCAGCTAAGCTTACTGAGTACAAGATTGATATTAAGAGCGAAACTCAGGCTAAGGAAGAAGGTATCCAGTACGTATTCGACGACGATGACTTCTACGATGAGGAATACTACGATGGTGAGTACGATGATGAGTACTACGATGGTGAGTATGATGATGAGTATTACGATGGTGAGTACGACACAGAAGAAAAGGCAGTAGAAGGTGACGATGCAGAATAATAAAGTATTACAGCTTTTGGGATTAGCAACAAGAGCCGGAAAGACAGTTACCGGCGAGTCACTATCCGTCAAGGCTGTTCAGAGTCAGGAAGCGAAGGTTGTCATTGTGGCAAGTGATGCTTCTGACAATACGAAAAAACTATTTAGAGACAAGACAAGCTTTTATAACGTTCCAATGTTTGAACTATCTGACAAGGAGCAGTTAGGAAAGGCTGTCGGAAAAATGACTAGAGCATCGATAGTGGTTATAGACGATGGTTTTGCACAGTCTATAATCAAGTTGTTGAAATAATGGAGGTAATCATATGGCAAAAGAAAGAGTATATGCATTGGCCAAAAAATATGGAGTAGAAAATGCAGAAGTAATTAGTGCACTTGCCGAAAAAGGACTTGAGGTAAAAGCACAAAGCTCTGTTGAGGACGAATACTTTGCATTTTTAGATAGTAAGTTTGGCGGCGCTAAGGCTGCTGACGACACAGCAAAAAAAGAAGCTAAAGAAGAGAAGAAAGCTGAAAAAGAAGAAAGCGATAAGCAGGAGGAGAAGAAGCCTAGAGTTATCATCACAAGCCGTGGTGTTGTAAAGACTGGCGAGAAGAGCTCAGGTGAGCGCAAGAAAAAGCGTAAGCACAAAAGCAGCTCAGAGCACAAGCATCACTCTGGCGAGCACAAGTCTCACAGAAAATCTTCAAGTTCTAAGTCTAAGTCTTCTAAGTCTAAGACTAAGCCAGAGGAAGAAGAAGTAATCAAGAATGTTGAGGAGACTGTAGTAGAAACTCCTGTAACTACACCAGAGCAGACAGAGACAGTTGAGGCTAAGGTTGTAGAGACTAAGGAAGAAAAAGAGGCATTCAAGCCTGAAAAGCCTAAGAAGAGCGGTCGTAGAATTACAGGACCTATCTCTGACGGCCCTAAGGGTGGCGTTATCAAAAAAGCTGATCCAGCTGATAAGCCAGCTAAGAAGAATGTGAAAAACAAAAACAACAAGCCACAGAAGCCTAACAAGGATAAATCTAATGATTCAAGAGACGATTCTAAGAAGAAGCCATACAAGAAGGGTATGGAATTTAGAAACGAAGCTGGCGAGTCATCAAAGGGTGGCAAAGGCAGAAAGAAAAACAACAAGAAGAGAAACGACAACGGTCGTGATAGACGTTATGAGGACGGCCCAAGCGGCAAGAATGCAAGAGACTTCTCTAAGAAGACTTTGACTAAGCCTAAGAAGAAGGAAGAGAAGAAGGAAGAAATTAAGATCATTCAGGTTCCTGAGACTATCACAATCGGTGAGTTGGCTAACAGAATGAAGATGACAGCATCTGACCTTATTAAGAAATTGTTCTTAGAGGGCAAGATGGTTACTGTTAATACAGAAGTTACATTCGATGATGCAGAAGAAATCGCAATGGGATTTGATATCATGTGCGAGATGGAAGAAAAGGTTGATATCATCGAAGAACTACTTAAGGAAGAGGAAGAAGATGAGTCATTAATGGAAAAACGTCCTCCTGTAGTATGTGTTATGGGACACGTTGACCACGGTAAAACTTCACTTCTTGATGCTATTAGAGAGACTAATGTAATTTCAGGCGAGGCTGGTGGTATCACACAGCATATCGGTGCCTCTGTTGTAGAAATCAACGGCAAAAAAATTACATTTTTGGATACACCAGGACATGAGGCCTTCACATCAATGAGAATGCGTGGTGCTCAGTCTACAGATATTGCTATTCTTGTAGTAGCAGCTGATGACGGTGTTATGCCACAGACTATTGAGGCTATCAACCATGCTAAGGCAGCTGGCATCGAAATCATCGTTGCAATCAACAAGATTGACAAGGTTGGTGCCAACATAGATAGAGTTAAGCAGGGACTAGCAGAACACGAGATTCTAGCAACTGACTGGGGCGGAAATATCGAAATGGTTCCAGTATCTGCTCACACAAGAGAAGGTATTGATGACCTACTAGAAATGGTATTGCTACAGGCTGAGGTACTAGAACTTAAGGCTAACCCTAACAGAGAAGCTAGAGGTATTATCGTTGAGGCTAAGCTTGATAAGGGTAAAGGACCCGTTGCTACAGCACTTATCCAGAAGGGTACACTAAGAATTGGTGAGCACGTAGCAGCTGGAGCTCATTACGGTAAGGTAAGAGCTATGTCTGACTTTAGAGGTAACCCTATCAAGGTTGCAGGACCATCAACTCCTGTTGAGATTCTTGGTCTTAATGGTGTTCCTAACGCAGGTGAAGTATTTGTAAGTACTGCAACAGTGGGAGAGGCCAAAGACTTCGCTAATACATTTATTGAGGATAGCAAAGCTAAGCTTATGGAAAACAATAAGTTTAGAATTTCACTTGATGATCTTAACTCACAGATCGAGGCTGGTGAACTTAAAGAACTTAACCTTATTGTTAAGGCTGACGTTCAGGGTTCTGTTGAGGCCGTTAAGGAAAGCTTGATCAAGCTATCTAACGACGAAGTAGAAGTTAAGGTTATTCACGGTGGTGTAGGTAACATTACGGAATCTGATGTTATTCTTGCATCTGCATCAAATGCTATTATTATCGGATTTAACGTTAAGGCTGATTCTCTTGCAGAAGAAACTGCAAGAAATGAGCATGTAGACGTAAGACTATACAATGTAATCTATAATGCAATCGACGATATTGAGAGAGCTATGAAGGGTCTTCTTGCTCCTGTATACGAAGAAATGGTTACAGGACATGCAGAGATTCGTCAGATTTTCAAGGCATCAGGCGTTGGTAACATTGCAGGTTCTTATGTAACAGACGGTACAATCGAAAGAGGCTGCAAGGTTAGAATTACACGTGGCAACGATCAAATCTTCGAGGGAGATCTTGCTTCGCTTAAGAGATATCAGGATGATGTTAAGGAAGTTAAGACAGGCTTCGAGTGTGGTCTTGTATTCGAGGGCTTTGACGATGTGGCAGAAGGCGATATCGTAGAAGCTTACGTAATGCACGAGGTTGCACCAGAATAATTTAGTTCAAAAAAATTACACATATAGCAGCTATAATGCTATATGTGTAATGTAATTATTAAGAGGATTATCAATGAGAAAAGGTAGCGTAAAAAACAATAGAATAAACAATGAAGTAATGAGAGAGCTTGGTGTAATTATAAGAGACCTCAAGGATCCGAGAATTGGAATAATGACAACTGTCATTGCTGTTGAGGTAGCAACTGATCTAAAAACTGCCAAGGTGTTTATAAGCGTTTTGGGAGACGATCAGGCCAAGGCTGACACAATCGAAGGTCTTAAGAGTGCCAAAGGCTATATAAGGCGAGAATTGGCTCATACAATCAATTTGCGCAACACACCAGACCTAGACTTCATTCTTGATGAATCAATCGAAAAAGGAATGGCTATGGAAAGAAAAATCAATAGCCTTAATATCAAAAAAGATGAGGATGAAGTAGAAGATTAGTTTTTTTAGAAAATTTAGGAGTTATTATGAAGATTAATGAAATTATAGGCGATGCCAAGACTATTGGAATCGCAGGACATATTCGTCCCGATGGTGACTGTATCGGTTCATGTATGGCTTTGTATAATTATCTCAAAATAAACAGGCCTGAATTAGATGTAAATGTTTACTTAGAATACGTAGACAAAAAATACCAGCTAATAGAAAACATTGATTGCATCAAAACTGATGGTTATGATGGAACAGTTTATGATTTGTTTATTAGTCTTGATACAGCATCAGCAGATAGACTAGGTCAGAACAAAGGTTTTTTTGACAATGCCAAGAGAACTTTTTGTATAGATCATCACAAGAGCAATGGCGGATATGCTGATGACAATATTGTTGTCGGAAGCGCTAGTTCTGCATGCGAGGTTTTGTATGATGTGCTTGAGGGCGGCAAGTTTGATAAAAGTGTTGCAGCACCTATGTATATGGGTATGGCAACAGACTCAGGCGTGTTCAGATTCCAGCAGACAACACCAAAGACTTTGCGCATTGCTGCAGACATGATGTCTTTTGGAATTGATCATAACGAGATTCTTGAAAACATTTACTTTGCCAAAACATACAATCAAATGCTTGTAACATCAATTATCCAAAGTAATTCAGTTATGACAATGGATAATAAGGTTATATACGGATACTGTACTAAGGAGTTAATGGACAAGTACGGTCTTACTTCTAATGACTTAGATGCAGTTATTGCGTCTATCAGAAACGTATCAGGCGTTGAGGTTGCTATGTTTGCATATCAGCTTGAAGAAAACAGATATAAGGTGAGCCTACGTTCCAAAAAATATGTAGATGTCAGCGAGATTGCTGTTATTTTTGGCGGCGGAGGTCACATCAGAGCAGCTGGCTTTGACACAACAGGCACTGTAGATGAGGTGATCGATAAGGTGCTCGCAGAAATTGGCAAGGTTATATAATTCTACGAGAATACTAACATAAATAACAAGGAAAAATAATGAAAAGTGGAGTAATAAACGTATACAAGGAAGAGGGCTTTACTAGTCATGACGTAGTTGCCAAGCTTCGAGGTATACTGAAAGAAAAAAAGATAGGGCATATGGGAACACTTGATCCTAATGCGGTAGGTGTTTTGCCTGTGTGTATTGGAAAGGCTACTAAGCTTTGTGGCATACTAGCCGAGAAGGACAAGACATACAAGGCGACTTTGCTTCTAGGTACAACAACTAATACCCAAGATATACACGGAGAGGTGCTTCACGAGGCATCTCAGGAAGATCTTGATAGCTTAGACGAAGGACAGGTTATCAAAGTTATCAAAAGTTTTATAGGCGACTATGATCAGATTCCACCAATGTTTAGTGCAATCAAGATTAAAGGTCAAAAACTATATGACTTGGCCAGACGCGGTATCGAGGTTGAACGCAAACCTAGACATTGCAAAATATGGGATATAACTATTACAGGAATAGACCTACCAAGAGTGGAAATGGAAGTGACATGCTCTAAGGGAACATATATTAGAACACTTTGTCACGATATTGGAGAAACATTAAGTGTAGGCGGATGTATGGAGCAGCTGGAGAGATCTGTTGTGGAACGCTTCAAGGCTGAAGAAGCTTTGACATTAAGCAGAATTGAGGCGCTAAGAGATAACGGTGAAGTTGAAGACTACATCACACCTGTTGACGAAATTTTGGATATGTATTCCAAGTGTATCGTCAAAGAGGGAGCTAATAAATATGTCTACAATGGCAATATGTTTTCTTCGGGTCAGACCAAACTGAAAATGAATCACGAGGATGGTCAGATAGTGAGAGTGTATTCAAGCAAAGACGAGTTTATCGGTCTTTATGAGTTTAACGAGGACAAGCAGGTGTATAAGCCTGAAAAAATGTTCTTTTAAAATAGTTAATAGAAAAAGAGAAAAATGAAAGTAATTAATTTTGACGACAGCATAAAACTAAATAACACAATTGTCACAGTAGGCAAGTTTGACGGCGTGCACAAGGGTCACGACAAACTTTTTAGAACAATGGAAGAAAACGCAGCAGGTAGAAAAAAAGTTGTTTTGGCATTCGAGAGTGAGCCTAAGGACTTCCTCAATCACGATGAGCAAAAAACAATTCTTACAGAGTCAGAAAAACAGCTTTTTTGCGCTAGACACGGCATTGATGTATATATGAGAATGCCTTTAACAGAAGAATTTCTCGCTTATACACCGGAAGAGTTTGTCACAAAGATTTTGAAAAACAAAATTGGCGCGACAACAATCGTTTGCGGTGCTGACTTTAGATTTGGCAAGCAGGCCAGAGGAGACATTTATTTCTTAAAAGAAAACCAGGTTAAGCTTGATTACAAAATAATTGTTGTTGAAAAAGAGCAATATAACAAAACTGACATTAGCAGTACTCTTATACGCTCACGAATTGCCCAGGGAAAGATGGAAGAGGTTAACGATATGTTAGGCAATCCATATTCTATTATTGGCAAGGTTGTAGGCGGAGCTCAGATAGGAAGAACTATCGGATTGCCAACTGCTAATATTATCCCGGGCAAAAACAAACTTTTGCCACCGAGGGGAGTGTATAGAAGCGTTGTTGTCTACAATAATAGAGCATACAGTGCCATTACTAATATTGGAAAGAACCCAACAGTTAGCGGCACAGGTAGCACTAGAGTGGAGACGCATCTTTTGGATTTCGAGGGAGATCTCTACGATGAGATCATAGAAATCAAACTCTATAGCTTTATGCGCCCTGAAAAAAAGTTCGACAGTTTGACAGAACTTAAGGAGCAAATTAAGCAAGATATTGAAGAAATTAAGGCACAAAAGAAATAGTAATCTTTTTAAAATGTGGTGCAAATGTGATAAAATGTCCTATTTCCCTTAAAAATGAGCCCATAAAATGGTAAAATTATCATATAAGTAGGTAGGCGAAAGGCAAGGGGAGTATGGATACGAAATATTATTACAAATACCGAAAAAAATTAAATATTTCTTAAAGGAGCTTGGAGTTAACTTTGTTCAAGGATATTTGTATGATAAACCTTTGCCAAGATTTGAATTTGAAGATAGATTGCTAAGTGGTTATTCTATTTAATTACTTGAAGGGGGGAGGATATATTTGACAGTTCTTTACGATTTTATAAGACAAACATATTTTTATATAGTTATACTTATTGGAATAATGATGGCTATGAACTCTATGTTCTGGACAGACAAGAAATCCGAATCAAAAATTAAACGAACAATGTACTTCTTGTCAGTTATCGTATTTTTGGACTTTCTAACAGATTATTTTGCCAAGATAGAGCGATACAAAAAAGTGTTTTTGGCATTAGATGCCTGGGGACTAATTCTTAAGCCGGTTATTATATTGGTTTTGATGATGTTAGTTACTCAAAAAATACGCAAGACATATTGGGTATTAGTTGGAATTAATTTTGTTTTTGTCGTTATTAGATTTTGTGATTGCACTAATCATGGTACGGTGTACACAGTATCATTTTATGCATCAAAGGTATGCTGCTTCATTCTGTTGGGATTGCTAATCAAGGCGGGAGTGGAGTATATTCGCAGAACTAATATTAGAGAAGCCAAGTTGCTTATATTTATTTTGGTAAACGTTACAGCAACTATTGCTCTGGGCATTATCGATGAGAAAGTCAGATTGCTCAATCCGTTGTATGCTATTAATGTATTGTTTTATCTCGTATATTTGCACAACGAGAATTCTAAGAGAGATGCGCTCACCAATACGTATAACAGACATACTTTGTACTCGGATATAGAGCAGGTTGGAAACAAAATTAACGGTGTAATCATGTTTGACATTAACGGTTTTAAGCAGATCAATGACAAGTATGGACATGATGTCGGTGACAAAATATTAGTTGCAATAGCTCAGACTGCACAAAAACGATTGTCGCAAGGAACTAGATTGTACAGAACAGGTGGCGATGAATTCGTCATTGTAAGTAGAGGGAGCCATAAGGAAATCAAATACATTGCCCAACTAATAAGGGAAGACTTTATCGAGATGGGATATCCATGTGCGGTAGGTGTTAGACTTCGCAAGGACGACATTATACCTGTGGAAGAAATGATTAAAGACTCCGACAAAGAAATGTACAAGGACAAAGTGAAAATGAAAAAGAAGATGGGCAAAAATACTAACAAAGCCCAATAAATATGCTTTACAAACCGTTTGCGATATGTTAATATAGCACGGTATGAAAACCTGTGCAAAGTATTAGGACACTCCGACCGATACTTTAGTACAAGGGGATAATATAAGAAGGAGGATACGAAAATGATATCAAAAGAAGTAAAAGCTAATCTAGCAAAAGAGTATGGTAAGACACCTACAGACACTGGTTCACCAGCAGTACAGGTTGCAATTCTAACATACAGAATCGCAGAACTTACAGAACATCTTAAGTCTAACAACAAAGACCACCACTCAAGAAGAGGACTTCTAAAAATGGTAGGTAAGAGACGTGGACTACTAGACTACATCAAGAAGAACGATATCAACGAGTACAGAGCACTAATCGAAAAACTCGGAATACGAAAGTAACGCGTTCAAAAGTGCAGATGCACACAATAATAAAAACAGCCATCCAGGAGCTTGCTCATGGGTGGCTGTTTTTATTATTGTGTATATCGCGCTTGCGCGATATGAGTTTTTTTTCGCCGTGCGAAAAAAAACGAATAATCTGCACTTTCAAACGCGTTACTATTTTCGCGCGGCGAAAAAAACGAATAATCTGCACTTTTGCTCGCGTTACTTTTTTCGTCATGCGAAAAAGGAAGTTTTTTCGCTATGCGAAAAAAACGAATAATCTGCACTTTTGCTCGCGTTACTTTTTTTGTATGGCGAAAAAAACGAATAATCTGTACGAAATTCCTCACTACACTGATTATGTGCACCTATTGTAGAATAATACTAACAAATTTCCCGGAGGTCCATATGAAACACATATTACGACTATTAACCCTATCATTAATCGCAACATCATTTATAACTCTTGCAGTCCATGCGTCATCCATCAAACTATCATCCAAGAAACTAACAATGGTAGAAGGAAAGACCCGAACTGTCACAGTAAAAAATATCAAACCTAAAAAAATAAAATCAGTAACAATTAAAAACAGTTCCAAAAAAGTAGTTAAGGCAACAAAAAAATCAAAAACAAAAATAAAACTCAAGGCACTTAAAAAGGGAACTGCTAATCTCAAAATAACTATAAAATATAAAACAACAAAAAAGGTCAAGAAAAAGATTTTAAAAATAAGAGTAAAAGTCAAACAAAAACAAAGTGAAGAGGAGCAAATAGTGAAACCAATTAATGATGGAAAAGGTATTGTTATAAAAGCTAGCACAGCTGTTTTGGCAAAGGGCGACAAGGGCATGCCTACTAAAGATACAGCTCACGACGTGATATGTGATATGTCCCCTAACGCCAGCGCTGAATACACAGTCCCAAAGGAAGCGGCAGAAAACAATTATGACATATATCTAGAACTAAGCCACAGCAACAACGTGGCAGGGGAGACTATGTACTCCATAACAATTAACAACAAGGACCATTACTGTATTCCGG
>CACYHD010000044.1 GCA_902774125.1 uncultured Lachnospiraceae bacterium
CAACACATATAGCAACGTAAGCACACTTAGACCCACTGCTATAACCAAAAAGAAATATGAAAATATTCCTGTTCTTTTCTTTTCTCCAACAAAATATCCCTCACGGACATCCATATGAAGTGTTATAGCGTTTTTGTGACCGATATTCTGAGCGCCACCACTTATTGTTTTGTTAGTGGCCACCAAAAAATCTCCTACTCCCAATTCGTCGCTTTCTCTACCATAACCGCCTGAAAAAACTTTGAGCGTATCTAACTCTTGGTCAGTTACAGCTTTATCAAACTTCATTTCAAATGTAAAAACATCAATATCGCAACCCCAGTCAGCACCTAGCACCGAATAGTAAATAATATCACCATTATCAACACGGTCATCAGGCATCTGATAATCATATGTAATCACATATCTCTGCTTACCTGAAACAAAGCTGCTAGAACTACCTATCTTGATGTTGTAATAATCGTCTTTTGTGCTTGTGTCGTAGTTCCATTTTTTGACATTAACATTTTTGACATCATTCTTATAATTGAGAACTTTTTCTGACTTGTCATCCAGCTTACGCTTGACAGACATTATCAACGGAATACTTCTGTATATGCCGTGTCTATCAGCCCAGAATTCTACATCGATAGTTTCCTTGACTGACACAGTATTGTCCTTGTGATACGTTCCCTTAAAATCATAATTTGTAATCTTATATCCACCCTCATCGGCAGATACTCCCATATAAGAGAATAGGCACAATATAAATACTGTGCCTACAAGAATAATCTTCTTTAATATACTCATTAGAATTCCACCTTTACATTCTCTCTCTCAACCTGATCGTTAACTTCGTACATAGGCTTCTTCTCAAAGCCAGCTCTCTTAGCAACGAAGCTTGATGGAATAGTCTCGCATTTAATATTGAACGCCTTAACAGAGCCATTGTAATACTTACGAGCATTAGCAATATCCTCTTCAATCTTCTTGAGCTGTTCCTGTAAGTCCAAAAAGTTCTGGTTGGCCTTCAAGTCAGGATAGTTCTCGCTTAAGGCAAAAATCTGACGAAGAGCACCACTTATCTGGTTCTCGTCTTCCATTCTCTGCTCCTGTGTCTGTGCCACACCTGAATTTCTTGCAGCAACAACTTTTTCAAGTGTTTCTGCCTCATGCTTGGCATATCCCTTAACAGTAGCTACTAAGTTAGGAATCAAGTCAAATCTCTTCTTAAGATAAACATCCATTGTTGAGAATGCTTCTTCACATTGTGTTCTTAGTTTTACTAGTGAATTGTATGTAGCAACATACCATAAACCAATGATTACAATAATTGCTACAACGACAATAATACCGATCAACATATTAGTTCCTCCTCTTTTATATCTACAGTATATTCTACATCATTTTTAATATATTATCATCTATTTATTTGAGCTTTTCGATTCCGATACGGATTCTTCTAAGTGACTCATCCTTGCCGATAACATTCATAATTTCGAACGCTCCAGCAGGTGTCATCTGCTTGCCTGAGACAGCAGTTCTTAGTGGCCATAGTGCCTGACCATTCTTGCATCCCTTCTCTCCGATATACTCAAAAACTCTATCATGCAACGCATCAACAGAATAATCCTCCTGCTCCTCAAGTATAGGAAGTAACTCTTCTAACACCTCAAGAGAATTCTCTGAGTTAGTCTTCATCTTTTTGTGTGTATACATCTCGATATCGTATTCTGGCATCTCTTCAAAGAAATCAATCTTCTCTGGAATATCAGGGAATACCTCAATACGAGTCTTAACCATATCCATAATAGTTGTTAGGTCGAGATCCTTTTTGATCACCTGCTTAACATATGGAAGAGCTAGCTCGTAAAAAGCCTCATTGTCCATAGCCTTAATGTACTCGCCGTTCATCCACTTTAGTTTTTGGATGTCAAAAACAGATGGGCTCTTGTTAATCTTGTGATAATCGAACATCTCGATTAGCTTTTCAAGACTGAAGATTTCTTCATTATCCTCTGGACTCCAGCCCAAAAGAGCAATGTAGTTAACGATAGCCTCAGGCAAAAATCCCTGCTCTACCAACTCTTCGTATGAGGAATGTCCACTTCTCTTACTTAACTTCTTATGGTTTTCGTCAGTGATAAGAGGAAGATGAACGTACTTAGGACTCTCCCACCCAAAAGCCTCATATAATCTTTGGTACTTAGGAGAAGAAGAAATATATTCATTACCTCTTACAACGTGAGTGATTTCCTGTAGATGATCATCGATAACGTTAGCAAAATTGTATGTAGGATATCCATCTGACTTGATAAGAATCATGTCATCAAGTTCCTTGTTCTCTACAGTAATCTCTCCATATAGTTCATCAACGAATGTTGTTGTTCCCTCAGTTGGCATGTTGATACGAATAACGTATGGCTTGCCCGCATCTAGATTAGCCTGGATTTCTTCCTGTGAAAGATTCAAACAATGCTTATCGTACATTGTAATCTCCTTGCCGTCATCGCTAACCTCAGTCTTAAGAGTAGCTAGTCTCTCCTTATCGCAAAAACAATAATAAGCGTGTCCACTCTCAATAAGCTGCTTAGCATACTTGAGATAAATTCCACTTGCGTTACGCTCACTCTGAACGTATGGGCCGTATCCTTTATCCTTGTCAGGACCTTCGTCGTGAACTAGTCCTGCTCTATCTAGAGTTCTATATATAATATCTACAGCACCCTCAACATAGCGTTCTCTATCTGTATCTTCAATTCTCAGAATAAAGTCTCCACCTTCGTGCTTAGCAATCAAATACTCATATAGAGCTGTTCGAAGGTTACCTACGTGCATTTTTCCTGTTGGACTTGGTGCAAATCTTGTTCTTATCTTCATAATTCCTCCTAAGTGCTTTTGTTTATAACTAATAAAAGGGCTACCATCAGGTAGCCTCTTAATTATTTCAAATTCTTTAGATAATCTGATGCCTTATGAATTGAATCCCAGAATGTATCATCTGATGAATTATCAAAAACATGTAGATTCTTAATTCCCTCAGGCAATGTGAAGTTCTGACCACTAATATACTGATCCCAGTTAGCAAGCTTCCATGTATCTCTGTCTGAGTTACGCTTAATCATTCTCTCACGACATACTTCCTTGTCGCACTGTACCCAAACAACTACAAGCTCAGCGCCCTTCTTTCTTAGAAGTTCTCTTCTAAGATTCTGCATATAGCCAGGTGTTCTAACTTCTCTTGTAAAAGGAGCGTTGATGAATACTGTATCATTGTAATCAAGAGCTTCCATAGCAATCTCCATAATACAATCATACTCGTAGTCTCTAATCTCTCTTTCAAAGAAATCTGAACTTCTATTGTACTCTTCATGTGCTACCTTAAAAATCTGCTTGGACAAAACAATTAGTGAGTCCTTATCAAGATAAACACAGTTCTTCATATATTTAGCCAACTTCTTTGTGACAAATGTTTTTCCACATGCTGGTGGTGATGTTACTAATACTAATTTTTTCATATGTATAACCTCTTCTATAAATTAACGCGTATTCTTGAATATAATACCACCTATTACCTAGTATAGTCAACACATTTTATCAACTATTCTAACTAGAAAAACCTGTGCTGTCATCGCCCTCTTCGCCCTCTTTTTTAACCACAATTTGGGACGGATCCATCTTAACCTTAGGGATGACAAAAGGTGGCAATCCCGCAGTTGCAAAAACAGTATTAGCTATAGCTCTCACATGAGGGTAAACCTCGTCGTATGACTTGACGTGAATTTCCTTTTTGTCCATGCCTGGCTCGCAATCGAGAAACGCAGTAACAGATATTTTGAAATTGAATCCGTTAGGGTTATCAGTCTGCATCATATCGATAGTAAGATTGGCTGCGCAGTGCATATTATCCTCTGAATACTTCACATTAAATGAAGCTCTCTGTGATATGTCAATCTGCTTGTCCCCCTTCAATCTGTTTGTAAGATCTATTTCTTCAACTTTTACGCCTTTAAAAACTAATTCTCCCATGTTGTTCTCCTATCGCAATTACTTAGCAATTTTTATAGTAGAAATCGCTGACCATTTGCTGTTGTATTTTTTGTTTTGATAGTTAAGATAACATCTAATCTTAACCTTGTATGTAGCATTCTTCTTTAAACTTTTTATTGTATATGTCTTAACTGAAGACTTGAGTTTTTTCGTTGTTTTTTTGGAAGAACCTTTCTTGTAGTAGCATAACTCATATCCTTCAACCTTAGAAACCTTTTTCCACTTAAGACTAATCTTTTTCTTCTTAATGTTTTTGGCCTTAGTGAAAGCCATTTTTTTGAGGTAAGAACGAGCTGCAACAATGTTAGTGTTCTTGTTGGCGATAATGTACTGTCCAACACCAGTGTAGTTGTCACCAATTCCAGTGAATGTAACTACAACGTTGCCGTCCACATCGACATTATACTTATATGTATAATCCTTGTTCAAAACCATGTCCTCGCTGCCGTTGTTAGCACTTGCTGTAACAGTTCCATCGTCGTTATATGTAGCCTTGAGTGTTACATCGTCAACTGGCATCTTTACTATTCTAAAAGTCTTCTTGAGAACACCTTCAAACTGTCCGATTCCCGTGTAATATACAGTTGCAACACCGACATTAAGGTTGTTTTCGTATTTGACTGTAAAATCCTGCTCCGAATTGAGAACTTTATTATTATAAGTAAACTTTATGTTTTGAATTCTATCTTTGCCGTTGTACTTAACAACTTCATAAAAGTTAGTATAGTCCTTCTGTACCACCATGCTATTAATATCAATTGCCGCCATTGCAGTGGCTGCAACATTGAGACTCATAACAAGAGCCAAAACAATTGTAGCTAGTTTTTTCATTATCGTACCTCCAACTTTTTACATTCTATCACAAAACTTAGAAAAACAAAAAGGCAATGTGACTATTTCATCACATTGCCCTAAATATTGCTAATTGTATTATTTAGTTTTTAAGAAAACCTTTGCTTCCCTTAACCATTAGCTTATCGAAAGCTATAAAGAATGCCGGCAAAATACATATTACGCAAACCATACTTATAATAGCTCCTCTAGCCATCAATATACATAACGAACCGATCATATCGATACTTGAGTAAACACCTACACCGATTGTCGCTCCAAAGAATGTCAACGCACTAACTATAATAGACTTCATTGTTGCTGCCAGAGCATCTCTTGCAGCTAACTTTTTGTCCTTGCCTATGCGCCTCTCGTCCCTGTACCTGTTGGTCATAAGGATAGCATAGTCTACCGTGGCGCCTAACTGGATTGTACCTATTACAATAGATGCAACAAACGGCAGTGTCGTGTTAGTATAGTACGCCAATCCCATGTTTACAAAAATAGCAAACTCGATCAACGCAACTAATATAACCGGTATTGATACAGACCTGAACACCATCAAAATAATGAAGAAAACTAAGATGATTGATACAAAACTTACTGTTTTGAAATCCACATTAGTAATATCGATCAAGTCTCTCGTACAAGCCGCCTCACCTACAAGCATTCCTTTTTTGTCATGCTTCTTGATGATTTTTTCCACCTGGTCGGACAACTCGTTGGCTTCGTCGGATCCGGTTTTGTACTCCGACATAAATATCATCATCTCATGACGCTCGCTTCGAAGTTGGCTAGTTATATTAGAAGGGAGGAAATCGAAAGGTATTGAAGGGTCAATCAATGACTCTAGGCCGATTGTTGCCTGAATACCCTTGATCTTGCCAACTTCTTCAAGAAGCGCCTTTTTCTCGCTAGGTGTTGCCTTGTTATTCACAAGAATCATGTTGGCAGAACCTAGCTGGTACTTATCTGAAATTTGTTTTTGTGTTGCCACGCTTTCTAAGTTCTGTGGCAATGACATTGTCAAATCGTAGTATTCTTTAATATTTTTTTCTCCATAAATAGCTGGAACAATTAATAGCGCGAACAATACGATAAATACCCAATAATGCTTAGTCAAAAATGTAGGTATTTTTTTGAAGTCCGGCAACAGCTGTTTATGTCTAGTCTTCTCTATAGCCTTGTCAAAAACAAGAATGATAGATGGCAAAACTGTTACGCAGGCGATAACACCTAGCACAACACCCTTGGCCATTACGACACCCATATCCATACCGAGTGTAAAACTCATAAAACAAAGTGCGATAAAGCCTGCCACCGTTGTAATAGAACTTCCTACGATTGAAGAAATAGTACTTTCGATAGCCTTGGCCATTGACTTGAGGTTATTGCCCGGATGGTTGTCCTTGTTCTCCTCGTAGCTATGCCACAAGAATATAGAATAATCCATTGTAACCGCCAGCTGCAATACTGCTGCTAAGGCTTTGGTAATATATGAAATCTCGCCAAAAACAATATTACTTCCTAAGTTGTAAACGATAGCCATTCCAATACTAGATAGAAATGCTACAGGAATAAGCCATGAATCCATCAATAAGGACAAAAGGAGAATTGAAATCGCCACCGCTATTAGAACGTACATCGGTGTTTCCTTTTCAGCCAGTTCCTTGGTATCTTCTACAATGGCTGAGATACCTGTCAGTTTACATTGTTGCTTAGTAACTTCACGGATCTTAGAGATGGCATTCATAGTTCGCTCACCGGAACTTGTATCGTTAAATATGGCCATCATAATAGTAGATCCCTTTTTGTTAAAGGCAGAATAGATTTCTTTAGGGAGCATACTCTTAGGCATTCCCAAGTCGGCAAAACTGTCGTACCACAAAACCTTTTCTACTGCATCTACCTTTTCAATTTTTTTCTTGAGCTGAGCAACCTTCTTGTCATCCATTCCCTCAACGAGAACAAGACCGAAGGCACCTGAATCAAAGTCTTTGAGCAATATATCCTGCCCTTTCATAGTATCTATGTCATCAGGCAAGTAATAAAGCAAATCGTAATTGACCTTGGTTCCAACATATCCCAGAACCGCTGGCACCATTAGTAGTAGCGCCACGATTAGTATAAGAACACGTGCTCTTACAATTTTATTACTTAACTTATAAATCATAACTCTACTCCTGTGTATCTATCTCAGCTGTCTTAAAAATAAACTTAACACTTCCATCCATCTTGTCAGCCTTGCCAGCGAATGAACCATAGTCATTACCTGCATCTAGCAAGTTCTGAATTGTATCGATTGCATTGTCTATTCTTCCATCGAACAATGATGTAATCTTACTAATACCTTCGTTGTCAAACTGTGAAACGCCCTCTAACAGTTTTTGAGTTCCACTAGTTAGAACTGACATTCCAGAATCAAGTTTGCTAGCTCCGCTAGAAAGTTTGGAAGAACCACCTGCAATCTGAGATGAAGCATTATCAAGCTTTCCAATACCTGCTAGAAGTTTTGGACTAGCACTGTTTAGCTTATTGTGTAGCTTTTTAGTTCCTTTAGATAGAGTTTTGTTACCCTTTGTCAAAGTTCCTGCGCCCTTGCTCAACTCTCCAGTACCACTACTCAACTTGTTAGTTCCGTCTTTGAGCTGCTTAGCGCCACCCTGGAGTTTTGTCACTCCGGCATCAAGCTGTTTCACAGCGCCATCAAGAGTAGTTGCTCCAGTGTACAAGCTAGATGATCCCTTTTCAAGAGCATCCATTCCATCTAGCAATGCTTTGATTTGATCTGCACTCTGAGCAATCTGCTGCTTGATAGAGTTTTGTACCGCCTCTAATGTCTGTACGCTGTAATATGCTTCTACCAATGAATAATACGCGTTGACTGTCAAACCCATATTGGCCAAAACATCATTGAGGTTAGCTCCGCCCTTAACTGCTGTGTTAATTCCTTCAACAGTTGAGTTAAGTGCATCCTTTGTCTTGATAGCTCCACCAGTAGCCTGGCTAACCTGAGCTATTACTCCGTCAATCTGTGCTCCAAGAGCATCAACTGTATCTTGAAGTGAACCGGCAAGCTGCTTAACTCCCTTGTTAGCAGAAACTGTTCCTTCTTTGAGCTGCTTAGCACCATCAACTAGACCGTCTTTTTTCTCAAGGCCCGTCTTGACCTGAGTCATACCTGATGCCAATGTATCGATTCCACTCTTCAAGTCGCTCATACCTGAATCAAGATCCTTGGCACCTTTATCAAGTGTCTTGGCACCATCAGAAATCTTTTTGGAACCTTTGTACAATGTCTTAGTTCCATTTTTAATCTTTTTAGTATTTTTGAGCAACTCTGTGTTAAATGTTTTGTAATTGCTATTGAGCTTATCTAGTCCATTGCTTAGCTGCGAATCGTAATTACTTAGTTTTTTGGCGCCGATATAAACCTCGTGCACGCCGTCCTTAAGCTGGCCCGCACCGTCGTCAAGCGCTTTGACACCGTCTGATAACTGACCCATGCCTTCGCTAAGCTGTTTGGCTTTTTCTTCTATATTAGATAAGTCGATTGAATCTTTAATATTGATATCTGCCAGGTTAGATGTTGCAGCGAACAATCCGAGACCCATCTTGAAGTTAGTTGTGTCCGCTTCAATTGTAAGTGTATCCTCAACCTTAAGCTCGTCCAAAAAATCGCTCTTGCTGTTAATTTTCTCGTTGAGATATTTTTTTAGACCAGGCACTGCAAAGCCGATGACGATTTTCTTTTCGCCATATTCTGTAACTTTACCTCTGCTAATAGATATGCCTGAGAAATACTTATCCTCTAATAAAAAGCCGCCCAATACAACAAAAGGTGTATAGTTGTCATCTATTGTATTGTTAGAGAGGTTATAGTGAATCTTAACGTGTCCCTTTTTGCCCTCTATCTCCTTGGCTGTCATTTTTTTGCCGTCTAACTCGTATGTCACGTCAAACTCAATCGGCGGTTTCTTGTTAGTTGTACCTTGGTAAGTTATATCCTTGCCCTTGTTCTCCCAGACAATACTTCCGTCAGACTGTTTAGTGTACTTTTCCTTACCATTCATGTTTTCTATATTAGATAGGGAAGTTTGATCTTTAATGTCCTTGTCGCCAACAACATTAATCACATCACTAACAGTAGTCTTATTCACACTTCCGTCAGTCTTTAATTCTACGTATACAGTTTCCGACTTGCTCAACTTGTTAGAATCCTCTGCCTGGGCTTTGCCAAAAATACTGTCAATCTGTGTTTTGCCATCCTTGGCCATAACAGCAGTATTCGCACCCAACACACTGCAACCTACTAGGGCTACAGTACTAATAATTCCAACGACTGCTTTGTACTTTTTCATAGTTTTCCCTCCTAGTTGTGGTCAACAATTGGATTCAGTAACATATGCTTGATATGTTTCCTGTAAGTCCACCTATATTAATTATAAAATTGTGCATAATAAAAAACACTATATATTTTCGAACAGTAGTATGATTTTTATACAGATGTCAAAAATTGTACAATGTTTTTATTATGAAAAAGTTTCTTTTCTTCTTATATATATGTAGTTTTTTTCAATACTATTCAAGCCAGCCTAGAGCAAGGAATTAATATCAATCTTTTCTGTTCTAATGAACATTTCTTTGATCTTATTAACAAGTTCAATTTCTGTAATGCGATTTTCCATTGTAATCCAGTCAAGAATAACGCCGCTGATTCCATATGTAAGAAAACTGGCATAAAGCTTCTCATCAGAATCTGTTAGAGTTGTCTCCTTGACGCTGCCTTTAATCTCATCTATAGCAAGAATAAAAATCTCGTTTAGTATTTCTTGCATGTAAGGTTGGAAACAATTATTAGAAGAACTTGCCACATTCAATGTGAATTTTCTTATTTTTTGTAGACCTATTAGAGCCTTAATCATATTTTCTTCCCAGTTATCGAATGTAAGTCCGTTCAATAGCTCATCAAAAATACGGGTTTGGTAAATCCATCTTATAAGTTGATACTTATCTTCAAAATGATAGTAATAAGTCTGTCTGTTGATTCCGCAACCCGCAACAATCTCAGCTATTGTAATCTTATCAATAGGCTTTGTTTCACTAAGTTGAATCATTGTGTCTGCAATAGCATTTTTTGTAATAGTCGAATTAGCCATATTCCATCCTCTTTTCTGTAATGTGTGCTAATCCTATACCTATTTTTATACTAAACTAGTACCAGGTAATTTGCAAGTTTTCTAGATATTTTAACATTTGTATCAAACTTTGTTACACAAAAAAGTTGACTTTTTTACAAAAAAATGGTATTTTATAAAACAACGAAATAAATTTGTAACATTTTTGTAACTATTGGAGGTTGTTTTGAAACAGAAATTATTAGGTTTACTAGTATTAACAGTTTTATCATTATCACTGTTTACTATAGTTGCTAGTGCTGATGAAGAAGTTCCTACTACTGCCGCCACTGAGCAGGAGGGGCCAACAGAAGCTTATCAGCATGAATACACTGTAGTACCTGGTAAAAAAACAGTAAAAGTAAGAAACAAAGCAAAATTTAAAAAGGTATTTAACCTAAAGAAGGTTAGCAAATATACATACGTTACTGATAACAAAAAGATTGCTACTGTAAATAAGAAAGGTGTAGTAACAGGTAAGAAGAAAGGCTCTACTATTGTAAGAGCAATTGCCAAAGATGGTTCAGGTGAATATCAGCTTAAGGTAAAAGTTAAGAACAGATTCACTAAGTCAGCACACAGACTTATGAGTGCTATCATCAACAGTGAGGCAGGCAACCAGTGCTATGCTGGTAAGAAAGCTGTCGGCATTGTAATTATGAACAGAATGGCATCTCCTTCATTCCCTAACTCACTTACAGGTGTTGTTTATCAGGCAGGTCAGTTCACTCCTGCAAGAAACGGTTCACTTAATACTTCATATAAACTATATGATAGTGGTAAGATTTCAAGCAGTGTTAAGAAGGCTGCCACATCAACACTTAACGGTGACAAAACAATTACTGTTAGCGGACAGAAAGTTAACATGAAGGGTTACTTGTTCTTCAGTGGTTACTTGGCAGGTGCTAAGCTAAGCATTCAGGGACATCAGTTCAAATAATAAAGATTTTTCAAAGAAGTTTCTAATATAGAAGCTTCTTTTTTTGTGCTATAATAAACCTTGAATATTAACGTATGGAGATTAACTATGAGTAACAAAGTCATTAAAAAAGTAGAAAAAGTTGAAAAGCCCAAGGAAAGTAAGATTACCCCAATATTTAATAATATTGTAAGAGTTCTTAACTTCCTTATTCCTATCATTACTCCTTTTGTGAGTTTTGTATTAATGGAATACGTATGGCGTATAGACAAAAAAGGTGAGTTCGCCTCTACTCCTTTTGCTAACATAGCTAGCGGGCGCCTCATTTTTCTTAATATTGTGATTTTTTATCTACTATGGGTTATTCTAACTTCTATCATTGGAAACTCCCATGTATCAAGCATAATTCTAATCGTACTTACATTTGTAATTGGTATGACTAATTATTTTTTGATGCTATTCAGAACTAGTCCACTGCTGCTGGCCGATATCAAATCTGTCGAGACAGCTATGGCCGTACAGAATAACTACGAGTTTACAATGAGCAATCAAGTCTACATTATGATCATATATGCAATCATTGCCATTCTAGCCAACATACCGTTCGGCTTCAAGATTCCTAAGCTCAAAGAGTGGTGGCAAAAACTAATAATACATATTGCACCTGCGGTTGTTGCAATACTTGCATTGGTTGGCCTTAATGCTTATATCGCTCAGCCGACTATATCTGATAGAATTCCGGAGTTCAACAGCATACTGTTCACTCCTCAATTCATGTGTAGCGCCGACGGATATATGCTTTCAACACTTTATCAGTTTCAATTTCTCAGTGTAAAAGAACCTGATGGTTACTCAATAGAAAAAGCTCAAAAACTGTTAAAGAAGTATGATTCCGACTCAGTGTGGGACAATGACCCTATCGCCCCAACAAGTAGCACTTCTAAGACTTTTACTTCTCCTAAAGAAAAAGTTGATGTACTCGTTATTATGAACGAGTCATTTTCTGATATAAAAGTTAACGGCACATTCAAGACTAACAAAGACTATATGCCTTATATCCGCTCGCTAATGACTAACGCGCCCAACACTATAAGTGGTTACATGTACTCTTCTGTTTTGGCAGGTAGCACGGCCAATACTGAGTACGAGTATCTAACAGGCAACAGTATGGCTTTCTTGCCTCAGGGCAGCATCGCCTACCAGCAGTATGTTGATCACAATATCAATAGCCAAGCCACCCAGGCCAAAGCCCAGGGATACAGTACATTCGGTACACATCCATACGTTAGCTACGGTTGGAAACGAAGCACTGTCTATCCTCTTCTCGGATTTGATAATATATATTTTAAGCGCGATATGACTAATATAAGCAGCATACGTTGTTTTGCCAGCGATGACTCATACTACAAATATCTGGAGCGTTCCATAATAAGCCAAAAATCGCCATATTACGCATTTAATGTAACTATGCAAAACCATGGCGGTTACGGAGGTTATCCGGAGCTTTTGGGCCATGTTCAGGCCACTGAGATGAGCAATCCGTATCTAGATGCTTACATTACTCTTATCAAGTACAGTGATGACGCATTCAAGAGTTTGATTAACTATATCAAAACAATAAAGAAACCTACACTCGTTGTTATGTTCGGCGATCACCAACCCAACGACAGCGTTGTGTCTTCCATATACAGCGCCAAGGGACAAGATGCCGCCAAGCTAAGCGGAGCTAACAGAATGGTTAGATATAAGGTTCCTGTGATAATGTGGGCCAACTACCCTATTCCTGAGGAACACCAACTCGAAACAAGCGCTATTTATCTAAGCGGAATGGTTAACAAGCTAGCCGGCATACCGACTAACAACTACCAAAACTTCCTAGAAACATTGCGCAAGGATATTCCGGTTATCTCAACTCAGGGCTACTACGACAAAAACATGACGTTCCACAATATAGATGACATCACTGAAAACAAACTTGTTAAGGATTATCAGATAATTCAATATTACAAAATGTTCGATGAGAAGAAATAAAAAAATCGCTGTAGTAATACAGCGATTTTTTGTTGCGATTTTATACTCTATCAATTGTAAGCATTTTTGCCATGTCCGCCCGAGAGCCTGTTATGCTCTATCTAGTTTGAAAACCTTGTTAAGCTTATCTTCAAAAAACTTGCGGTAAACGTTCCATACAACGATTGCTAGAACTATTCCGATAATTAATCCCGCAAATACATCTGATGGGAAGTGTACGCACAAATATATTCTGCTGAAGCACATAATTAGCGCGATAGGAATCGCGATAAAGCCTAGATTCTTCTTATATAGTGTAATTATTGTAGCGCATATTCCGCATGAAAATGCATGTCCCGAAGGGAATGAGTAATGATCAATCGGCGGATTGATTTTTAACTTAAAGTTAGCCCCCAAGTATTGAACCCATTCTGCGTGGTTAGATTGATCAAAAGGTCTCAATCTTGCGAATAGATGTTTGAGAATGCCATTACCAACAATCAATTCTACAATAAGACATACGACAATAAGTACGCTCAACGGTCTGTACTTAGGCTTAATAAACAAAACAGCCGCGAACACGAGCCATATAATACCTATCTCACCAAGCAACGAAATCTTAGGAATAACTCCGTCTAACAACTTGCATCCAAAAATATCCTGTACTTTGCTGAGAATATCCCAGTCAATTGTAATCATATCTGCCTCCTATTTTTTGTTCTTATAAATATAATAACATATTTTATTCAACGGGATTAACGTGAACCATAATATGTTTGACCCTTGGAAAGGTCTCCTCTATCTTGTCGTGAACATTCTCGGCTATAGCATGCGTTTCTCTAAGCGGCCTGTTGCCGTCAGCACAGATTTCGAGGTCCACATACATCTTGTTTCCAAAAAGTCTAGTGCGCAACTTATCAATGCCCTCAACTCCATCTTGGGCCAAAACAACCTCTCTTATGGCCTCCTCAGTCTGACTATCGCAAGACTTGTCAACCATCTTATCAACTGCATCTTTAAATATATTATAAGCAGCCTTAATTATGAACACACATATTATAAGGCTGGCTATTGAATCCATAACAGGATAGCCTACACGGGCAAACAATATACCAACGAAAGCGCCAACGGACGACAATGCATCTGACCTATGGTGCCACGCATCTGCCATAAGCGCTCCAGATTCTATAACCTTGGCATAATGCCTAGTGTACCAAAACATTGATTCCTTAACAGCTATAGACACTACCGCCGCCACAAGAGCCCAAACTCCTGGCACTGCAGTATGTCGGTATCCTCCAGTGAATATAGTTATCACTGCACTTCTACCTATTCCCAATCCAATCACTGCCAAAATTGTAGCAAGCACAATCGCAGCCACACATTCCATTCTCTCGTGGCCATATGGGTGATCCTCGTCCGCCTCCTTTGACGCCATACGAATACCTATCATTACAATTATAGTACTAAAAACATCCGAAGCCGAATGCACCGCATCACTGACCATCGCTCCCGAGTGAGCTATAATACCTGCCAGGAACTTCACTATTGCCAAAACTATATTTTCAATAAGACTGATAAGGGAAACCCTCATAGCTGTTTTTTTGAAATCGTGATTCATAAATGCCCTCTTATTCTGTCACTTTATTATTACATTTATTTTAACACTAATGTAGTCACATATGGAATAGTTAGAGGGCTAGAAAAAAAATAATATTTTTTTAATTTTTTTGTTGACAATCATCCCGCTATATAGTATCATAATTCTTGCGTGAAAACGCAACAAGCGCGAGTGGCTCAGTGGTGGAGCACCTCCTTGCCAAGGAGGGGGCCGCGGGTTCGATCCCCGTCTCGCGCTTTTTTTAATGCATTTACGAAAAACTCAGTTATTATGGGAAACTCAACGCACTCCCAGTATTTATGGGCATTATAGCA
>CACYHD010000045.1 GCA_902774125.1 uncultured Lachnospiraceae bacterium
CTGCCGCTGAAGGCATTGAGGAACATCGTCGGGAGCGTGTTATGGCCTTTGAAAGCCATAGAATCGAGCACCATCGAGTCGCCTTTTACCAGTATGCCAAAGCCCAGCAGGCCAAGAGCGAGGAAGAAGCAACAGGCAACGGCAACAACGACCAGAACGGTCAGAACAAAAACCAAAACCAGGAGGGCCCACGCAAGGAGCTGGAATCGATGGCCGATATGGAATCCCAGTCTATGGAAGAACAGACTGAGGAGGAAGAGACTAACGATGAGGATGAGACTCAGGCTAGAACAGTCAAGCAGACCGAGAAGGGAACTGAGAAGGCCACAAGCGATACAGGCAACGGCCAAGGTACTAAGAAAGACAAAAACAAAAAAGGCAATCTCCCTGGAGGCAAAAAAGGATATACATTAGGGGACACAGGAGAGACTGTTAAGATATACGTCAAAGTAGAAGACGAAAAATAATAAAAGCAGGAAATATACATCCAAGCAAAAGATGAAAAGTAACAAAAACAAACTAGCAGACGAAATAAGAATAGACACGAGTAACGTGTCATCTAACCGCCAGAGTATGTGGCTATTGTGGTTTTTGACCAGCTTTAGCGCTCTGTGCAGTTATATGGGTTTTAGTGATGGATTCAAAGTTGGTTCATCACTATTTGTTGTGCTTATGACATCTGTTATTTTTGGATTCGTTATACAATTGCTGTTGGAGGTTAAGCGTTGGACTAAGCCGGGACTAGCTATTCTCGGCGGTGTAATAGTAGTTTACATAATAGCTGCATCGAGATGGTTGATCAATGGCTTTACGATTATTGCCAACAGCCTTATTACATACGTTAACGAGCACAAGGCGGAGGCTCACCTTAAGTACGTTGTATCTAACAAGACTAAAAGCTTGGATTTGACATTGGCGGTTATGGCAATTGTCATTATTTATACAGTTGTTTTGGGCGTGTTGATTAGATACAGACGAGTGTTTGTTGTGGCGGTGCTTATGCTAGTTGCTACTATGTCTAACATGTTCTTTAACGGCGAAGACCAGTATGTGTGGATAGCACTTAGCCTTATTATGATTGTGCTTATTATATATCTAAGCAACATTAGAATTTTTAGAGCTAGAAGAGCGCTCAAGGTTGGCACGTTCATCGTGACAGCCCTCGGGCTTGTCAGCATCATTTTTGTTGTTTTTGTCCGCTATACAGGCATACGCTCTGTGGACGATCTCAAGGATGAGATTGAATATCACGCCGGCAATATAATATACGGCAAAAGTGATTTTCCAGAAGGAAGTTTCAGACGATTCGACGAGCCACCGGTCAAGGACAAGGAAACAAGACTTACAGTTGAGATGACTAACCCGGTGTCGATGCACCTTAAGGGTTACGTGGGTTGTCAGTACACAGAAAAGGGATGGACTAGCAACGAGGAGAAGATTTACGGTGGCAAAAACAAAGGTATGATCGAGTGGTTTTTGGAGCAGGGATATTATCCGCTCACTCAGGCGGGATATTACATGGGATATTCGCGCAACAAAGGCGGCAATCTCAACTTCAAGAAGATACGTAACTCAAGCATACATATTAAGAACAAGTCGGCGTCAACTAAGTACGAGTACGTTTCGGAGAATCTGCTGGATATGTCAGGTCTAATCGACCCTAAGCAGGATGTTAACTTCGTGGAGCAGGATTTGTGGGGCGAAAAAGAATATTGGTACGACATTCTCTACTTCAAGGACGAGAACTATCTTCAGTTCCCTACCCAGCAATGGTTTGAAAACAAGGGGGCAGGCTCTCTTGAGGAGAGACGATTTGTGAAGGCTGAGAATTATTATCACGGGTTTGCCAGCACTTATTATCTCAAGGTTCCTAAGGCGGAGCGAGAGATTCTAAGCGCCAACATTCCGGCATGCAGCAACAATGTGGCTGATGCGATTAGAACAGTAAGACATTACCTCAAGGATCAGATTAAGTACAGCAAGGACGTTGAGGAATTCACATACGACGAAAATTACTTGAAGCAATTTATGCTTAAGGATAGACGAGGTTATTCGCCACACTTTGCCACAGCTGCAACGTTGATGTTCAGATATTATGGGGTGCCTGCCAGATACGTGGAAGGCTACCTAATGGAAAACGAGAAGGACAAGCGCAAAATCAATTTGCACAACACTGACGCTCACGCCTGGGTTGAGGTGTACATTAAAGGTCTTGGATTTGTTCCGGTAGAAGTGACACCTGGTTACTATCAGGAGGACGAGCTAGGCGGCGCTGTTAAGCACAAGCAGCACAAGCAGATTAACAAAGGTGGCGGCGGCGGAACGAGCGGCGTAAACAACGACGAGGTAGATGAGTTTATTAAGATAACATGGCAGATGGTTGTAACATTTGTTGCGATATTGTTAGTAATCGCTTTGATTGTAACTGCTATCGTGCTTGTTATAAGACGCTTCGTTCTGGCGAAGAAGCGCAGAGAACTAATAGAATCAGAAGATGAGTATGTTGCAGTAGCAGCAGCTAGTCAGTATCTGGACGATGTTTGCGTATGGAATCACAAGGACTTCAAGCTAAGCATTCCGGATGACGTTAGAATGATTCTGGAAAAAGTTAAGTTTAGTCAGCATCCATTGCTATTGTCGGAAAAAACAAGAGTGGTAGATTGCTGCACAACAATGGTAGAAGAAATATGGAGCGATCTCAACTGGAGACGCAAACTTATAATGATGTTTATTAAGGGGCTCAAGTAGGAGGGCATATGAGAAAACGAATCGCTTATATTGCATTAATATTGGCATTGCTGATGTTCTATGTCTGGACCAATCGCAAGATGTCGTTTTTTGCATGTGCATTTCTAGTGGGCATATTGTTAATATCTACCCTAATCAACCAGTGGAATGTTAAGAAGGTCAAGATAAGGTATGACATCGATGTCACAGCAAGTGGCAACTTCATCGTTATAGATGTGGAGAACAATAGTGTTTTTCCTATCAATCATATCGAGAGTGTTATCAGGCTCGAAAACATTGTTTTTGACACCTCTGACACGAAGAAAGTTATGCTGTCTGTGGCAGGAAAGAGCAGAGAGCAGTTCAGGTTGCCTATTATGAGCAAGTACTGCGGACGCGTGGACCTTAGGGTGGAGCGCTGCCTGGTGTACGACTGGATGGACCTGGCATATAGAAGTGTGGAGGCGGCCAAGGAAGGCTTCTACTACGAGTATCCGGTTGAGAAGTACCAGCACATCGAGACGATTAAGGATGGAGTTTCCGAGGGCGAGGAGACTACGTACAAAAACGTTGTCGGCAACGATATATCTGAGATTTTGCAGATTAGAGAATACAGACGCGGTGATACAATCAAAAACATTCACTGGAAGCTTACAGCCAAGTCTGGTAAGATTTTAGTCAAAGAACTCAACACACCTAACGACAATTCTATTATGGTTATTTTTGACTATGCGGACAAGGAAGAGCGTGAGGTTAACAACGGGATTATCACAGCGGTTTCTAACATTAGCAGCGAGCTGATGAAGGACCGCAGAGGTCATACATTGTACAGAATGAACACAGTGAAGGATTTAGTGGAGGAGCGCAACATCGAGGAGCCTGAGGAGTATGATGCGGCATTGCACGAGATACTAGATACAGAAGCCAGATCTTCAGTGCGCAAAACAGCAGACTATGTTATGGACAACAACTCCTTCAAAAAATATGCCAAGATTATTTATGTTTGTCCTAAGACAATGTACGGCGAGACAGGCATAGAGGACCTGGAGCACTGCGTAGTTGTGCAGGTGTAGGTCTATTACAATTGCATTACATTTGGATTATATAATGATTAATTAGGTAACAGGGCTACGGCCTTAAAATAGAATCAAGGAGGAAATAAAATGAAATGATTTTCAAAAAAGATTATTGCTATGTTTATGAGCGTTGCAATGATTTTAGGTTTATGTCCGCTAGTAGCAAGCAGTGTTAAAGCGGATGTTTACTCAGCAGAATTGATTGACTATCAATCAACATACTACAATGGTTTTAACGACGATATTGCAGTTGCTAAGGGAACAACAGTAGTGGTAGACGGTGGAGATGTTCCGGTGTACTTTACTTTTAAGAGCGATCTTAAAAAGACAGAAGGTGCCAAAAGAGACTTTACTCTAAGTGGTTTTTCACAGTACACAAGTAAAGCTACTGTAACTTATACTCAAGGAAAAGTTATGATTAAGGTTTCTGTTAACTCTGTTGATGTGTTCGAGGATGTTTTGTATACACCTCAGTACGTTGACGTGAATCAGATGCCAACAATTAAGCTAGGTGATACTATTGGTGCTGATTACTTTAGAGGCAAAACAACTGAGCAGTTCTTCAGAGTGGATCAGAGCACACTTACAGGAACAGCTAAGGCTTACACAGTTGTTCTAGACATTGAAGACGAAGAAGACGAATACTACGATATCTACAATGATACAGAGCTTACACTTTACGATGCGATGGGTGGCGAGATTGACAGCAACGATGATACTGACGAAGAAACTGAAGACATCGACTCTGCACTAAGATTCGACAAAGATGAAGATACTGAGTTGATTCTCGGAGTTCGTGACGTGGAAAGCGAGCCTTTTGCTAATGTTCAGCTCAAGTTAACAACTGATGCTAAGTCTATTACAAGTTTTAGAGTAGCTAACCTTGATGAAGTTAACGAATTCTATGAGGGCATCAATGACAATAGAATATACAATGATGGAACAAAGTTTGAGGCTAAGCTTGATAACGGTGAGACTAGAACATACACATCATTTGATTACGAAGATGAGTATGATGAGGTTGATGATATCTGCTACATTGCTTTTGATGAAGTAGAAGCAGTAATCTACAGAGAAAGTAATGGAGATGTATATGCCAGATATAATCTAGTCTACTCTCCAGACGACACAGAAGTTGTTAAGCTATTCACTCCTGTTGTCAAAAAAATAGAAGATATCCCGGATTTTGAGGCTGGTGAATATTCAATTAATACAGTAGGTGCAGAGGGCGCTGGCAAGTTATTTAAGGTAACTACAGGCGACCTACCTCAGAAGTGGACTATCACTGCTACATACAAAGGCGATAATGAAGAATACGAAGGTATAGACTTCGACGTTTACGACGCGCAGGGCAACGAGATTGAATCACATGAGCAGCCTTACGACGAAGAATCGGAAGAACTAGAGGATCTTGAAATGGAGATTCTTGTTCCTGCTAATACAACATACATTTTTGCAATTTCTGATTATGCAGAAACACCACAGGAAATTGGTATTATTGCAGCGATGGAAACTCAGGAAGTTACAACAACTCAGGCGCAGTCTGAGACAGTAACTCAGGAAGTTACAACAACAGAGGCTCCAACAACAGAGGCTCCAACAGCTGAGACAACTGTAGCACCAACACAGCAGACTACAGCTAAGAAGGTTGTTAAGAAGCCTGCTAAGGTTAAGATCAAAAAAGTTTACAGCAAGAAAAAATCAGCTAAGAAGTTAAAACTCAAACTTAAGAAAGCTGCAAACGCTAAGGGCTATCAGGTAGCAGTATTCAAGTCTAAGAAGCTAGCTAAGAAAGCCAAAAAAACATTATTCAAGAAATTCTTTAAGAAGGTTAATGTTAAACTTAACAGCAAGAAGCTCAAGGGCAAGAAGAAGTTGTTCGTTAGAGCTAGAGCTTACAATCTAGATGGCAAGACTAAGGTATACGGTGCTTGGTCAGCTATCAAAACAGTTAAAGCCAAATAATAAAATATAAAAACAAAAACAATTGAAACCCTATTGCTGGATATCTGGCAATAGGGTGTTTTTTTGGACAGTAAAAATGTTATTATAGTTATAGCAAAAAAAGAGAAGGAGTGGGTATGAAGCTAATACATTTATCAGATTTGCATCTGGGCAAAAAGGTTAATGAATTCTCCATGATTAAGGATCAGGAGTACATTCTCAAGGAAATAATAGAGATTACTAAGGAGCAGAAGGCCGACGGCGTCATTGTGGCCGGCGATGTTTTTGACAGAGGCGTGCCACCGGAAGAGGCTATCAAGTTGTGGGACCAGTTCTTAGTGAGCCTGAGCAAGGCAGACATACCGGTGTACGTTATAAGTGGCAATCACGACTCAGCGGTACGTCTATCGGAGCACAGTAGCCTCATCGAGAACAACGGCATCTTCGTATCACCCAAGTTTGAAGGAGAGGTTAAGGTGTGCAGACTTGAGGATCAATACGGCAGCCTCAACATATATTTGTTGCCGTTTGTTAAGCCTGCGGATGTAAAAAGATTCTATCCGGACGAGGAAATAAGTGATTACACAGATGCCCTCAGAGCAATAATTGACGGGCTCGATATAGACAACGCGGTCAGAAATGTTCTAGTGGCACATCAGTTCGTCACAGGCGCGAGTAGATGTGAGTCAGAGGAAATTATCGTAGGCGGACTTGATAACGTGGACGCTTCAGTTTTTGATGTTTTTGACTATGTGGCGCTTGGACATATTCATGGCAAGCAAAAAATCGGAAGAGACACAGTGAGATATTGTGGAACTCCACTGAAGTATTCCTTCTCAGAAAAAGACCATGTGAAGTCTGTTAGTGTGGTTGACATAAAATCGAAGGGTGACATTGAGATAAGTGAGGTAGAGTTAAAGCCACTTCACGACATGCGAGAGATCAAGGGCAAGTACGACGACCTAGTTCTCAAAGAAAATTATGAGGGAACAGATGTTGAGGATTACATCCACGCTGTTTTGACTGACGAGGACGATGTGATGGAGGCGATAAGCAGACTTCGAGCGATTTATCCTAACATTATGAAGTTGTCCTACGACAATACGAGAACGAGAACTAACCAGGTAATAGGCGATGCGGCTTATATTGAGGACAAGTCGCCGCTAGAACTTTTTGGCGAGCTGTTCGAGAAGCAGAACAACCAGCCTATGAGCGAGGAGCAGGAGCAATTCGTGGCAGAGCAGATAGAAGCAATCTGGCACGACTAGGAGGAGTTCGTGGCAGAGCAGATAGAAACAATCTGGCACGACTAGGAGGAGAATATATGAGACCACTCAAACTAACAATATCAGCCTTCGGACCATATGCAGACAGAATAGAACTGGATATGGATCAGCTAGGTGACAATGGATTATATTTAATAACGGGAGACACCGGGGCAGGCAAGACAACAATATTCGATGCAATTTGTTTTGCCCTATATGGTGGGTCTAGCGGCGGCAATCGTGAGCCCAAGATGCTCAGATCCAAGTACGCAGCGGATTCAACTCCAACGGAGGTTATACTTGAGTTCGCCCACAGAGGTGAGGTGTATACGATCAAGCGCAACCCATCATACATGCGACCTAAGACAAGGGGTGAAGGCTTTACAACGCAGGAGAGCGGGGCCGAGTTGGAGCTACCTGATGGAAGTGTTTTGACCAAGATAACAGAGGTGGACACAAAAATAACTGACATTCTTGGAATAGATAAGGAACAGTTCGTGCAGATTGCAATGATTGCGCAGGGAGATTTTATGAAGCTGTTGCTAGCGGACACTGACCAACGTAGAGTTATTTTTAGAAATCTTTTTAAGACAGAAAACTACAAAAAGTTGCAGGAGAATCTCGCCCATGCGAGCAAGGCGATAACCAATCAAGCCAAGGCAGCTAACGCCAGTTTGCAACAGTACATAGCCGGAATAAGTGTGGACGCTGAGGCTAAGGAATCGGTGCTTGTTGATAATCTGGCAGAAAAACCAGTGGCTGACGTGTTAGACGTTTTGGGGCGCCTGATTGAGGTGGACCAGGCTAGCGTGGATGAGCTGGGCAAGCAGCTAGCAGACATAAATAAGGAACTGTCGATTGTCAACCAGAACATCGGCCAGGGCATGACTCAGGCAAGCAACAAGGAACAGCTAGCTCAGGCCAAGGCGCTTATTGCATCAGAGAAGGCCAAGGAAGCACAACTCAATGCAGATTTTGCTGAGGCCAAAAACAACCTAGCCAAGAAGGACAAGCTAGCCAAGAGGCAGGCAAAAATTGAAGAAGAAATACCTAAGCTAGATGAGGCCGCTACGTTAGCTAATATAGTGATAACAATAGAAAGCGAAGTGATTGACCTAGAGGCGCAGAAGACCAACAGGCAGAAATCGATTGAGGCTAACAAAAAACAGCTAGACGATAGCGAAAAACAACTGGCAGACCTGGGCAATCCGGCGGAGCAGTATGCCAAGTTAGAAGCAGAGCACAAGGAGTGCGAGCAGCAGATGGAAAGCTACAAGTCTATCGGAATGGAATACAACGAGAGATGGACAGAGCACAACAATTATGAAAAGTGCCAGAAGCAATATGTGGAAGCGACGGGACAGTATCAGGCCGTCAAGGAACAATACGACCATTTGGAAAAAGCTTTTATGGATGGACAGGCAGGAATATTGGCATCTGAGCTTGATGCAGGGCAGCCATGTCCTGTATGCGGTTCTATGGATCACCCATCTCCTGCGGTTTTGTCGACAGAGGTGCCTACTGAGGAGAAGCTCAAAACTAAGAAGGCTGAACTCGAGCGAAGCAACATAAAATGGAGCGAGAGCAGCAAGAAAGCTAGCCAGGCTCAGACACTTTTTGACCAGGCTGACGCGAAGGTTAGAGCAAGTCTCGGAAAGGTTTTGGCTATAGATGACGTGGAGCATATGAATCTGAAAGACGCCGAGCAGAAGCTTAGGGAGCTTATCGATAAGCAGAAGGCTAGACTGGACCAGCTGAGCAGCTCTATTGAGGCAGTTAGAGAAAAGATAACTCTCAGAGAGCAGTTGGATAATTCTATTCCAACTCTTAGACAGACTATTCACGAGCAGGAAACAGAGCAGAGCAACTTGGCCAATGTGATGGCAGCGAAGGCTACAGATCTAGCGAACAAGAAGGAGATGCTAGCTAAGCTCAAGGACAAGCTGACACTTGATAGCATGGAACAGGCACAGGCCATAATCGCTGATACGAAAAAGGAGATTGAATCAATCCAACGTGCATATGATATGGCTGATGCCAACCTCAAGGAATACGAAAAAAATATGACAGCTCTAGAGGAAAAAATCAAGACGCTCGAGCAATCTCTTGAGGGCCAAAAAGAAATTGTTTTGGAAGCAGAAGAGAATAAGAAGAAAGAATTAGAACAAAACCAGTCGCAACTCAACGCCAGCGTGCGAGAGTGTTCTACACGAATAAGTATTAATAGCGACCTGGTTGATAAGATAGAAGCCAAGGAACAAGAAATTGGCGAGATTATAAAGAAGCAGAAGTGGATTAAGTCCTTGGCTGACACGGCATCAGGAAGTATCAACGGCAAGGAAAAACTAATGCTGGAGGTGTATATCCAAGCTACGTACCTGGATAGAATTCTCGTTAAGACGAACATCCGCCTAATGCAGATGTCTAGTGGTCAGTACGAGTTACGTCGCCGCAAAGATTCTGACTCGCTAGTTAGCCAGATGGGACTGGAACTTGAAGTGCTAGACCACTATAATGGCACGACTAGAAGCGTCAAAACACTGTCCGGTGGCGAGTCGTTTATGGCGTCATTGTCACTAGCTCTAGGCCTTTCTGAGGAAGTGCAATCATCAGCAGGCGGCATAAGAGTGGACACTATGTTCGTGGACGAAGGCTTCGGCTCCCTTGATCCGGAATCATTGGACCTAGCCTACAGAGCATTAGCCAACTTAACAGCCAGCAACCGCCTCGTAGGAATCATCTCCCACGTGGAGGATCTAAAGTCTCGAATCGACAGACAGATTATAGTGACTAAGGAAAAAAGTGGCGGCAGCAAGGTAGAAATTAGGGTGTAGTTACTAAGAACAAAAGGAAAGAGCAGCCGGGGCTGCTCTTTTTTTGTGGGGTTGATGTGGTATAATTGGAAGTAGGTAAATGAACGGGAAAATTGAATAAGGGACTTAAAGGTATAAAGAAAGAATGGAGGTAAAAAGATGAAAAAAGAAAGAATTACTTCGCCAATAGGTCAAGGACTAAAAATATTTGCAATATTATTTTTGATTAGTGGAATATGTGTAACAGTTATAGGACTAAGGGGAATAGCAGCGTATATAAATACTAATATTACTTTTTTTATAACTAGTGCGCTCATATATATATCTGCAGATATTTTCGGCTTTTTGGTGCTGTATGGTTTCGGAGAAATAATTGATAGATTAGTATCTATTGATGAAAAAATGACAAAAGAGTAGTGAGAAAGGAGAAAAAATCTGCTATAAATGATAAAGAATTGTCACTTGAGGCAGAGGAAAGGGCAAAGTCTATATTAGAAAATTATGAAACTCAAAAACGTATTAATCGTCGTAGACGACATAGAAAAATCAAAGAAGTACTACCACGATCTTTTTGGTCTAGACGTGGTGCTGGACAATGATGGCAACGTTATACTGACGGAAGGTCTGGTGTTGCAAGACAGAACTATTTGGAAAAGTTTTCTGAAGAGTGAGATTGAAGGTAAAAACAATGCCAGCGAGCTATACTTCGAGGAGGCCGACATTGAGGGTTTTGTCGAGAGGCTGGAGCGGCTGTATCCTGAGACGGAATACGTCAACAAGCTGATGGAACACAGTTGGGGCCAGAAGGTTATGCGGTTTTACGACCCAGACGGCAACCTGATTGAAGTCGGAACGCCGATGTGAGGCGGTAGGATTATTAAAAAGCAGAAGGGAGGAAGTAATAATGCCTGTTCCAGTATTAGTATGGGTAGGACTTGGTAGTATAGGAGGCTTCATAGTCGGTACATTAAGTCGCAAACCAGAACTTAGCGAATTAAAAGAACAAGTGAAATCTCTTCAAGCAGAGGTAGAAAGGTTACGCACTGTAATAAATAATCAAAACAGCTATTTAAGTGAATTAAAAATACGCTATGCGGCGTTGAAAGGATGGCAACTTTTACAGAAAAATAAGCAAAGCAAATATATTCGCGGAAGTATTATTTATCAGTACGCACTTAAAGAGTATCTTGAAATTTTGATTGATTCAGATCAAAGCAATAAAGTGAAGATGAATAAAGAAGAAGTCCGTTTTTATAATGCTTTTGGCAAAATTTTGAACAATGGAGAAATAACAGATAAAGACAGAAAGGTTGTCATTGATTATATTACTGATAGATATGCAGAGGATATTAGCCAATTCAAAGGACCTGATTTGCAGTCTGTCATTGAATATTTAGAATGAGGTGCATGAAGATGGCAGAAAAGGGGAAAAAGATACCTAAAAGAAGATTAAGTATAGAAAACATTTCTAATAGAACAGAGGAAGAAAAAGGTTTTGACGATATGGTGGCAATAACACTTGGCGACAAAAGCAAGTTGAGCGACGCAAAAACAACCGATCCGTCAAACAAAAAACTATTAGATAGTTTTGGCGACGTTATTTCAAAAGATGTGCACAAAAGAAAAATTCTAAAGATAATAGCAGTTATTTGTATAGCAGTTGCGGTGACTGTTGGAGTGGGTTTTGAATACTATAGAGAGCAAACCGATGGAAAAATAAGAGTAAACTACTCTGCAGAGGATTTGGTAGGTGAAGATTACAAAGCGGTAGTCAGAAAACTTGAAAAACAAGGTTTTACAAATGTGGAAACTGAAGCAATAGATGATTTGGTTACCGGGTGGGTGACTGAAGAAGGCGAAGTTGAAGCTGTTGAGATTGATGGCGATGATGACTTTTCAAGTAACTTGAGATACTATCCTGATGCAGAAGTTATTGTAAAATACCATACGTTTGACAATTAATTGATAAAACAAACATATTTAAAACGGAGAAATCAAATGAACACTAGACTACTAAAAAAATACATAGCCGTTCCATTGATAATAGCGCTTGTTTTGGCAGCGGTTCCCGCAAGGAGCGACGTGCTGGCCAAGACCAAGTACACTCTCAGAATAAACGGGACTAATGTCGGAATCAAGCTGTACCAAAACAAGACGGCCAAGGCGTTTAAGAAGAAGCTGCCGCTTGGCGTTTCTATGACCAAGTTGAATGGAAATGAAATTTATCACTACGTGGATTTTACACTTCCGACCAACGCGAAGAAGGTCAAAAAAATAAAAAAAGGCGACATTATGCTTTATGGCAATGACTGTATAGTGATCTTTTACAAGTCCTTTAGCACACCTTACTCTTATACGAAAATCGGCCGAGTGAAAAATACGAAGCGACTTGGCAAGTGCGTGAAGGGGAGTAGTGTGAAGGTGAAGTTTGGGAAAAAATAAGCAGAAATAGTTTTGATAAAAATTATATGAGCAATAAATCGCATGATATACTACGCATATCATATATATGCATATCTTGTCAGATATACATATATAAAAGGATTATTAAAAAAGAAAAATGAGATTACATAGTATAATGTTATGATTGTAGAAAAATAGTGTGTACTTCAATAGAAGTTCACGCTATTTTTTTTTGAAAAATTGTCCTTTATACTACATATAAGTGGTAGCAACATTTATTGGCAGGGTAAATGGTATCAGGATAGTGAATGAAGCTAATGGAAAGTTTATTGCGATGCCATCGCAGAAAACGAGTAATGCCAGTGCAGAAGATGAGTATGTGGTGTATTGTTCATCTGTTCCAGTATCAAACATCGTTCGTCAGACGTGAGGACTCTGTAACTGCATTACTAAGAATATCATCGATGTAATTAGAAGTGAAACTGCTACGACAATGTTGTCAAATTCAGCGTTTGTATTACTTTTTAATCAGTCGAATAAAGATATCGAAAAGATTACAGAGCCTTTGGAGATGAGGCCTGAGCAACTTAACTATGTGATTGATAGTCCTTCTGGAACTAGTTTGTTAAGGTTCGGGAAGAAGATTGTGTCGTTTGACAATACGGTTGAGAAGGGCAGTAAGTTGTACAATCTTTATAATACGAATATGTATGAGATTAATGAGAGTAAGAAGGGTAAAAAAGAAAGATAGGTTATTTTTGATGGAGCAGTTATGAGAGTATCTGCTCTATTATATTATTTATATATTAATAAAATTAGCTGCAGATCTTTTTTTTACTTAGGTATAATGATATAATTCTTATAGAGTTTTGAACGGGTAAATTATTAGTTGGAGGCGTGCCTATGGTGAATATTAGCGAGTTAGTAGGCATTATTGATGGTGTAAATTGTGAGAAAAAGATAAGTAAAACGAAAATCGAAGAATTAAGAAACTGGGTAGGTAAAAATCGCGAGTTAGTTTATGAAAAAGAGCAATCTGAAATTATAGAGCAGATTGATCTTATTTTGATGGAAGAAAAATTAACGTATTCGCAAAAGGAATACCTACTTTTTTTGTGTGAAATTGTGATGGGACAAAGCGTTGATAATCAAGAATCTAATTTTTCAATTAATCGAGTTGAAAATCAAATTAATTATTTAAAAAAGCAAGTTCAAAATAGAAAAAATATAGGAATAGATTTAATTGAAATTTTAGATGATGAAAAAACAATCAAAAGAATACACTATATGGCAGAAATAGAGTTGAGCAGAACATTAAGCTCATACTCAAGAATTAGTGTTAAAAATAGTGAAATTGTATTTATATCTTTAGTATTAATAGGGATGTTGAACTATGATGGAAGTTATTATGAATACGTCCGAGAAACTTATTACAAATTATATCAGGAGTATTCTGGACAAAAAATAGAAGGTTTAATAAGAGATGTTTTAAAAAAATATAGAGTAATAGAAAATAATGATAAAAGAATAATAAATAATGCATTACATAATGCTATAGTTCCGGCACCGTTTTTGGCATCTTTTTTTGATTTTGTTTTTGACATATATAAACAAAATTTTGAATATGAAATAACTGATAATATGTATGATGATTTTCAGTTTGTTTATGATAGTTTACGTAATAAAATGTCAAAAGATGACGAAATTAAACTTAGTGTTACTAAAAAAACGTATAAGCTGATAAGTACAACAAAAGAGTTAATTGATGATAAAGAAAATGTTTTAGAAATAATAAAATTGAGCGTTATTGTTGTAAATTTAATTGATAAATATATTTGGGATAAGCCTGTTGAAATCAGCAATTCATATTTAAAAAAAGGTTATTCTCAATGGGTAAGCAAATTAGAGGAAAAGGACAAGGTTAGAAATCAAGAAGAAAAGGGTTTAAGGTCAAAGTGGGAACCTATTTTTTCTTATATAAGCAATAGAATAGTTTTGTCACCACAAATACATTCTGTAAAAAATGAATTTGACTATAGAAAAATAGTTATTGAAGTTTTTGAAGGATCCAAAAAAATATATGAAGAAAATAGTCCTAAAATAAAAGAAATAATTGGTGGGTATAGAATATATCCTCAAAATATTGCTATTGATAATCCATTAAATAGCATCTCATATAAACTAATATGCGGAGAAACTATTATATATGACAGTAAAGATCGTTTGTTTAGAAATATCATAATTTTTTCACCAGAAGGAAAAGAAATAAAGAATAATACAGATTATGAAGGTACGGTTATTATTTGTCATAATAAATCGGTATCTCTAGAGGGGGATATATTATTTAATGATAATTATATATCTGCA